>JBGCGA010000030.1:0-11729 GCA_045110285.1 Crocinitomicaceae bacterium | reverse complement strand
ACTGGAATTGAAATAGTAAATGGTGCAAGTGTAATTTCTGAAAATAAAATGACAAATTTAACTGATGCCATCATCTTAACAACGCCACAAGCAATGAGTTCTATTGAAAATAATGAATTGGAATTAACTAATATTTACTCAACGAATACATCATCTACTTCGCAAATTACTGTAAATCGAGCTCTGGGCCCTATTGTTACAATAAGTAATAATTCATTGGCTTACAGTAACGGAGATGAATTAAACACTAGGACTGCTATTGATGTTCAACGTTCAAGAAACGTATCTGTTTTTCATAATTTTATAGATGGATTCGAATTAGGTATCAATACGCGCTTATCACAACAATTAAATATTTCTGAAAACATAATGACAAATATTTCTGATTTTGGAATATACGCACATCTTTATGAAAATACCCAAAATTTTATTACATGTAACGATATTACAATGGAAGTTGCTCAAGGAGCGGGAATAAGAACACTTGGAATGACACAACCATCAGTTATCTCTTCTAATTGTGTAAAGGATGCTAATGTTGCATTGCGTCTTAATGGTACTAATAACAATATGCCTTTAATTAGAAATAATTTCTTTTATAATTTTCAAGTTGGAATCTGGAATGTAGGATTGAATGGAGATATTGGTACAAATACTAATCCAGGTATGAACACATTGTGGAGCAATCAAAATAATTTGACTGACATAAGTTCAAATACTGCAATTTCAATAGCCGGCAATTATGGAGTATTTACTTACACGCCAACTGTTATGGTTACCAATGGTTCAATAAAGCATTCTACAGCTTCTTGCGCTACACAAATAGTTGACTATGATAACCAAGGAAATTTCAATCCAAATTATGCTTGCAGAAACGATATGGCTCCTATAGAAGTATTTGAGAGTATTGATGGCAATTATCAATTACCTCAAGTAGGCGAATTCATTTCGTATGCAGCAGAATTCACCAATCCAAAAGATGTAATTCTATCTGCAATAAGTATGGAAGGTATGACGGAAAATTACCTAGTGGAAGTACTTGATTACTTCGAATATAACGAAGAGGATAGAAACGAGATTTGGTATGAGTATAGCAAGTACTATGACTCATATTCAGTTGCACTTAGTAAATTGGAATTAATTCCTAACCATAGTCTAATAGAACTGGTATCTCTTAAGTTTACCAAAGGCGAATTTTTAAGTGAGCAAGATGTCTTAATAGTTGGGGAATATCTTGAGAATGACAATGTATCGATATCAGACTATAACCTAGCTGTGTCAATTTCAAAGTCGACTGAATTGGCTGCTAACTATAAGTTTGATTTTCCAGTTTATGAAGCACCTGTAATTGATCATTCTAAAATAATTAGAATTGTTAAAGATGAAGTATTGTTAAGCGCATTTCCAAATCCCGCTCAAAACAATATTACTGTTGAAATTTTAGATGGAACAGCAAACATGAACCAGAGAATCATGATCTATGATATATACGGTAAGGTAATTCAGGAACAGAACTTATCTTTTACTTCTGGTAGAGCTGAGTTAAATATTGAGACTCTATCGGCTGGAACCTACTTTATTTCATTGCATTCGGAAGGTGAAATGACAGGGAATTTAAAATTTATAAAAATGTAAATCATAGAATATTTAAATTTCAAAAGCACCATTCAACGGGATGGTGCTTTTTTATTTATCACAGGAGCTCTAAATTATTATTTAGCATAGCAAATACAATTGCCGATCATGGTTTGAAATATTTGAGGTTTAAAATTCAAAAAAAATAATACAGGTTAGATTGATGTTTTCATATCTTATAGTAAAAACCGATTAATGTAAAAATGGCTTGTAACATTATCAAAGTAAATTGTTTTTCAGACTTTTAATTTGTACATTGGCAACTGCTCACATAAACGGAACGTCATACAATTGAAATTCCGACTAGATAGATGAAAGTTGTACTAATCCTATTATTTATAGTAATGTGCTTGCCAGTTGGCATTGGGCAGAGCTGTGGTAATAGTGTCGTGCCTCCCGCTACAATTAGTGGCATCAGTGTAACAGCCACTTCAACAGGCTCAGTAACTACTTACCCTACGCTTTTTACTAGCTGTGGCTTGTATACCACTCCTGCAAACTCAATCTATTTGGGGCAAACTGGAGTTTTTACGTACACCATGACCTTTAGTCAACCTGTTAATAATTTGATAATTATGTTAACCGGCGCTGGCACAATGCCGCCAGGAGGAGGAAACGAAGTTTTTACATTTACCACAAACGGAGGAATACCTACTATTGTTGACAATGGAAGTTGCTTTACAACAATAGCTGGAAATGTCATTTCTTCTGGTTTAGGCGCAACGGCAATTTCTAACGGAGGAGGAGGGGATTTTACAATTATTGCTCCACTAGGATTTACAAGTTTAACGATATCGGGACCTGGAGGCTATGCAGGTAGCTTATTGTCAATTTGCGACCAATCTGTTGCTCCATATGTAAGTTCCTCGTCTGTATGTTTGGGTGAATGTATCAACTTAATTGCTACTAGTGTTTTAACAGATGGGTCAGCAACTTACCAGTGGGACAATGGTTTGCTAGCTACAGGCGATTCTGTGCAAGTATGCCCAACTTCTGACATGATTTACCTTGCTGTAGCTACTGATACTTTAGGAAATGTTGATAGTACAATTTTTGATGTAGTTGTCAATCCTAATCCTGTGGTAAATTTGGGCAATGATAGTACTTTATGTACTGACGAAATCATTCTAATTACAGGTTTTGATGCAAGTTACTCTCTAGTTTGGCAGGATGCCTCCGTTGGCTCCGCTCATGTGGCATCTGATACAGGTAAATATTATGTAACGGTAACCGAAATTGCTACTGGTTGTGTGGGCTCAGACACGGTTGTTTTTTCTGCACCGCCATTGTTGTTTGATCTAGGACCAGACACTAATATTTGTGCACCTGGAGCATTGAATATTGACCCAGGATTAGCTAATCTCGATTACAATTGGAATACGGGTTCAACCAACCAAAACATTGTGGTTGATTCGAGTGGATTATATGAGCTTGAAATGACAGATGGATGGTGCACAGCAAGTGATTCCATTCTCGTTAATTTTATTGAATTAGAACTTGATTTAGGAAACGACACGGCTATCTGTAATGGAACTATCATATTAAGTGCAGAAAATATTGGCGCTTCCTATTTATGGCAAAATGGTGATAATAATCAAATTGTTCAGGCAATTGATACTGGCTTGTATTTCGTGACTGTTACGGAGCCCCTTGCACAATGTCAAATCACCGACAGTATTATGATTAGCGCTGATGAAATAGCCGTTGACCTAGGAAACGACACCTTAATTTGCGATCCAAATACCTTGCTATTGTCTGCAAATTATTCAGGTGGAAGTTATGCTTGGTCTACGCTTGAAACTACTCAGTCAATTACAATTAATTCAGAAAATCAATACAATGTTGATGTGGTTGATGGGTTTTGCTCAACTTCCGATTCTATTTATGTTCAGTACTCACAGCCTGTTGCTAGTTTTCTTGCAAGTGATACTGTTGGTTGTGGAAATGAAAAAGTAAAATTCGAAAATACATCAGCTTTTGTTAATGCTATACAGTCGCAAGAATGGTCTTTTGGAGATGGCACGAGCTCTTCACAATTTAATTCAGAACATTTATACAAAACCAACGGAAACTTTTTTGTGACCTACGAATTTATTACAATTGATGGTTGCTATTCATCAATTTCAAAGATGGTGAATGTCAATATTATTCCGAACCCGAACGTCAATTTTATTTTTTCTCCAACTCAACCATTTGTGAATGATGAGGTATCTTTTGTGAATTTGTCAAGTAATACGGATACATGGAATTGGAGTTTTGGAGATGGCGCAGTTTCAACCGAATTAAACCCAATTCATCAATATTCAAAATTGGGTACTTATACAGTTTATTTGGCTGGCCAAATCGAACATTGTGCAGATACTGCATTTGCCACCATTGCAATTGCTGAGGAAGTCCTTTACTATGTGCCAAATGCTTTTACGCCGTTAAATTCTTCGGTAAACAATACTTTTCAACCAGTTTTTACTTCAGGTTTCGATCCTAATAGTTACCAATTAACGATTTACAATAGATGGGGAGAAGTGATTTTCATATCCAATAATGCGGCAATTGGCTGGGATGGAAAATATAATTCAGTAAGTGTAATGCCTGATGTTTACATTTGGCAAATATCTTTCAACGATATCAATAACGATAAGAATTACACTGAGCGTGGTTCTGTTACAGTATTAAAATAATCGTCCGTACTTCATAACCTGTTGAAAAGTCTGATTCTCAGAAATTGGAAAAACCGCAGTCTATCCATACCTTCGTTTACTCCCTAAAAAACAAAGAATCTAGTGGCTAAAACAATCAAAAAAGTGGCGGAAACGCCTTTAATGAAACAGTATAATCAGATAAAGGGAAAATACCCTGATGCTATGCTATTGTTTCGTGTGGGCGATTTTTACGAAACGTTTCGCGAAGATGCTGTGCAAGCTGCTAAGATTTTGGGTATTGTTTTAACCAAACGTAAAAACGGAACGGCAGCAGAAATTGCCTTGGCTGGTTTCCCCCATCATTCTTTAGATACCTATTTACCAAAATTGGTAAGAGCAGGATTAAGAGTCGCCATTTGTGATCAATTAGAAGATCCAAAAATGACGAAATCGATTGTAAAACGAGGGGTAACTGAATTAGTGACGCCAGGGGTGTCATATAACGACAAAGTGTTAGAGGGAAAAAAGAACAATTTCTTAGCAGCACTTCACTTTTCAAAACAAAGTATTGGGGTGTCTTTTTTAGATGTGTCAACTGGCGAATTTTTAGTAGCGGAAGGTCAGGCAGATTATATTGATAAGTTAATTCAAGGCTTTCAACCAAGTGAAATTTTATTTGAAAAGAGTAAGCAAAAGGACTATTCAGAGCGATTTAATGACAAAGCCTATACTTATAAATTAGATGATTGGGTATTCACCAAAGACTTTGCAGAAGATAATTTACTCGAGCATTTTGAAGTTAAATCTTTAAAAGGCTTTGGGATTGAAGCCATGCATTGTGGCGTCATTGCTGCAAGTGCCATTTTGCATTATTTAAGTGAGACTGCACACGATAAAGTAGGGCATATTAAAAAAATTGCCCGAATAGAGGAAGATAAATATGTATGGCTGGACCGATTTACGGTTCGGAATTTAGAATTACTGTATTCTCCGCATGAAAATGCCACCACTTTAATTGATATTTTAGATCAAACCATTACACCGCCTGGTAGCAGAATGATGAAACGGTGGATGATTTTACCCTTGAAAGAAAAAACACTCATTCAAGAACGGTTGGATATTGTTTCCGAATTGCTAGCCAAACCAGATTTTACAGATGATATTGCTTTTAATTTAAACGAAATTGGCGATTTAGAGCGCATTATTTCGAAGGTGGCCACTGGGCGAATTAACCCTAAAGAAGTGGTGCAATTAAAAAGGGCATTAACTGCCATTGAACCCATTAAAGATGCTTGTGCAAAAAGTAAATCTAAACCGCTTCAATTATTAGCTGATCAATTAAATCCTTGTGTGGCTTTACGTGAAAGAATTGCCAACGAATTGAGTGACGAACCCGCCATTGCAGTGGGGAAAGGAGAAATTATTGCCAATGGATTTAATGCCGAATTAGACGAATACAGGACGCTTTTAAATAATGGAAAAGCCTATTTAGAAGATTTAAAAAATCGAGAGATTGAAAAAACGGGCATTCCAAGTTTAAAAATTGCCTTTAACAATGTATTTGGCTACTATATCGAAGTTAGAAATACACATAAAGATAAGGTATCACCAGACTGGATTCGTAAGCAAACTTTGGTAAATGCCGAACGGTATATTACAGAGGAACTAAAAACATACGAAACTAAAATATTTAGTGCGCAAGATAAAATTCATGCTTTAGAATCAAGGTTATATAACGACTTGGTTCTATCTATGGCAGACTATATTTCTACTGTGCAGCAGAATGCCGTTTTATTAGCTAGGCTAGATTGCTTATTAGCCTTCTCTAAAGTAGCCACTCAAAATAATTACATAAAACCAATCATTGACGATTCGTTGGTGTTAGACATTAAAGCAGGTCGTCATCCAGTGATTGAAAAGCAATTGCCAATTGGCGAAAGCTTTATTGATAATGATGTGATGTTGAACAACGATAGTCAACAAATTATCATGATCACTGGTCCAAACATGTCCGGTAAATCGGCTTTATTACGCCAAACAGCCATCATAGTTTTAATGGCGCAAATGGGTTGTTATGTGCCTGCCAGTTCAGCTACCATTGGTTTAGTCGATAAGATCTTTACGCGTGTTGGGGCGTCCGATAATATCTCGTCAGGCGAGTCTACGTTTATGGTAGAAATGAATGAAACCGCTAGTATTTTGAATAATTTATCGGACAGAAGTTTAATTATTTTAGATGAGATTGGACGTGGAACCAGTACTTATGATGGGATTTCCATTGCTTGGAGTATTACTGAATATTTACACGAAAATGGCATAGCACAGCCCAAAACATTATTCGCCACACACTACCACGAATTAAATGAAATGACCAACGTCTTTCCACGCATCAAAAACTATAACGTGTCCGTTAAGGAACTCCAAAATAAAATCATTTTTATGCGGAAGTTAGTGCCTGGCGGAAGCGCCCACAGTTTTGGTATTCACGTGGCAAAAATGGCAGGTATGCCACAAAAAGTGCTCGACAAAGCCAATACAGTTTTAAAAAAACTAGAACAATCCCATTCTGGCGACATCCAAAAGGATGTACAAGAATTAGTCCAAGACGAAAACATGCAATTGAGCTTTTTCCAGTTGGATGATCCAGTGCTCATGCAAATTAAAGAGCAAATTGAAGCCATTGATATTAATACTTTAACTCCTGTTGAGGCGCTAATGAAGCTGAACGAGATTAAGAAGTATGTTGGGGTTAAGTGATTCTATTTTTGTTTGAAATAACTATTATTCATTCCTTTCTTAATAACTAACTGAAAGATTTTTTTGTTAAAATATCTAAAAGAATTCTTTCTATTTTAAATAGTATTTAGATATTTGTCTAAATAACTAATTATAATTAATGAACGCTGTATTTAAAGCATTAAATGATGAAACTCGGAGGCAAATAGTGGAGTTGCTGAAAGAAAATGATATGAATGCTGGTGAAATTGCTGATAAATTCAATATTTCTAAACCTAGCATTTCTCATCACCTCGATATTTTAAAAAGAGCCGATTTAATTACTAGTCTAAAGAAAGGACAATTTGTTGAATATTCATTAAACACAACCATTTTAGAAGATTTAATAAAGTGGTTGTTCACCTTAAAAAAATAAAGACATGAACTTAAAAAAAGAATTACCATTAATCGCCGTTGTATTATTGCCAGTCATTTATCTGGTAAATGTATGGAATATATTGCCAAGTAAAGTGCCAATGCATTGGGGTTCAAATGGCGATATAGACAGGTATGGAAGTAAAACTGAACTAGCAATTTTAGTTCTGTTACTGCCAATAGTGACATACTTACTATTCCTTGTCATCCCCAAGTTAGATCCTAAGAAGAAACTAGAACAAATGGGCGGTAAATTTCAATCCATTAAGTTTTTACTCACCTTATTTATGGCTGTTCTGTCTTTGTTTATTATCTATTCTGCGAAAAACGAGAGTGCCGCCAATCCTAACTACATTATTCTATTAATTGGTGTACTATTTATTGTTCTTGGCAACTTTTTTAAAACCATTAAGGCCAATTATTTTTTAGGTATCAGAACGCCTTGGACTTTAGAAAACGAAACCGTTTGGAAAGAGACACACAAAATGGCAGGTGTAATGTGGTTTATCGGAGGGATTTTAGTGGTGTTTTTAAGTATGATTTTATCAAAACAAGCGAATTTAACGGCATTTTTAATAATCACAGGAATCATCACTTTAGTACCAATGGCATATTCGTATTTTAAGTTTAAGGAGTTAAATAAATAGATCATATAATACAAAATGAATATTAGATCAAGACAGTTTCTTATTTATTTGGTTGCAGTATGGTGTGTTTTGATTTTATCTTGTTCCGGAAATCAAGAGGATAATTATGGAAATGAGGCTGATAAGATTAACCTCATTCGAGATGTTGAAATCCCTAGATATGTAGTAGATTATAAAACCGAAACGTATAATATTGCACTTGGTGAGACTTATAAGGTCAGCGACAAATTAATAGATTGGCGGTGGTCTGGCGAAATTGATCCGGATGACACAGTTGACTCAACTGGAATTGATACTTTTCATTCATTATCTGAGCCTTTAATTTCGTATGATGCTGCTGAATGGCTTCCTGCACTCCACATTCAAACTTCTAAAAACGTAATTACCAGTTTTAGTTGTTCCATTTTATTTTCATTATCTGAAAGAGATTCACTGGGGGACGAATTTTTGAGAATACTTGACCATCACTTTACCAGATTGCAGAATGACACAATAGTGAATCTGATTATTTCAGAAGGTTTATACACAGTTCAACAATCAGAAAGAATTGCAGAAACTTATCAGTTGATTAAAGCAAATGGTAATGGATATGATGTATTTGAATACCATGCAAAAATTAAGTAATCACTTACCAAATCCTAAAGTCCAATTCTAAATTCTGAATTCTTGAATTAGGCACTTGCTTTCCTTGCGACAAAGCTTTTACTTTTTCAACGGTGTAGGTTTGTAATTCAGACAAATAAATTTCGCCATCCCCATTTAAGTCTGCAAAGCCTTTTTCTAAACCACGAAGCATACAGTAGGAAAAGAGTCCGTTTTTCCATTCGTCGCTTTCTAACGCATATTCTGTACCTCCCGCACTCGAAATTACAGTAGCACCTGTCCCTCTTCTTAAATCATTAAATAGTTCATTCATTACTTTTGAAGGGCTAACCCCAACAGATTTGCTCACTACAGCATCTCCAGCCGATCTAAAACTAACATCTTCATCCGCAGGAGCAGAGTCTTCCTCTGAAAAGAAGACATCATCTTTATCAATTTCACCACTATGGCAGGTGTCCATAATTAGAATTTTTCTTTTGGCTGTAATTCCATCTAATAAGCTTTCTAAATCTTCATACACTAAACCTTTTAACCTTGGATTATTAAATACCATTGGGTGAGTGGCAAAGTAGTAGTCAAAAGCCTCATCCAAGACACCATGTCCCGCAACAAAAACAATGACAACATCATTGATCCCAGCAGCAGAAACAAATGTTTTTAATGTTTTCACTTTTTCACTTGTAACTGCCTCATTGGCTATGTTTTTTGATAAAACAGACGAATACACCTGCTTGGTGTTTTTACTAAATAATGTCGACAAGTCATTAGCATCTTTGGCAGCATAATTTAAATTGTATTTTGAATCTTCATATTTTGAAGTACCAACTGTAACAATGTATAATTTTTGGTCGGGTTTTTCAGCAATATTCTCAATATATACTGTTTCTAGCAAGCTTTCTATTCCTTGTTTATTTCTGCTTGCCACTTGAATTTTATTGATGCCATATACAAGCTGAATTGTTGCAGATTCTGATTTAGAAGTTCCAGAGATTTTCTTTCCTTTTTTACCGTATACAGGTACATTGTTTACCCATATATTATAAGAGTTTAATCCCGATTGGTCCTTAAAACTAAGATTTAGGTTCAGGCTATTTTCTTTTGTTAAGGCCACCAAGTCATTTTTGTTTTCAATATTACAGGTCGGTACTCTCGTTAAATCATTTGCTGAAGCAGTTGAAATTCCAATTTTAGACAACCGCTTTTCATGCGCTTTTTTATATAGAGCCATTAAAGCGTCATCTGTACAATTTAGTTTTTTTAGTACCAAATCTGGCCGATTATAAATGGCATCAAATTGCTCAAAAGGGTACGCTTTGTTACCAATTCTAAAAGTCACTAAGTCGTATCCTTCTTTATTTACTTTGTAATAATTTTCATGTGTTTTTATAATAGAATTGTCACCTTCACTCACTAACATAATATCGTCCTCCCCTGTGTCGGGGTTTAAAATAAAAAATTGTCCATTTATTAATGTTATCCCAATTTTTCCATCTGCTTTCGCCGAAACGTGTGAAACCATATAAGGCTTCACAGCAATACTCTTTACTACTTTTTTAGTGATAAGGTGCTCAAAATATAACCTATCGTCTTTAATAATAGCAACATAGCTGCAAGGTTTGTTGATTGGTAAAGAATAGCCTTTGGTTTGTAGTGTACCCTCACTGAATATGGCAAACGGATTAGTGCTAAACATTTTTAGACCTGATATTGTATTGACAATTAAATGTTTGCCGTCAGCTGTAAAGTTTGTGTACGCACCTTTTGCATAACCCAGATTTCCGATTAGTGCATTTTCAAATTCCTGTCTCCATGTACTGGTGCTAAAAACGTAAGTTTTACTACTATTAAAGCAAACTGCCAGGTGTTTTCCATCTGGCGAAAAAGCGGCAGATTTAGCTTCAACAATTAAACTTAATTTTTCAGACTCTGGTCCCGGAGTAGATAGCTTTTTAATAAATTGTCCTGTATTTAAATCTATAATGGACACCGCTGAATCTCCTGTTCCGTATACTGCCATAATTTCATCATTGGGGCTAATTACAAACCCATTAATTACCGGTTGATACGAAAAGATAGTTTGCTTTATTTCTGGCTTTCTATTCTGTAAATCATATTGCCTAATCTCGTCATTCTGTAGCTTAGTGAATAAAAACTTTCCATTATTCGCATAAGTGATGATGTCTTTTTCGGCAAACGTTCTTTTTAGTACGGTGGTACCAATACTTTTAGCATCTGTATTTCTTTTTATATCACTTAAATCGCCACTAGCCATTTTAAGGGCTCTGTCTAATAGTTTTTTACCTTTTTTCAAATTCAATTGCTTTGCTCTTGGTGGAATTTCTCGTTTTGCTTTTGGTAAAGTAAAATCACCAAATTTTTCAGCAGCATTTAAATTCCAAAATGTTAAGATGTTATCCTCACCTAAAAACACCATTTTTTGGTTTGCAGGATTAAAGTCAAATGTGATAATTGAATTGACATGTCCCTCAAGTGTTTGATTGATAATTCCCCTTTTACCATCCCAAATTTTAATAACACTATTGGCTTTTCTTCCTTTTAGACTTTCGTTATAACTTGTTCCTGAACTGGCTATTAAAGAACCGTCCGGTGACATGCATAAGCCTGAAATAGGTGATTTATTTTCATCTGTTTTCCCTTTAAATTCAGTAATGGTTTCACCCTTAGTATTCATTAATTTAATGGTTTTAGCCGCAGTTGCCACAACAAAGGTTGAATTCGTTGGATGCGAATAAAAGCTTGTAGTTAAAATGCTTCCAGTTTTTATTGTTTCAGACACAGTCAAATCACTTGCCGAACAAATCGCTATTTTTCCGTCATTACTGGCCACAATCAGTTTGTTGGAAGATGAGTTAAACCCAAAACCCAAAGTGCCAAGAGGATGAATTCTCTCAGATTTTGTAATTTCTTTTTTTGTAATATCCAATAATTGTAAATTGCCACCAGGTTCTGTAAAAGCAATTGTATTATTGAAGAATTCCAATTCCGAAATAGATTTACCGTTTTGATAAATTGTGTCTGGTTTTGCTAAATCATT
>JBGCGA010000029.1:0-78931 GCA_045110285.1 Crocinitomicaceae bacterium | reverse complement strand
CCTGAAGGTCATTCAAAAAACGGGAATAATTTAAGTAGTCAAGAGCTTAAATTTATTGCCCTAGCTTGCTCAGAAGATACTTACGAAAAAATAGCCGATACCATGTGTCTGAGTCCTAAAACCATTGATGGCTATCGTGCTTCTGTTTTTGATAAATTAGAAGTTAGATCAAGAGTAGGTTTGGTAATGTACGCTATAAAAAACGGGCTAGTAGAGGTCTAAAACCCGGGTCTTCGAGTCCATTGCATAGGTTACTACTTATGCAATCCTCAGGCACCTACCCTTCTTTAAAACCAAAAAAGTCAAATCGGTGCCTTCGTTTTACTGAGTTTTTTGTGGTATGGTGAGCTCCGTGAGGGGACTCTTAGCAGGGGTACAAAACATATGATAATTAAAGCGGTAGCTGGGATTTAATTGCTGACAAGTAATTGAATGGACTCGAAGCCACAAGCGACAATGATTAGTTACACTGAGTTCTCGATACTATTTTTCATTTCGCTATCGCTAAATAAAAAATCACTCGAACTGACCTTAATCCATAATCTTATGTCTAAAATCTAATAACCCTTAACTCCAAACCAAAAACCAAAAGCCCCTAACTCCAAACTAATAACTCCAAACCAAAAAACCAAACCAAAAAATCTCTATACTTTATACTCAATACTAGCTACTATTCTCCCTACCTTTGCACCCCACAAAAAAAGCAAGACCATCAAACCAGCCCTAACCAATATTAAACCAAAGTCAGAATTAGAATTCATCACATTAATGGCATTTTTAATGGCTAATGCGGCTTTGGCTATTGATACGGTTTTGCCTGGCTTGGGCTATATTGGAGCGAGTCTAAATGTAACAGAGGCTAATGATTTACAATTAATCATTATTATGATTTTGGTGGGGTTGGGTGTAGGGCAATTGTTTTTGGGCACTTTATCGGACAGTTTTGGTCGAAAACCCATGGTTTATGCTGGAATTCTAACGTTTATTGTGGCTAGTTTAATCTGTATCATGGCAGAATCCTTAACTGTTATGCTCATTGGGAGGGTATTACAAGGTATTGGTCTATCGGGCCCTCGGAGCATTTGTGTGTCCATTATCAGAGATTCGTATAGTGGCGATCGGATGGCACGAATCATGTCGTTTATTGCGGCTATTTTTATTATTGTGCCAATGGTGGCGCCCTTGCTAGGGCAATTTATTTTAAACCACTATAGTTGGCAATATTTATTTTGGTTTCAAATCGGTTTTATATTATTGGTACTGGGTTGGTTTGCATGGCGCCAAGAAGAAACCCTAACCACTGAAAATAAAAAAGAGTTTTCTAGAACATTGTTTAATAGCGGGGCAAAAGTGTTTTTTAAAATGCGTATTTCTGTGGTGTACACATTTATTTCGGGCCTGATTGGTGGTGCATTTTTTGTGTATTTAAGTGCTTCAAAACAGGTGTTTCAAGATCAGTATTTACTGGCAGAAGAATTCGGATATATTTTTGGAGCATTGGCATTTTCTTTAGGATTGGCCAGTTTTTTAAACAGTTCGTTGGTGCTTAAGTTTGGAATGAAAAAACTCTCCACTTTCTTTTTAATCGTTTTCTGTGTGTCATCATCCATTTACACCCTTCTATTTTATAATTCTGACAATCCACATTTAGCCATTATTATGGTATTTTTTGCCATTCAATTTTTATCGCTCGGTTTTATTTTTGGAAATATTAGATCCTTGGCTATGGAACCTATTGGTCATATTGCAGGAATAGGGGCTGCAATAAATGGTTTTGTTTCTACGCTATTGTCGGTTCCCATTGCCATTTTTGTCGGGTCGTTTATTGATGGTTCAGCACTTCCAATTTTCATGGGTTTTTTCATTTGTAGTTTTCTTTCGTTGCTATTGCTACTTTTTATTAGAAATAAACAGACTCAATAAAACAGTTTTTCAGTCGGAAATTCCAAATTCGAACTCCATCAAAACCCTTATCTTTACAATATGAGTAAAACATTCAATTTAAATGCCATTCCAAGCCAAAAAGGACGAGTGGCCATTATAACTGGAGCTAACACAGGTTTAGGTTTTGAAACCGCTTTGGAATTTGCAAAAAAGGAAATTAAAGTGATAATGGCCTGCCGAAGTGCTGAAAAGGCAGAGGCGGCCATAGTTAAAATTAAGCAGTCAGTTCCAACTGCAGATTTGGTTTTTTTGCCGATTGACTTAATGGATTTATCGTCAGTTCGTGCATTTGCAAAAGCGTTTTTAAACGATCATGCCCGTTTAGATTTATTAATTAATAATGCAGGAATCATGATTCCGCCGTACCAAAAAACCAAAGATGGTTTTGAAAGCCAAATGGGCGTGAATTATTTGAGTCATTTTCTACTCACTGGGCTATTAATGAATCTGCTCAATACTACACCAAATTCTCGCATAGTGACATTAAGCAGCAAAGCGCATGAAAATGGTGTCATTGATTTTGAAGATTTACATTCTGAACAATCGTATTCTAAATTCAAAGCCTATGCGCAAAGTAAATTGGCAGATTTAATGTTCACTCAAGAGTTGAGCAGACGATTGCAAGTGGCTGGTAAAAACACATTGTCAGTGGCTTCACACCCGGGCGTATCAACCACCGATTTAGGCCGACATATTCCTAAAATTCCATATTATTTATTAATGCCAATTTTTTCATTCTTCACCCATAAACCTGCTAAAGGCGCATTACCATCAATTATGGCAGCATTAGACGAAGATGTGCAAAATGGCGATTATTTTGGACCAATTGGCTTTCAAGAAATGAAGGGCCCTCCAGCCAAGGTAAAAGCCAAACCAAGAGCCTACGACCAAGCAGTAGCTGCTAAGCTATGGAAAGTTTCAGAAGAACTGGTAGACTTTAAATTTGAAGTGTAGCAATACCTCCAAACCTAATCCACCATGCGTATCATTAAATCGGATTAGCTCTGACGGAGCAACATTCTATATCTATTATTTAGCATCACCACTGCTTCGATTCCACTCTGTTCTCGATACATCCCGACTAAAACATCAGGACTCCCGATAGCTATCGGGCCGAACTGACGCTAAGCTATAGTCGTAAGTCTTATGTCCTAAGTCATGTATCTAGAATCTAGTAGCGCAGCGTTCTAGTATCTAACGTCCAGCATGCAAAAGTCTTTATACTAACTACTCAATACTTCACAATATTGTACTTTTAACAATAAGCATTATATTTGCTGGAAAGCACCAATTTATTAATGATGCCTCTTCACAAAATAACAACAGTGATCCTAAGCATATGGATGCTTAGCATGGTTTGCTATGGGCAATCACCGTATGTAGTGAATGGAAATGCTTTTTCAACATCTTGTGATTGTTATACCTTAACCAATGCTTTAAACTCGCAAGTCGGGTCGGTTTGGAATTCGAGCCAAATTGATTTAAGCAATTCGTTTGACATGACTTTTGATGTGTTTTTGGGCTGCAGTAATAGTGGTGCCGACGGAATGGTATTTGCTTTACAGCCAGTAGGTACAACCATTGGAACTGTTGGTGGAGGTATGGGAATGTCGGGCGTTTCACCAGCATTAGGAATTTATATGGATACATTTCAAAATGGTCTCGATTCCGACCCTGTTGCCGACCATCTGACGGTTCAAACGAATGGCGATAATACACATGATGGGAGTCCAGATGATTTAACGCCACCCATTATTTTACCCAATTTAGAAGATTGTAACTATCACGACTTACAGGTTGTTTGGGATGCACCTTCCACACAGCTAACCGTAAGTATTGATGGCGTTTTGTATGCAACAGTTGTGGCTGATATTGTGAATACGGTTTTTAGTGGAAACCCCAACGTGTATTGGGGATTCACTGCTTCGACGGGTGGTTTAAATAACGAGCAAAAATTCTGCATTCAAGCCGATTTATTAGTTGAATTATCACAAGATTCAATTTGTGTGAATGAAGCCTACACTATGGCCGATTCATCAGTAATTGCTGGTGGAATTGTTAGTCGAGAATGGGATTTTGGAGATGGAAGTCCGGTTGAAACGACTCAAAATGCAACGCACGCTTATTCAGCACCAGGAACCTACCAATTGTCGCTTGATATGACTGATGTGTCGGGTTGCGTTTATAACATCACTAACGATATTGTTGTGCTGGAACCAGTGATTGCTTCTACACGAACAAATTCGGCCTGTAATGCTTGTAATGGAAGTCTTGATATTCAACCCTCGGCCAGCACAGGCCCATATCAATTTTCTGTTGACGGCGGATTAACCTTTCAGAATAACAATATTTTTAATGCCCTATGCGGTGCGCAGGCCGGGCAACAATATAATATAGTAGTAACCGATATGTTTGGCTGTCAAAACACTGCGCTGGATTCCATTTTTGATGATAAACCAGAAATCAATACTGTAGAATTGGCGAATAGTGAATGTCAAAATAATACAGGCGCGGTCAGCTTAGGAACGACAACAATAGGAGGGACAGCACCATATTTGTATCGAATTTCAGGAATGACAAATTTCCAAGCATTACCTATTTTGAATTTAGCACCCAATGCACCTTCTACTTATAATTTAGTTGTTGAAGATAATTTTGGATGTAGAGATTCTGTGGCTGTGTCGATTGACATTATTGACGAACCCGCTTTAGATCCAATTCAATTTGCAAATGAATCGTGCACAGGTTCTTGCGACGGAAGCGCAATTATTTCAGGAACTAATTTGGTGAATTTTTCAATTGATAATGGCGCCACTTATTCTGTGTCAGGTTTGTTTAATAACCTTTGCGAAGGCACGTATGATGTGATTGTGAATAATGATTTTGGCTGCGAATTATTCGATCAGTTTACCATCACTAAACCAGTGAATATTGATCCAGTTATTGAGGCCAATATTTCCGAAGGTTGTGTGCCACTTAATGTGCAGTTCTCAAATTTATCGACAGGTCAAATTGCAGAATCTGAATGGTCCTTTTCTGACGGAACAGTAAAATCAGTTATTGGTACCTCTGATGTATCCTATGAGTTTAAACAGTCTGGTTTGCAAGATGTAATTTTAAGTATAACCAGCACAGATGGCTGTATCTATACTAAAACTTGGGCAAGCTATATTGATGTTTTGGCCGCACCAAAAGCTGATTTTACATTTTTACCGAACGCTCCTACCATTTATAATACTGAAGTCGAGTTTAAAAATGCATCTTCAAATGACGCCACAGATTGGGTGTGGGATTTTGGCCCTGACGCGAATCCTACCGGTTCCATTTCCGAAAGTCCAACAATATTGTTTCCAAAAGGAATTGAAGCATCCTATCCAGTGCAGTTAACAGTGCTTAACGAAGATGGCTGCGAACATTCAAAATCAGCTGTGGTAAATGTGAGTAGTGATGTGGTTGTGTTTGCTCCAAATTCTATCAATGCCTCAACCATTCAAAATAATTCAGGCTGGCGAGTCTACTTGTCAGGAATCGATCAGTATAGTTTTCACCTTACATTGTTTAATCGCTGGGGTGAAATTGTATGGGAATCTTTTAATCCGGATGCAATTTGGGATGGGACCTATCATTCGGGAGAATTGGTTCCGACAGGAACATATGTTTATTTTATTCAAGCCCGTGATTATTCAACCGATAAAATGCATGAATTCAATGGCTCGATAAATGTTTTGAAATAATCAATTATGCGTTTGCCGTTTCCAGTGAACGGTTATAATATTCAATCGCTTTCCAAAGCCGACTTGGAGCAAATAGACCAACTAGTATTCCAGTAGTAATTAAACCACCACCGCTTGTCACCATATTGTCAGAGTCCCAAAAAAAACCTACAGCAGCTAATCCAGCACCAATAACAATCAAGGAGGCTGATGCACTATTTACATTTCTTCGTCTCTGCAATTCATTCCATGAGAATGGGTTGGTCTCTAAAATTTCAATACATTCTTTTTTGGTAATTTTTTTATCTCCTTCGTAATAATCACCTTTGTAAACAGTTATATACTTTATTTTGTTGGCACTTGTTTGTTCCACCATTTCTTTTAGTTGTTCTTCAGCTTTCACTTCAGGAAGGAATTCAAAAATTACGGTCTCTCCGTTTTCATATTTAATCTTTGCAATTTTTTCTTTTTTGATAGAATAAACAGGCCCGTCTAAATCTGAATAGCGATTAAATCTTATTCTCGTAGGTAAATCTTCTACAATCTTTGCACTCACAATATTGCCATTTCGTTTAACAATGGTGTCTTGAGAATAAGCAGAAATAAAAAAAAATAAAGCTAGCAGGGATAAGATTAGTTTCATGAAGATATATTTTATAGTCCTGTTAAATATAAAGTTAATTATTAAATATTAGCACATTACACCTACTTTAATCTAAGTTATTATCCACACACACACACACACACATTCCATTCACACAACATTCTCTCTGCTCTTTTCTCTCCTCTTAATCCTTAACATGCCACCCTCAGCCCTCCGTCATAAAAACACAAACTCAACATCTCCCATTTCTTTTTATTTTTGCAGTCAAACCAACAACCCCTAACCAACAGCCATATCAACACCGAAAAAAAAATATTCACCCTAACTCAGCTCACCACCTCGCTTGAAAACTTTGTGCTAAAACACTTTGGGTCGGTTAATTATTGGGTGGTGGCAGAAATTGCCAAGTCGAACGAAAAAAACGGACACCATTATTTAGAATTGGTAGATACCATTAATAATAAAACATCAGCTTTAATGACCGCTACACTGTGGGCAGGGACTTACAAAAATATTAAAGCCAATATTGGCAACGATATTATTGAAATTCTGAAAGCAGGAAATAAAGTCTTGCTTTCCATGCGGATTGAATACCATAAAATATATGGGTTAAAATTAAATATTGTTGATGTGGATCCGTCCTATTCGTACGGTGAGGTAGAACGGAAAAAGCAAGAAACCATTGAACGATTAAAGGCAGAGGGAATTTATGATTTGCAAAAAGCATTGTATTTACCCGTTATTGCTAAGCGCATTGCTTTAATAGGGTCGCCAGGTACAGCGGGTTATCGTGATTTTTTAACCAAGCTGCAATCTAATTCTGTGTATACAAATTTTACAGTGAAGGAGTTTTCGAGTTTAGTTCAGGGCGATAAAGCAGCCATAGAGTTAATTAAAGCCTTAAAATCTGCCCAACAATACAATGTGGATGCCATTGTGATATTACGTGGAGGCGGTTCAAAAATGGACTTAAATGTGTTTAACGAATACGAGTTAAGTAAAGCCATTTGCCAAAGTAAAATTCCAGTTCTGACAGGCATTGGGCATGAGTACGACGAGGTAGTGTCTGATTTAGTTTGTCGTAAAATGTGCATTACACCAACCGCAGCAGCAGAATTTTTATACATTCAAATCGGTACATTTTCGGCGCAATTACAGCAAGGATTTGACGGCATTTTAAATCTTTCGCGAAGCATGGTGGCTGGCTTAAAAGACGAATTCAATTATATTCAGAAATACCTATTGCACGGCAGCAAGCAAGCATTATTAGAATACCAATGGGAATTGAATAGTGAATCGCACCGGATCCAAAAAGGCTTTTTACAATTGGTTCAAAACCAAAAATCAGATTTAGATTTAAAATTAGACCAAGTAAAATTACAAAGTATTAATACAGTTCATTTGGCATTAACCTCCGATTTACCAAATCAAACTGACCGTTTAATACTTAGTTCCGGCAATTATTTAGCCAATAGATCCACGGAATTAGACGGATTAAATGATTTATTATTGATGCTTAATCCTGAGAGATTGCTTGATGTAGGCTATACCATTTCAACCATTGATGGGGTGGACTTAAATCAAAAAGAAAAAGACTTAATTGGTAAAACAATGACCACTGCCACGTCAATTGGCACGGTAAGTAGCGAGATTAAAAAAATTAAAAAGAATTAAAATGAAACTAGACAAAAATTTAAAATACGAAGAGGCACTTGATAGATTACAAGGCATTGTGGCACTTCTTGAAAAAAAAGAAATCAAAATTGACGATCTGGCCGACAAAGTAAAAGAAGCCAAAGCCCTTGTAGAGTTCTGCCGAGAAAAATTAGACAAAACGGAAGACGAGATTAACAAAATTATAGAACCTAAAGGGGATTAATAGTAAGTTGGGGCTTTGCGTCCATTACAAATACTGCCGTACTCCTAATCCATAGCTGCCTCCTGCTTCGGACAAAAAAATATCACTGGTGGCTGAGGTTGCGGCTATTCTGGAAGAACTTGAAGCCTCATGCGTATAGATTTCACCTAAACGCAACCTTTTTTCAGTGTAAAGCATCTTGTTAATAAATACCTGAACTATGAAAAATATAATTACTTTTTTTTATTGCATAGCTTTTCTTTGTGTTTCACAAGCGCAGGGTACAATTATAGGATTTTCAATCAGTCCGCAGAATCCAACTAGTACAGATACAATTTATGTTTATGCTGATATCCGATTTACAAGCTCAAATTGCGAACTGTCTGATGCGTCATTTTCTGTAAACGGTTCTACTATTTCTGCAAATGCGCACCATTGCTTAGGTATAGCTGCCGCAATTTGTAGCATAGTGGACACCTTTAAAATAAATCCGTTGGCAGACGGTAATTATTCTTTTGATTTTAATTTAACTTCAGGTGCCGCACCAGCTCCATGTACAGCTGGTATAATTCCAGATGACGATTCAACATTTACTTTTTCGGTAGGTACTTCAAAAGTGACTGAAGCTGATGGAAATCGATTCAGAATGTATCCGAATCCGATTCAAAATAGCATTAATCTACCAACAATTTCAGACGGAACAGCATTTGAACTGATTACCATTTCGGGGCAGTTGATAAAGTCAGGATTAGTTCAAAACAATAGAATTGAACATTTAGAAAATGTGCCGACAGGCATTTACTTTCTGAAACTGAAAACTGATGATAAAATACTGACGCAAAGAGTGGTGAAGGAGTAGATGATTGAAAGCTAAAACTGCTTATTGTAGTCTGGAGTTCTATAATCGTTTTCCACTGGGTTTTCTTGATATTCGATTGCCGGTTTGCGGCAAAAACAAGCCTGAAGCGATAATAGTAGTGCAATAATTAATATATTTTTCCGCAATCTTTCCATTTTTTATTAGGTACCCAAGAAAATTTTAAAGGTTGTCCAATTCAAATCGTTTTTCTTACAACTAACCTTTAGTGAATTGTAATTAAGGCAGTATAGCTGACTTCTATCACAAATAAAAACCAGGTAGGTCAGTTCTGAAGGTGTTATTTATGAGTATCTTTAGTCTGATAAAAACCTATATTATGAATTTTAAAATACTGCTGTTCTGTTTTAGTTTATTATTTACTTCAGCTCTTATCTCTCAGGTAAATACCGATTCAACTGAAATAGAAGGCAAGCCTTACTTCAAGGTGACAAAAAACGACAAATCAGAATACATTGGTCAGATTTTAAAAGACGACGGCCGCGAAATTTTATTAAGAACTAAAACAATAGGAGATTTATACATTAGTAAATCTGATATCAAATCTATCAAGCCAATTGATGAAATGGAAGCTACTCTGTCGGGTAACTACCGTGAACGTGGCCCTTTTAAAACACGCTATTATTTTACCAATAATGCACTACGGGGGGAAAAAGGTGATAATTATGGCATGGTTCATTTGTATGGTCCTGAAGTCCATTTTTCTGTTTCTGATAGATTGTCGGTTGGTGTGATGGCGACATGGTTGGCATCTCCGGTTGGTTTAGCACTTAAATATGCGGTGCCAACAAAAAATGAAAAACTTAATTTTTCTCTCGGAACCATTATGTTGAGTTCAGGGTATCTTAATCAAGCAAGAGGTTTTGGTGGGTTGCATTGGGGTAGTGTTACTTATGGCGAAGCAGGAAAAAATATGACTTTAAATAGCGGAGTTGGGTATATCGATTTAGGGTTTAGAGGAGATTTTAATTCACCTGGTAGCTATTTTAAACTTGCTTCTGTTTCAGGATTAGGAGGCATTTTCCCAATTGGTGAAAAAGCCAGTTTTATTTTTGATTCAATGATTGCCATTTCTGAACGAAGAAACTACTTTACAAACGGCTATGGCTTTACGGATGAAAATGGCAATATAATAGCAACGCCTTCAATATACAATTCAGGAACTGAGGTGACCTCTTTTTTTATGCCAGGGATGCGTTTTCAAAGTTCCGACCGTCGAGCTTTTCAGGTGGCGTTAGCCGGCGTTATTCAATACAGTTCTATTGGTTTTAATTACGGAAGTAATGGAAGTGATTCTCGCTCATTTCCAGTGCCAATGTGCTCTTGGTTTTTTAAATTGTAATTTTGTCCAGTAAACCTTAGATTCAAAATGAAAAAGAAAATATATTTTAAAATAAAAAGTGTCCTTGTAACTACTTTACTTTTTTTAATAATTAGCTGTGGAAAGCAGACCGATTATCAGGTTGATTTTGCTGCAAATGTCAGTCACATTCAAAATAATACTTTAATTAAGGCAACAATTGAGGCAGATGTTAATGTTGAAGTCAGAGGTTTGTTATATTCACTCGACACTGTTTTACAAATCGATTCTTACAGCAACTATTATGACCCTCAATATAGTTCTTTTGGCAAATTGATCGATCAAAGTAATTCTGAAACCCATACTTATCAGCTAAATCAGCTAAAAGGAGGTTTAACCTACTATTACAGGCTGTTTTCTGTACATAATGGTCTTGTAAAATATGGACCTGTTCAGAGTTTTTTGGTGCCATGTTTAGGATTGGGTTGTGGCCCTGCTGGTGGACAAATTATATATATAGATTCAAACGGTGAAGGGATAGAAGTGGCTGAAAATTTTTTAACACAATCGGCATCATGGGGCTGCTCAAATGTGTTGGTTGGGGGAACCGGAATTGAAATAGGAACTGGCCAGGCAAATACTAGTTTAATAGTAAATACCTGCGGTACCGGTAATTTGGCAGATTTCTGTCAGAATTACACCCAAAATGGTTTTAGTGATTATTATATGCCGTCTATTGATGAGCTGAAATTAATTCATTCCGCCGTTTATAAGAACTTGCAAAACCCATATTTTTGGTCTGAAACTATCTATTTGTCTTCAACTGAAGCGAGCAATAACTCATGTTCGGCTTACAGTTTTAGTGATTATGAGTTAACTGTCGAAAAAACTAATTTGTCAAAATACAGAACCATCCCTGTCCGCAGTTTTTAGATAATGATCGGCAGGTAAGACCAGTTGATTAATTGAAGATTTCTAAATGGAAAAAGAAATAAACTCTAAATCGATACATCTATCCGCAATTTGTACACATTTATTTGCCCAAACCATTGCAAATTTGTAGTATTAAAACTGAATTATGACAATGATAGATAAAACAAAACCTGTAATGGTAACTGGAGCCAACGGCTATGTGGCAAGTTGGTTAGTGAAAAGATTATTAGAAGATGGTTTAACAGTTCATGCAGCAGTTAGAAATCCGGAAAACGAAGCAAAAGTAGGGCATTTGTCCGAAATCGCGAAAGCAGCAAAAGGAAACTTGAAATTCTTTAAAGCTGATTTAATGACTAAAAACGCTTATGCTGAAGCTATGAAAGACTGTGAATTGGTGTACCATACAGCTTCACCTTTTGCACTAGAGATAAAAGATGCGAAAAAAGATTTACTTGAGCCAGCTGAACAAGGGACAGCCAATGTTTTAGATACGGCTAATAGTACGCCAAGTGTAAAACGTGTAGTGGTAACAAGTAGCGCTGCTGCAATGTATACTGATGCCATTGATTGCCAGGATGCACCAAATGGTGAATTAACCGAAGAAGTATGGAATACAACGGCATCAATAGATTATCAGCCTTATTCTTTATCAAAAACTTTAGCCGAAAAAAAAGCATGGGCTATGGAAAAAGATCAGAATCAATGGGATGTGGTTACCATTAATCCGTCATTTGTGATGGGGCCTGCTTTAAATGCACATTCAATTACGTCTGAAAGTTATAATGTCTTACGGCAATTAGGAGATGGTACCATGAAAATGGGAGTGCCAAAAATGGGTATTGGAGTCGTTGATGTAAGGGATGTTGCAGAGGCACATTACAAGGCTGGATTTACAGAAAATGCAAAAGGGCGCTACATCACATCTGGTCACAACACTAATTTTTTAGAAATGGCTAATACTCTGTCTGATGATTTTGGATCGCAATTTCCTATCCCTTCAAAAGCCCTACCAAAATGGCTTTTAATTGCAATAGGACCAATGGTTAATAAGCTATTTTCTAGAAAGTATATCCGTAATAATGTCAATATTCCTTTCAAAGCCAATAATTCGAAAATTAAAAACGAATTAAATTTGCAGTTTAGACCGCTAAAAGAGTCAATGGTTGATTCATTTCAATTATTAGTTGACGAAGGAATATTAAAACCAAAAAAGTAGATGAAAGAGCTTATTGTCATTGATTCTATTTCAAGTGCCCACGAAATCATGAGTTTGCCAAAACCAACTCATCCATTAATATCAGTCGTGTCATATGGAGATATGCAGAATAGTCAGATAGATAATGATACCAGAATTAGAATTGATCTTTTTCAGATTTGGGTAAAAAGTGGGGCTAATTGTAAAATTGGATATGGCAGAAATACATACGATTTTGAGGAAGGTACTTTAGCTTTTATGAAACCGGGTCAGGTAATTTCTCATCAAGAAGAGATCGATTCGGATGCAGAAGGATTTATGGTGGCTTTCCATCCAGATCTAATTCGCAAGTCGGCGCTCAGTAGAATAATTGATCAATATACTTTTTTCAACTACGAAGTCCACGAGGCCTTGCATATTTCAGAGGGAGAAAAACAAATCCTTTATGACATTATAAAAAAAATAAAGTCAGAAATTGGACAAAATATAGATAAGCATAGTCAAGCGCTCATTATTTCTAACTTAGAATTGTTTTTAGGCTATTGCACTCGATATTATGACCGTCAGTTTTATACGCGAACGAATTTAAATCAGGACTTTATTACCAGATTCGAGGATGTATTGAAAACATATTATACCCTCAACAAGCAAGTGGAATTAAGTTTGCCATCTGTATTGTACTGTGCAAAAGAAATGAACATGTCGGCCAGTTATTTAGGGGATTTGCTCCGTAAGGAAACAGGTAAAAGTCCGCAAGAACATATCCATGATTTTGTGATTGGTAAGGCAAAAAATAAACTCCTCGGGTCAACAGTTTCTCTCGGTGAAATAGCGTATAGTCTTGGATTCGAATATTCACAGCATTTTAGCAAAGTGTTTAAGAAAAAAACTGGCCAAACACCTAGTGCTTATCGACAATTAAATTAACAGTAATCATAGTAAAAAACTGAATTTGGGGTAGGAGCTTGTTAAATAATCCGACTATCTCATTCATTGATATTGGTTATGAGAGGTTCCAAAACGATAGGATATCTCCAAATACTTTATTTGATTGTCCTAGGCCTATCAATTTTGCAGAGCAATAGAATTTATTTGGCCTGAAATGTTTGGTGAAACTAATTTTTCAAAGATCTTAAAATCTAGAAATGCTGTTGAGGTGGAAAAACAAATGATACCTGATTAACAGAGCCACTATGGCTCCTTTTTTTTGTCAAAAATAAAATTGTATATTTGTAAGTAAGTATTTACTAACAATCACTATTATTCAATTCACAAATCGACAAATTGCCATTTTAAAAGCAACAGCCAGTATTATTCATACTGACGGTTTAATGGCATTAACTACCAAAAAAATTGCTGACAGAATGGGTTTTACTGAAGCTGCTTTGTACCGCCATTTTATAGGGAAAGATGAAATAATAACTGGGCTAATTTCTCTTGTAAATTTTGAATTAAATTCTGAATTTTCAAAAATTGATCCATTTTTAAATGCGATTGACCAGTACAAAGTATTTGTAGATCTTTTCTTTTCTTATTCTAACCGTAATATGAAATTTGTGTCTATTCTTCATTCAAAAATTTTCTATTTTGAACCAAAATATAAAGGTCAATCATTAAATTTGAAAGAAAAGGTCCACAGCCGACTGGAAGAGGTTATTGAAATGGGGCAGAATGAAAAAGTCTTCAGAAAAGATTTGCCAGCAAATATTATGGCAGATTATATTTTAGGAGCAATTGATAATGAAATGAATAACTGGACTACAAGTCACTTTAATAATAGTATTACCGAAAGGGGACAGTTACTTTCTGACCGTTTTCTATTATTAATAAAAACCAAACCAAATGAAAACTAAAGTATATACAGTATTATTAATTTTGGGATTTACAGTAAGTTGCACTGAAAGCGATCAAGCAATTGAAAATATCACCATTCCGGCCGAATCTGAAACAGAGGTTGTGTATGAAACTAAAACGCCTCATGATTTAGAAAAGAATGATGGTAGAAAGTGGAAGATAAGCAAGGGTATGGAGAAGCCACTGAAGAAAATTAAAAAACTGGTAAAATCATATGAAGGCACAGAATTAGTAGATTATCAATTATTAGGAGATGCAATCGGAAAGCAAACTAATAAAGTTATTTCCAATTGTAAAATGTCTGGACAAGCACACGACGAATTGCATAAATGGCTTTTACCATTTTTAGATCTTAAAGAGGCTTTGGTCATGACTTCGAGTCCTGAAGGAGGAGAAGCCATTTTGGAGCACATTAAAATTGAACTACATATTCTTGATGACTACTTCAAGTAATTTTTAGGGTATTTGTCTTTTATTTCGACTGTTTAATACATACTAACATAAAAGCACAATGAGATATTTATTTTTTTTCTTTTTTACAGCGATATTATTAGTGAGTTGTAACAAAAATAAGCCCAAAAAAGTAATTGATAACCGACAGTTCAAAATGGGTTTTAGCACTTGGCCTTTTGGTACAACTGAAAGTAATGTTACAGAAACCTACAATTTCCTTGAAGCTAATGGAGATGTGTATTCAGAGCATATTGATGATAAAATTCCATGGCAAAATTGGATAGGTGGATCTGAGTTACCGCAAGAATTTGTGGATGGAATAAATTATAAATTATCAAAAAAACCAACTAATCTGCCTCTTCTGCTCTCCATAAGTTTTTTGAATAATGGTCGAAGCGATATCATGGAAGACAGGGATGGTTCAATTCCAAATTATGTTAACTTAAATGATAGTGCCATTCAAGCCGCATACTTTAATCATGTTTGCTATATGGTAGATGCATTTAAGCCGACTTATTTGCTGTATGCAATCGAATCAAACGAACTGTTAAACAATACCCCAGAAAAATGGGAAAGTTTTAGAGCTCTGATGGATTCTATTCAATTCAAATTAAAAGAAAAATATCCCAATATTGAAATGGCGGAATCGGTCACTCTTCATAATTGGTACGAACCAAATGTTATTGATAAAGAGAATTATGTAACTGAAATCGATCAGGTCGCTTCAAATGGTGATTTTACGGCCATTAGTTTTTACCCATTCTTTAAAGGGTTAAATTCTAAAAATGACTTTCAGAAAGCATTTGATTTTTTACACAGCAAAACTTCTTTGCCTGTAGCTTTTGTTGAAACTAACCATATTGCGGAAGATTTAGTAGTTGACGGATTAAACCTCAACATAGAAAGTAATGAAAAAGAGCAAAATGAATATCTAGAAGCATTACTCATTAATGCCCATACCAAAAATTATAAATTTATAATTTGGTGGGCACATAGAGATTATGATGCGTTATGGGAGACGTTCCCCAATGAAGTAAAGGATTTAGGCAAAATTTGGAGAGATACTGGCCTGCAAGACGAGGACGGGAATGACAGAGCTTCTTTAAAAACATGGCGACAAATATTAGCAAAGTAAATCACTTATTAATAGTCTAAAACTTGACAACTGCAGCCAATTTTTCTAATAATTGAAATCACGTCCTTTTCTAATAAATTATTTTTGAATTCTACCCGCAAAACAGAATCAATATCTTCAATGTCAACCGACCAATTTGTAATGGCTTGTTGAGCTTTAAACGCCTCTTTCACTAATTGTATTTGCGTGAATGATTCAATGTCTGTTTTGAAAATAAACAGATTTTTCGGAAATTGATAAGCGCCCCAATTCATTGCTCCTCTTCTTTATTTTGAGCCTTTTTTTGAGCCACAAATTCATCAAAAGCTTCGCTTCCTTTTTCTTCCCAAAATTTATCATAAAATTTCCATTTAGATATTTCGTTTTTTCCAGAATCTTTGCATTCCAAATCGTCATGCGACGACTGCTTAGAACTTGATTTAGAACTACTACTTGATGAGCCGCCAATGCCTCCAAAAAATATTTTAGACAGTAAACAAAGT
This sequence comes from Crocinitomicaceae bacterium, assembly GCA_045110285.1. Lineage (GTDB taxonomy): Bacteria > Bacteroidota > Bacteroidia > Flavobacteriales_D > Crocinitomicaceae > Putridiphycobacter. The sequence continues at coordinate 62,583 of JBGCGA010000029.1, read as the reverse complement.
CCCATTCCTTGCCAATATGTTATTGTCGACAGTCCAAATAAATCAGGCATTAACCAATTCCATAACCACATAATAATGAAACCGAACAGAATGATTAGACCACCGATTCCTATAATTCCTAATAATACCCAGCCTACAATTTCAGCTGGACTTGATGTCCGCATTTTATGTTTAATATAATTTGACATAGTTTTGTGTTTTTATTATTTATTACTTTTTTTATTTCCTAATTTTTGGTTTAAAATCGCAAGCGCTCTATGTCTTCTCGACATTAAAGTGCCTACCGAAATTCCTGATTCCAACGACAATTCACGGTAGGTGAGTTGTTCAAAATCTATTGAAAGAATCACATTTCTATAGTCAGGCTTCAATTCAGCGAGTGCTTTTTTTAATTCATGTTTCATTCTTTCTGAATGTAAATTGTCCGCCGAGCTGTACAGCCAATCAAGTATTTCTATTAAGTGTTCCTCCGATTCATTTTCAATCTCCAAGCCTTGCTTTTTGCTTCGCATGATGTCAATAATCTTATTTTTTACCGCGCCATATACAAATCCTGCTACATTGTTAATCGGTGAATGATTATTTCTTGAAAATATTTTTAGGGCCACATCCTGTATAATATCATCTGCATCTCTATCAGCAGTTTCCGAAATTCGCGATTTCACAAAAGCCTTAAGCGAGCGATATTCTTGCTTAAAAAATGAATTGAATTGATGATTATTTTTGTGATTTGCTTTCATGCAAATTTCCCTTAATTGGCCTGTTCAGTATTAAAGACGGAAGATTATGATTTCATTGCATTAATTGCTATTTTTTTTAAAAAATACTTTCGAGTTAATGAAATTATTGATTTTTCAACTCAAATTAGACCAAGAATGATTTAAAGTCAAAAAAAAACCAGCCAAATTTTAAAAACATGGCTGGTTTATTTGAAATTGGGTTTTCTCTGTTTTACATTAAGTATCTTGATGTTAGTACTTAATACATATAATTACAAACGACTACAATTAATATGTTGGAACAAAATTACGAACAAAAATCAAAAAAAAAATCACTAGTTTTAGTGAAAATTCAATTTTGTGGATAGTGTATTACAGTTATTGAAAGATTCTAAATTTCGGAAAGAGATCAAGAAAATTGATGGATATGAACAGTATCTAAATTCATCTTTCTATGAAGGGGGACTGGGCGGAATGTTAAATCAGTTGGAATATGCAATTGATTTTAGAGATATGAGTTTTATTCACCTTAGCAAAAATGTTAAAGAAGTATTTGGTTTGGAATACGAATTTTTAAAAACAAACGGTCCCATGTCTATCTATGATTTTATCCCAGATGAAGATAATCAGCTGCTAGATCGAGAAATTTTAAAAGAAGTGTCGATTGCGGCTGATAAAGAAAAAGACTTTGAACCGGAGAATTTAAGGTTTGCCTATAACTTTAGAATAAATACTAATAATGGAAAACTGAGATGCATCCTTAATAGATTAACCGTAATTATATATGGTGATCATGGTTTGCCACTAGTTACTGTGGGAACCATGACGGATGTGACACATATGTGTAATGAAAACAAATTATTTTGTGAAGGTTCAAGAATAAATGCTGACGGTACTATTTCTGTTATTTTGCACAAAGAATTTCCGTTACTTAATAAAGAAAAAAATCACAATCTTTCTAAAAAAGAAATAGAGGTTTTAAGGTTGGTAATGGAAGGCCACATATCTAAAGAAATTGCAATACTTACAAATAGAAGTATTGAAACAATACATTCTCACAGAAAAAATATTATTAAAAAGTTGAAATGCAATAGCATCACTGATGCTGCTTTATTGGCAAAAGGCGGAAATTGGTTTTAGTCGGGAAAGGATTTCAGATACATTTTCATTTCCTAACTTTACATCATGAATTTTGATTGGATTAAAGAAGATGGTGATGCACTCATCTATATAGGAGACACTATGTGCAGCTGGTGTTATGGGTTTTCAAAAAATTTAGAAACTTTTTTAAATGCTCACTCAGATTTGAATGTACGATTAGTACAAGGTGGTTTAAGGCCAAACAATACTGAAAAAGCCATTGATATGGCAGATTTTCTAAAAAAGCATTGGATAGAAATTACTGAACGAACGGGCTTACCTTTTTCGTTCGACATTCTATCCGATCCCAATTTTGTGTACGATACCGAACCTGCTTCCAGAGCTGTTGTAGTGGCCAGAATGATTGACCCCACTATAGAGTATGAATTTTTTAAAGCAGTTCAAATTGCCTTTTATCGAGACAATGAAGATACTGGGAAATTAGAAACTTACTTAAAAATAGCTGAGACTTTGAATATAGACACCAATGAGTATTCAAAATTATTTAATAGCGAAGAGGCAAGATATAATACAAAGGCAGATTTTCAGTTGTCAGCTGAAATGGGCATTAAGGGGTTTCCGAGTTTGGTCATTAAAAAAGGTGATGAATTTACCATGTTAGCGAATGGATTCAGAGAATTGGAAGATCTTGAATTGGTGTATCAAAAAATAATAGGTTAAGTTGCAAATCTTTTGTTCCTTAGGTCATGTTCTAATATTCTAATCTATCTTTGTCAGTTCAAATTATGATGAAACCCGCAGTCGATAAAAATAACAAAGAAGAAATTCAGCAGTGTATTGACACCTTAAAGCAGCTATTGAATAATACTGACCAGTTATTTGAATTGCCAGAAGACCAGAGGGTAGAATTGATGATGGCCGCCGGCAAATTATCTCGGCCAACCAAAACAGAAGCGGACAGAAGAAGAAAAGATGCCAAAAAGGCTGCCAAACGAAAACAGCAAGAGCGTGATAAACATGCCCGAAAAGAAACTGGGATTCGTTCGGCAAGAGAGGATGCTGTATTTGTGGCTCCAAAGTTTTTAGAATTACCAAAACAAACTGAAAAGAAAGTTTTAGAGTCGGCCAGAAACTGCTATGTCTGTCGAAAAGAATATACAGAGCTTCACCATTTTTATGATGCTATGTGTAGTGAATGTGGCGACTATAATTATGCTAAAAGATTTCAAACTGCCGACCTAAGTGGGCAAGTGGCTGTAGTTACAGGTTCTCGCCTAAAAATTGGATATCATATTGTACTTATAATGCTTCGTTCAGGGGCAACAGTTGTGGCTACTACTCGTTTCCCTGTCGATTCTGCTTTGCGTTTTTCTAAAGAAGACGATTTCACCGATTGGGGACATAGATTGCATATTCACGGGTTAGATTTAAGACATATCCCAAGTGTAGAGATTTTTTGTAATTATATTGAAATGAAGTATAAGCGCTTAGATATTCTAATTAATAATGCGGCTCAAACTGTGCGGCGACCTGCAGGATTTTATAAACACTTGATGGAAAATGAAGAAAAACCATTTACTGAATTGCCTGACTATGCTCAAGACTTATTAAAAGCGCATCAACAGTGCTTAACGGAGTTAAATACGTTAAGCAACCAAACAGTTGATAAAAAAAATATGCCGGTAACATGGCACGGCGAAGCCCCAGGCATAGGGTTGAGGGCTTCAGCTAAATTGTCGCAAATCCCATATAGTTTCGATAATTCATTGTCCGCTAATGAAGTGTTTCCAGAAGGTGAACTTGATGCCGATTTGCAGCAGGTTGATTTACGCAAAACTAACAGTTGGCGATTAAAATTGGGCGAAATTGAAACTTTAGAAATGGTTGAAGTACAATTGGTTAATTCCATTGCGCCATTTGTGCTCTGTAACCGATTGTCTGTTTTAATGCGGAATGAAAATACAGGGCAAAAACACATCATTAATGTGTCGGCCATGGAGGGGAAATTTGAAACTTTTAAAAAGAATCCTCGCCATCCCCACACCAATATGGCTAAAGCAGCATTAAATATGTTAACGCATACATCTGCTGGTGAATTTGCTACAGACGGCGTTTTTATTAATGCTGTTGATACAGGTTGGGTAACTGACGAGGACCCAATAGAATTAGCTAAAAAGAAAGAAAAAGATCATGATTTCCAACCACCACTTGATATTGTTGATGGTGCTGCTCGCGTACTCGACCCTTTAATTGATGGCATTAATTCAGGTAAACATTGGAGCGGAAAATTCTTGAAAGATTATATGCCAATAAGTTGGTAATGGGCTTGTTGAAAGTGTTTTTAAGTCCTATTTGTCAATGGTATCATTTTTTTTAGTAGATTTAAGAAAACTCAAAATCTACCGCCATGAAAACAAAATTACTTTTTATTATTATTTTAGCTTTATCTATTAACTACTCCTTTTCTCAGAATATAACCATTATAGCGCCTGAAAATAATGGGTTTACTTCTACGTCAGTCGCTCCAAATGGTACAGCCGATCACAGTACAATTAGAGCTCATTTTATTATTCCAGCTTATGAGTTGCAAGCAATTCCAGCCGGTACATCAATTGATGAAATTGGAGTAAATATACAAGCGCCTGGTCTAGGATCAGCTTCTGGAACCTTACAGTTTTATTTAGAAAATACTATTGATTTGGGTAATATCAAGTCAGCAAATTGGAGCAATGCAATTGCTAGTATGACTTCTGTTTATAACGGACCTTTTGTAGTGCCAACAGCTGCTGGTCCGGCAGATTTTGCTATTACCAGCCCTTTTACTTACACAGGTGGAGGCCTGTATGTGGCATATGAATATGTGAGTTCGGTTACTGGCAGTGCGCCTGCAGTTTACTTGGTTAACAACAATTTGCCAGCTAGCACACGTTATAGCGCGACAACTGTCTCTACTCCATCTGACAGTGTAAATGATTTAAGTGCTGATAGACCTGAAACTCGATTTACATATATCAACCCTTTTACAGATAACTTAGAAGTAACAATTATAAATACTGAAATTGGAACAGCGAATGCTTATTTAACGGTAGATAATGATGTGCTTGTGGAAATAACAAATGTCGGCACACAGGCGGTTACCAGCGCAGTTGTCACATTAGAAGTAATTGGGACAACAACTTACACTGATAATCAGACTATTTCTGCAATAGGGGCCGGTGGCAGTCAAATATTAACTTTTGCAAATGTACCTGTGGGAGATAGTCCAAGTCAAATTGTGAAAGTTTCACTTCCTCCAGATCAACAAACATTCAATGATTCTTTGCAATATATTCATTCGGTTAATTGCGATAAACTAAGTTTAAATGATTCTAGTCCAGCAACAAGTGCTGTCGGGTTCAACACTGCTCAGGGAATTTTGGGAGTAAAGTATGATATTCCTAATGTACTACCAGTCAATATCACAGCAATTGATTTTCGTGTTGCCAACAATGCTGCTTCGCCAGGTAATACAATAAAAGGTGTTCTTTTAAATAGTGCAGGAGCTATTATCGATTCAACATTGCCATTCGTTATTTCGTCAGGAGACCTCGGTCAAAACATCAGTTTACCGTTACTAAACGGTAATGTGAACTATGCTAATCAAACGGTATTTGCTGGTATAAGACAAACTGCTAACGCAAATCTTGGTTATTTTCCATTAGGAATGCAAGAGACTATTGTGATTCCAACTGATCGAAGTTTTTCTACCGGCATTAATGGAGGGGCTTATACTTATTATAATGCAGCACCATTTTTCCCCTTTATGGTAGGTTTAACAGTAGAGCCAAGACCAACTTATATAGGTTCAAACACATCAACAAATACGATTTGTGCTGGTAGTCCAATTACTTTAACTACCTTCCCAACTCCCTTCGATAACTATACTCTCTTAGGGAATGGGGTCAGTTTACAATCTAATACCAATGGAGTCTTTAATGTAGCCACGGCAGCAACAACAACATATGAAGTTGAATTGGAATTAAATAATTGTACAAGCTTATCAACTCCGATAATAGTTACAACTGTCACCGAATTTAACACAACAGTAACCGAAGATATTTGCTCAGACGATACTTATCTTTTTGATGGGCAAGCCTTAAATACTTCAGGGCAATATACAGCCACATTAACTGCTGTTGGCGGTTGTGATAGCATTATTACTCTAAATTTGGATGTCGCTCAAACGTCTAGTTCAACCATTGATGCGTCAATTTGTGCTGGCGATTCATATGATTATAATGGTCAAACTTTAACGGTAAGTGGAACCTATACCGAAGTCATTCCAAATGCTGAAGGATGCGATAGTACCATTACATTGAACTTAGAAGTGCTACTGGAAGATATGTCTATTGCTCAAAACGGGGCAACTTTAACTGTAGCTGCAGGTGGAGCAGGAACAACATATCAATGGATTAATTGTGATAATAATAACGCCATTCCTGGAGCAACTTCCCAAAGCTTTACCCCAACAGATGATATGGGAATTGTAGGAAATTATGCTGTACAAGTCACTTCAGGTAATTGCTCAGAAACTTCTCCGTGTACCACTATTGATTTTACAACTGTTGAAGATTACACTGGTGCTGAAATCGGTTTATTTCCAAATCCAGTGGTTGATGTTCTAAATATTGAAACCACTTTAACTAACATTAAAACATATGTCGTATATGATGCAACTGGCAAAAAAGTTTTAGAAGGTTGGTTTGATCAGCAAGATGTTTTAACAATTAATACTGCTGATTTGGAAGCTGGTACCTATTTTTTAACCTTGAATGCAGGAGAAAAATCGATTAATAGGGTATTCGTAAAATAATATCTAGTCATTCTTTACTTCTCAAAAGTCCTCTTGCAGTCATGTTTGAGGGCTTTTCTTTTTTTTTAAGCACCGCATCAAAGAATGGTTGCTAAATTATACTGACTAATAGAGTCTTAATCTTTTTTATTCCATGTAGTGGTATTTTGTTTAAATATATTTAAAATATTAATTTACAATCTGTTGCAAAAAATGTTCACTTTTGGTAGTGAGCACCAAACAAAAAAAAAGCAAATTACGCAAGATTTAGTAATCAAATTATTTTATTATTTAACAGTTTTATAATACTTTTACGCAAACTAAAAATATTATTATGAAAAGAAAATTACTTACTTTATCCCTTGCAATCTTTACTGCTTTGGGTTCACAAGCGCAAGTAAACATTAGTACTGGCTCTCCAGCAAACAATGGATCAACTACGCAATTGAGAGCACCAAACGGTTTTGCAGGTCATACCACTTTAAGAGCACACCTAATTATCCCTGCTTCTGAAGTAAATACAATTACTAACGGAGACGTGATTACTAGTATTGGATTTACTTTATCGGCTGGTGTAGCTGGTAATGCAACAGGTAATATTCAATTCTACCTTGAAAATACTGCTGATGTTACAAATTTAAAGTCTACAACATGGGCTACGGCAATTGGTACTATGACTAGTGTTTATAATGGAGCAATCACTTTACCTGTATCAACTGGTGCTGTAAATATTGATTTGGCAACAACTGGTGCATTTACATACACAGGTGGAGGTATTTATGTTGCATATGACTATGCTGCAACTACTTTCAGCACTGTTCCAGCTACCTATTTGTGTAATAACACAATTGCAGGTGGGTTACTAATGGAGTCTACAACTACAGCTACTCCAGGTGCAACGTTAACTGCTTCTTCAAGTTTCAGACCAGAAATTAGATTTGGTTTACCAAACCCAAATGCAAATGACATGACTGTAAATGCAGTTCGTCCTGTTTTTGGAAATGTAAACAAAGCGTATCAAGCAACTTCAGATGCTTTTGGTTATGTAACTAATACATCTAATACAACCTTAACTAATGTACCTGTTACTTTAACTGTGTCTGGTGCAAACACTGCATCAATTGTTGAAACTATTCCTACAATTGCTCCAGGAGCTGTTGAAACTGTAACTTTTACAGGTGTACCAACAGTAAATACAGGAACAAACACATACATTGTATCAGTTCCTTCTGATGATATCAACACAAACAATGCAGATACAACTACTCAAAATGTAAGTTGTTCTTTTATGAGCATTGCCCCAATTTCACCAGTAAGTAGTGGTTTGGGATATAATACAGGAACAGGAATTTTAGCCATTGCTGTAAATGTTCCTGCTGGAGCACCAGCTTATGTTAAGGCTTCCATCCCAACAATTTCGAATGATGCTGCAACAACTGGTAATTCTATTAAAGGTGTTTTAGTAAATACTTCAGGAGTTATTGTTGATTCTACTGCTAACTATAGCATAACTGCTGCAGATTTAGGTCAACCTGTAACTTTAGATTTCATCAACGGTGGAGTTGATTATGCTGGACAAACGGTCTATGTTGGATTCAGACAAAATGCAAATGCAAATACAGGGTATTTTCCGTTAGCAACTTCTGATCAATTCAGTGTTTTCCCAGGTGCATACTTCACAATTCCTACAGGTGGTGGAGCTCAAACTCCTCAAGTAGGTTTTGGTGCATTCTTAATTAACGCTGAGGTGTCTTTCGGAGATGTAACTGTTACTTCTAATGCTGATGCAAACGGAAACTTTTGTGCTTCTGCGCCAGTGACTTTAACTGCAAACCCTGCAGGGTTAACCTCATATGATTTTGTTGTTGGTGGATCAAGTGTTCAAAACACAGCTTCTAACTCATATATGTATTCTCCTACAGCAGCCTCAACTTATGTTGTAACTGGCTCTTTAAACGGATGTACATCAGCTACAGGAAGTACAACAATTACTCCAGTAACTCAATACACAAGTTCTTTTGGTGACGATTTCTGTACAGGAACAAGTTATACTTTTGGTTCACAAACTTTAACTACAGGTGGTACATATAATGAAACTTATACGTCAGTAGGCGGTTGTGATAGTGTTGTAACTTTAACTCTAAACGAAGTAGTGATTGATCCTTCAGTAACTGTTACTGCAGCAATTGCAACAATCAGTGCGAATTATACTGGTGCTGGTGTGACTTACCAATGGGTTGACTGTAACAATGGTGATGCTGCTATCCCAGGTGCAACAGGTGTAAACTTTACGCCAACTGCAGGTGCAAACGGAACAATTGGAAGTTATGCTGTAATCATTTCAGAAGGTGGATGTTCTGATCAATCAGCTTGTACTACAATCGACTTTACAAGTGTTTCTGAAGAAAACGGAATCACATTATCTGTATTCCCAAGTCCAGCTTCAAACGTGTTAAACATCAACACTAACTTAAATGAAGTTGCTGGATACACAGTGTACGATATTGAAGGAAGAGTTGTATTAAATGAATCAACGCTTAACAATGCAAATATCTCAACTATCAATGTTGAAGCATTAGAAGCTGGTACATATATTATTGAAGTTAAGTCTTCTGACGCAAGTGCAAGAAAAGTATTTGTGAAAAACTAGTTTTAGTTTATTCTTTTCAAGAGCCCATTCGTAATTTACGGATGGGCTTTTTTTGTTATATTAACTGATCTAAAAGTAGTTTTATGAGAAAGTATATTAGTTACATTTCTACCGTTCTAATTATTGTGAGCTGTCAAACCCAGCAATCCGATAAAGGAGCTGTGCCGGTTCAAGACGCCTTAGAGGTTCAGGACGTGGATTCAAATGCTCGGCTCGAAAAGGAAGAACGGATGCCAGAAGTTCCGTCATTTGAGTACTTTGAAGATTATGCCAAAATAAAGTCTAAACTTGAATTGTACCAAACATTTGATAGTACGCAACTAAAAGATGAAATTTTATGGTACGCAGAGGGCACGGTAAAAGTTGAAGTCACCTACTTAATAAATCCGCAAAATAAACACGTCATTAAGTATTGTTGGCAGAAAAAAAATAACGACCAACTTGATTTTATAGAAGCTAATTATTTTCAGTTTGATGAAAAAGGAGAACTATCGTCCGGTAGTAGTATTGAAAGTAGAACTGGATTAAGGCTGGGAATGCCGATTGACGAGCTTGAAACCTGGAATGGGAATGATTTTAAATTTATGGGTTTTAGCTGGGATTACGAAGGCGTTATTTTAACAGAATCGGATGATAAGCTCTCTGAAATACCTATTGATGTGAAATTAAGTTTAGATTACAACTATCCAACAGAGACGAGTAGCAACTTGATGGGCGATATCGAATTTATTTCATCTGACAGTGCTGTAAAAAAAGCAATAATTGTAATTGATAGATTTACATTTAATCTCTAATTCACTCATTCAATTTTGTTGTACTTTTGCTTTTTGTTTTAAAGCATGTCATTAGACTTACAAAGTAGAAAAGAATTGGAATTTGACTTAGTTTGCGAACTACTAGCAGGGTACTGTAAGTCGCAAAAGGCAAAAACAATCGCTTCGCATCTAAAGTTTTTCGCCAATATTGAAGCGGCGGACCGTGAGTTGAGTTTAGTGTCTGAAATTCAAAGAATTTATCACGATAGTCAACTTAATTTTCCGCACTCCAACGCCGAAGATATTGATGATGCACTTAAAATGCTCAGGATTGAAAATGGTGTTTTGATTGTTGATGAATTGGTGAAAATTTTCAATTTATGTCAAGGGACCAAAGCACTGCTAAAATTTGCAAAGCAAAATCAAGTTATTCTTCCGCTGGTTTACAATGCTTGTTCTCACATCACTAGTATTGATTCAGTATTTAACATCATTTTGAAAGTACTGGATACTAAAAAGTTCATTATAAAAGATGATGCAACAGTTCAGCTTAATCAAATCAGATCACAGCAAGCCTCTAATTATAAAGTCATTAATAAAAATTTTGAGCGCTTGTTGCGCGTGTACAGAGGAGAAGAATTATTGGGCGATAGCGAGGAGACTCATTTGGATAATAGGCGACTTTTAACCGTTCAGTCAACTTATAAAAAAAGGATACCTGGTAAAATTCATGGCATTAGTGCAAAGGGAAACTATACTTATGTTGAACCCAAGGAGAACATTATTTTAAATAGCCATCAAGATACTTTAAAGATTGAAGAACGACATGAGTTGTACAAAATATTAGAAGCCATTACCAATGAGTTAAGAAATGAAAAGGATAATTTGGAAGCTTTTCAACGACTATTGGTCAGGTTTGATGTATATAATGCAAAAGTGTTATTGGCAGAAAGTATGGGAGCAATAAAGCCAAAATTAGTCAATGACAGAGTGATGTCGTGGCAAAAGGCTAAACATCCAATCTTATTGCTGAAAAATGAATCGGTGGGAATGACCACCATGGGGCAGAATTTGGACTTATCCCCAGATAGCCGATTTTTGGTCATTTCAGGGCCAAATGCCGGTGGCAAATCTGTGACTTTAAAAACAGTGGGTTTGTTACAGGTCATGTTACAGTCTGGCTTATTAATACCTGTAGGCGAGGGCAGTGTTGGAGGTTGGTTTAATTCAATTATGTCGGACATAGGCGACAATCAATCAATCGAAAATCAATTAAGCACATATAGCTATCGTCTAAAGCGAATGGCTTACTTTTTAAAAACAGTTGATGAAAATACTCTATTATTATTGGATGAGTTTGGATCTGGGTCTGACCCTGAACTAGGAGGCGCATTAGCTGAGGTCTTTTATGAAGAGCTTTACCAAAAAGAAGCTTTTGCTGTAATAACAACACATTATACCAATATCAAGATTCTAACATCCACTTTACCTCAAGCTGTAAATGCCTGCATGCTATTCGATACCAAAAAATTAAGTCCACTCTATCAGTTATCAGTAGGTCAACCAGGCTCATCATTTACGTTTGAAGTTGCGGAGTTTAATGAAATTGATCGATTTATCATTGATCAAGCAAAAGCAAAAGTGTCTGATAATAAATTGAAAATAGATGCTTTAACTGTGGCTTTACAAAAAGAGAAGTCGAAATTTAAGAAAATAAATTCCGAACAATTTGCAGCAAATGCTAAAGCAAATAAAGACATTAAGGCTTATGAAAAAAAGCTAAATGTATTAAATGAAAAAGCGAAGCGGCAAACGCAGTTTTTTGAGCAGCAGAATAAATTTGTAACGATTGGTAAAAAGATATTTGACTTAATAAAGAAGCACAAGCATCATAAAACCAATAAAATACTTAATGAGGCGATTAGAAAATTGGTGGCAATTGAAAAAGCAAAGGTTGTAGTAAAGAATAAACCCATTGAATTGAACCAAAAATTGAAATTACCTGATTTGCCTGAGTCAACCAGTATTGTTGAAAAACCAATCCAAAAGAAAGTACTAACAGAGCCTAAAAAAGTTAGAGTTGGTGACAAGGTAAAGCTAAAGCACCAAGCTAAAACAGGAATTGTTGAATCTATTTCCGGAAAAAAAATTAAAGTATTAATGGGTAATTTTGTAATATCAACAAGTTTAGAGGAGTTAGAGTAATTTATTGATTGATAGGTTTTATGATAGTTTTGAGAGTGTACGTATTTTAAGATTTTAACAAAAATTTAATACCTTCACTCATTAAAATGATAGTAATACTATTATATTTGCCATCAGCTATTTTAGTTTTATTGACTAGATTTATAAAATATACCAAAGAATGGACTTTAATGATTTAAAGCTAAACCCTGTCAAAAGATTTTGGCTGCTACTCAAGCCAGATAAGTCTGAAATACGTAATGTGTATGTTTATGCCTTCTTTCATGGTATGGTGTATTTGTCGTTACCTTTAGGCATTCAGGCTATTATCAATTTAATACAAGGCGGACAAATTAATACCTCATGGGTCATGTTAGTGAGCTTTGTTATTGGGGGATTAGTTGTTAATGGTGTGTTGCAAATCAGTCAACTAAGAATTACTGAACATTTACAACAAAAAATTTTTACACGAGCTGCTTTTGAATTTGCCTATAGAATTCCACGAATTAAGTTAGAGGCGTTATACCGCCACTATGCTCCTGAGCTCATGAACAGATTTTTTGACGTTGTTTCTGTTCAAAAGGGATTGTCAAAAATTTTAATCGATTTTTCTACTGCTTCTATTCAAGTGGTATTTGGTTTATTACTTTTATCGCTTTACCATCCATTCTTTATTGCCTTCAGCTTAATCCTGGTTGTGCTGGTTTACGCCATTTTTAAATTAACAGCGCGAGTAGGTTTAGAAACAAGTTTACAAGAGTCAAAGCATAAGTATTTTGTAGCCCATTGGCTCGAGGAGTTGGCAAGAACAATGACTAGTTTTAAATTGGCAGGAAAAACCAATCTACCAATGCAAAAAATGGATGGCACCATTGAAAAATACATTAATGCTCGAGAAAGTCATTTTAAAGTACTGGTTAACCAGTTTAAACTAATGATTGTCTTTAAAGTGATTATTGCTGCAGGTCTGTTAATTATTGGAAGTATTTTGGTAATGGAGCAGCAGATGAACATTGGACAGTTTGTAGCAGCAGAAATTATCATTTTATTAGTTTTAAATTCTGTTGAAAAATTGATTTTGAGCCTAGAAACAGTGTATGATGTTTTAACATCATTAGAAAAAATAGGTCAGGTGACAGACATGGCTTTAGAAAATGAAGAAGGAGCTGACTTATCCGAACTCACGTTGGGTGATGGGATAAAAGTTGAGTTGAGTAATATGACTTTCTCGTACCCAGACATGAAAATACCAGTAATCGATCAACTAAATTTAGTTTTTGAGGCTGGTTCAAGTACATTGTTACTAGGTGACAACGATTCTGGAAAATCAACGCTAATGTATCTAATTTCTGGTTTGTATTGTCCGCAAGAAGGATATGTTTCTTACAACGATCTCCCGCAAGGCAATTTAAATTTACCAGCCTTACGATCTATTATAGGCGATTGTTTAAGAGAAGAATTACTCTTTGATGGTACTTTGATGGAAAATATTACTATGGGCAGAGCCAATGCTACATTTGAGAACGTTCAGTGGGCCATCAGAAATATGGGGTTAGAAGAATTTGTGAAAAATTTGCCGCAAGGATTTAATACTGTTATTCAATCAGAAGGACAAAGGTTTTCAAAAGGAGTAGTTGATAAGATACTGTTGGCAAGAAGTATTGCTGATAAACCTAAGTTATTGCTAATCAAAGATGCTTTTTCATCAGTCGATCCTGCAGAACGAGAGCGTATCATTAAGTTTTTAGCTAATAAAGACCGAGGATGGACATTGGTCGTTGCTTCTCCAAATAAATATTTAGCGCAGCATTTAGATAAAACTGCTATTTTGAAGAAAGGGAAAATTGAAAGATTAGATACTTTCCAAAATATTAAATCATATTTAAAACTTTAGGTCATGCTTAATATTTCAAATAATAGTGTTTCGAAAGCTGAGAGTTTTAAAGGTCTTAAGGTTTTAAAGGCTGTTGAAAATAAAAAATCGAAGAAAGTTGTGAAGCGAATAAGCTTAGTGAGCTTAGCTTTTATAGTCGTAATTGCGTTTTTACCTTGGACGCAAAATATAAGAACAGATGGAAGGGTGACAACACTAAGACCCGAAGAAAGACCTCAAACCATCAACTCTGTGATTGCGGGGAGAATTGAAAAGTGGTTCGTTAGAGAAGGAGATGTGGTAAAAAAAGGAGATACAATAGCATTTATTTCTGAAGTAAAGGATGATTATTTTGACCCTCAACTTCTGGAGAGAACAAAGAATCAGTTAGAATTAAAGCAATCAACAGCAGATTCATACAGTAATAAGGTTTTAGCACTAAATCAACAAGCAACTGCCTTAAAAAATCAATTAACATTAAAGTTGCAGCAAGCTCAAAATAAAGTGCTTCAGGGTGAATTAAAAGTAGAAAATGATAGCATAACCTACGAAGCGGCTAAACTGAACTACTTAATAGCCATTCGGCAAGCGACACGAACGGACAGTTTATTAGCGGATGGACTAAAATCTAAAACTGATTTTGAAGACAAAGATGTGAAGGAGCAAAAAGCAAAAGCATACGAAATTGAAACAAGAAACAAGTGGCTGACTTCCAAAAATGCTTTAATAAACGCTCAAGTTGAACTAGGAAATATTAAAGCTAAATACGATACGGATTTAGCAAAAATTCAATCGTCTATATTTACAGCTATGTCAAGTCAGTTTGACTCGGAAGGAATGGTTACTAAGCTTAGAAATAAGTATGCTAATTATAGTTTCCGCCAAGGCATGTACCATATTTTAGCTCCGCAGGACGGTTATGTTGCTAACCTAATTTCAAACGGAGTAGGTGAAACCATTAAAGAAGGTGCGCCACTGGTAAATATTGTACCAACCAAATACAATTTGGCGGTTGAATTATTTGTAGAGCCTATAGATTTGCCTTTACTGAGTGTTGGACAAGAAGTAAGAATTATTTTTGATGGCTGGCCAGCCATTGTTTTCTCAGGATGGCCGAATAGGAGCTATGGAACTTTTAGTGGTCTAGTGTACGGGATTGACATGTTTTTAGGTCCAAATGGAAAATATCGAATTTTAGTTCAGCCTAACCCAGATGCTGATCCTTGGCCTACAGCATTGAGATTTGGAGGAGGAACAAATAACATGATCTTATTGGAGGATGTATTTATTGGATATGAAATATGGCGAAAAATCAATGGATTTCCTCCAAATTTTTATAAAGCTGAAAATCACAAAAAACCAAAGAAATGATAAGGGGATTAAAGCATTTTTTCTTGACTTTATTCCTACTTACTTCAACGGTTAACCTATTTGCTCAGTCCGAAAGTAGCTCCGTGTTTACTTTAGATCAGTTTTTAGAAATTGTTGTAAAGCATCATCCAACAGCTATGCAAAGCAAAATTGCAGCTGACAGAGGGCAAGCTTATATTACAAAGGCTAGGGGTGCATTTGATCCTAAATTGTATGGAAGCGCTTATCAAAAATATTTTGATGGTGGGCAGTACTACAGCTTAATAGGGGGAGGTCTGAAAATTCCCACTTGGTTCGGTATAGAGGTTGATGCAGGCTATGACGTGGCAAAAGGAGATCGACTAAACCCTCAAGATTATACCCCGAAAGATGGATTGTGGAGAGCAGGAATAAAAGTTCCTTTAGGTAAAAATTTATTTATTGATGCAAGAAGAGCAGAACTGAAACAAGCCAAAATTTATAGAGAAAGTTCACTAGCGCAGCAACAAATCATTTTAAATCAATTGCTTTATGATGCTTCAGCTGCTTACTGGGATTGGTTAAAGTCGTTTCATAAAATGAAAGTGTATGAAACTGCTGTTGAAAATGCAAAAATTAGATTTATTGGTGTTAAGCGAAGCGCTATGGTGGGCGATAAACCATTAATTGACACATTGGAGTCAAATATCAACCTGCAAAATAGAATCTTTAATTTTAAGCAATATGAATTACTGTATAAAAATGCAACTGCCAAGTTGGAGGTGTTTTTATGGAAGGATGGATTTATCCCACTTGAAATCACACCGGGAATAAATCCACCTTTAATTGCGGATTTGCTGCGAGCAGAAGTAGACTTACCAATAATGGCTATGGTAGATACAATTGATATTTATCATCCCATACTTCGAAAATATCAATATGAGGTAGATATGGCAGAGGTAGACCTTCGATTAAGTAGAGAGCAGCTAAAGCCCACCGTTAATTTGAAGTATAATGCGTTGAATTCGGGAGGGAATGAAAATCCGTGGCAGGCATACAATGTCAATAACTACCAATGGGGTGCAGAAGTTAATTTTCCAATATTTATTCGAAAAGAACGGGGTGAATTGCGCCTTAGTAAATTAGAAGTTCAGGATTTGCAAGCAGACTTGGCCAACAAACAAGCAGAACAAACCTTTAAAATTTATTCGTACCTTAATTCATGGAACACATCTATTGAGCAAATAGAAATTAGTCAGAGAATGGTTGATCAGTATCAAGCGCTGTTTCGGGGGGAACAAACCCTGTTTGATATTGGAGAAAGCAGTGTCTTTCTGCTCAATTCTCGTGAAAAGAGCTTAATTGAGGCTGAATTGAAATATATTGAAGCTTCAGTTGCAAATCAAAAGGCAAAACTAACTACAGAGTACGCTTTAGGAATTTTACCTTTCTAGAAAAATCGAAAGCAGCAGCTTGTATCACTGTATGCAAAATTAATAAACCTCCTACAGAAATAATACTTCGCCCGTTTGTACACTATAATTTGCGCCAACTATCTTAATTTCATCATTTTTTTCCATTTCTGCTAAAATTGAACTTTGATTTCTAATGGTTTCAATGGAGTGCTTCACATTTTCTATGGAAACCTCTTCAATTTCGTCACCAGTTAATTCAGTTTTTCCAGGATGTTTTTTATCAACTGAAGGCGTGATTTTAGATAGAAGTTCGGTAATGTTGCCCAGTTCAACTCTTGAACAGGCCGCAGTAACTGCTCCGCATTTTGTATGCCCCATTACAACTACAACCTTCGATCCTGCAACCTTACAGCCATACTCAATCGAACCCAGTACATCAGCATTTACAATGTTTCCTGCTACTCTTGTACTAAATATATCTCCTATTCCTTGGTCGAAAACTATTTCTGCCGGAACACGAGAATCAATACAGCTTAAAACCACAGCAAAAGGAAATTGCCCTGTACTTGTTTGAGCAACCTGAGCATTTAATTCACGATTCATTTTTTTATTTTCGACAAATCTTTTATTACCTTCTACTAGCATATTTAATGCATCTGAAGGACTTAATTTACTTTGGGTTTCTTTTGATTGAGTAATCATAATTCGATATTAATTCGTTATTTTAAAGTGTTCTAGGGTATCTTTAGATTTTGAAGTATCTAAATCTTTTATTTCAAGGTCGATATTTCTAGATTTAGCATTGATAGCAAAATCTTCAAAAATCTCGATAACATCTTGATGAATAAATTGGCAATTGGCACCATCTATTGTCACATGAACATTATCAGGGATAATGCTTAGGGTGCTTAAAACCGAAGCTTTGTTAAGGAAAGTAACATCTTCAGAAAGTGTGATGTAAAATTCTTTTTTACCGCCCTCTCGAACTTTGTCTGAAAGCTCAAATGGCACTTTAAAGTTATTTCTGAGGATATAGAATATGGAAACACCTAAGCCCAGTATAATTCCCCACAGAAGGTTGATGGCAATAATGAAAATAATGGTAACAATAAAAGGAATAAATTGGCCAGATCCACTTTTGTACATCATCTTAAATAAGCCAACATTAGCTAGCTTATATCCAACAATAAGAAGTATAGCAGCTAAACAAGACAGAGGAATCATGTTTAATAGCCAAGGCAATAATAATGCGAATGTCGCTAAAAATACACCATGCGCTATGGTGGACATCTTTGTTTTTCCTCCTGTATTAATATTGGCTGAACTCCTAACAATGACTTGCGTAACAGGTAAACCACCAATTAAAGATGAAATGACATTTCCTGTTCCTTGCGCAAATAATTCTTTATTAGTAGGGGTTATTCTTTTTTCAGGATCTAATTTGTCAGTGGCCTCAACACATAATAAAGTTTCTAAACTGGCAACAATGGCCATAGTAAAACCAATTAAATAGATTCTTGGATTCGATAAAATGCTCCAGTCCGGAAAAGTAATTAAACCGTAGTAGGGAAGGTTTGAATCAGCCGATTTTATATTTACCAAGTGGTTGTTTTGTAGTAATTGCTCGTCAATTACTTCCATTTCGTTTCCTAACAAGAGTCCGGGAAAGTATAATCTAAACATCTCATTCAACAAAACCCCTGCTATTACAGCTACTAATGGTCCTGGGATTAAATTTAAAATTTTACTTTTTTTCATGAATTGCATCTGAAACAAAATGATAAGTCCCAATGAAACAATTGTAATTATTACTGCACCCAAAGTAGGGTTTTGAACTGCATACATTATTTCTGAAAATGTATTATGTCCGTCCGATTGGAAAAATGCCCAGTCACCCTCAGGGTTTTTGTCCCATCCGAAAGCATGCGGAATTTGCTTCAGTATTAATGTAATTCCTATGCCTGCTAGCATCCCTTTTATTACTGAAGATGGGAAGTAGTAGGCGATTATTCCTGCCTTTAAGAGTCCTAGTATAATTTGAATGATACCCGCAATTAAACCTGCTACTAAAAAAGCCTGGAAACCTGACATCATGTCAAAATCTCCGTTTGCGTTTGTGCCCAATTCTAAAATAGAGTCAGCAACAATAACTGCAAGACCAGCTGCTGGACCAGATACACCCAAAGGAGAACCACTGATTGCACCAACTATTATACCTCCAACAATTCCAGCAATAATTCCAGAAAATAATGGTGCACCTGATGCAAGCGCAATTCCGAGACAGAGTGGAAGCGCGACTAAAAAAACCACTAATCCAGCAGGAATATCTTTGTTAAGATGTTTTAATGGATTAAGATTATTACTGTTATTTTGCATATACTTTATATTAAATTATTTGATAGATTTAAAAATCAGATCGGTGTAAAAGTCTGAAATATTTTTACATGCATCCGTAACAGTAGGAAAGTGAGAAGCAAAATGTGTTTGCTCAATGGCACCATCTACCATTGCAAAAACAAGCATATTAGGATAAGGGTAATTCGGATTGACTTCGGACACAATTGAACTAACGCGCTCAATGATTTGCTTAAATGGCCTAAAATGGCCCTTCTGATTGTGCTCATCAACTGTTTTATTATGGAATACTTTGATCGATTCTGCAACAATAATTCTATTTAAAATAATTTCATCAATGTGCTCAAAAGTGTCATCTAACTCAATAGGGCTGCATAAAATTTCAATCGCTGATTTTAGCTTTTCTTCAGGAGAATTTTTATTGATAATTCCAAAAACTAACCTGTATTCCATCCAACTCCAGTACCAAGCATATAAGTATACCAATAATGAATGTTTGGAATCAAAGTACCGGTAAATTGAACTTTCAGGAGAGCCTATTGCAATGCCTAGTTTTTTGAAAGTGAAATCTTCATAGCCCAATTCATCCATCAATTCAATCCCTCTGGATACAATCCTTTTTCCCAATTCTGAAGATTCCGGATCTTTTTTGTAGAGTTCGTCACTAACTTTGACTTGGATATGTAAGTATTGCATATGGTCTTGAAACAAGTCAAATATAATAGTATTACTATCAAAATGCAAGAGTTGTAAAGATATATTTGAGAATTAACTACTCTATTCCCTAGGACAACTTTTCAAAAACGCGACCACCATGGTTTTACAAATTCTATTTTAACTGCTCAAAAGCATAAAAAATTTCGGTTCCTATTTTAAAGCATTCGTACTGATACATGGTTTGCTCAATAATTGAACTATCAAAATGCTTCGGGTCGTTATATGTTAAAGGAATTCTTTGTGTGCATCCAGTAATAAACGGACAATTATCATCTGCATCTGAACAGGTCATTACCGCTAAAAAATTTTCTACTGGGTTAACAGCAGCATTATATAGTTTTGACTGTAATCCTATAGCTGAATTCTTAGAGTTAAATGATAGAATATGTCTGCTATTTTTACCACTTGCTCTTTCAATATCAAAGCCAAAATGGTCGAAAGCAGTTAAAACTTGAGGAGCAACAGCAGTCACTTCTGTTCCGCCTGAAAAAGAAGCGACCTTATGCTTAAAATGGTAGGCTGCTACAGAAGCCCAAACTTGAGCCATTTGACTTCGTCGAGAATTGTGAGTGCAAATAAAATTAAGTTTTGCTTCCCCTGATTTATCAATCTCTTTTTGAATTGCTACTGTTAAACTGTTAAGCGTTTTCTTCCGATCAACTGAAATGGAACTGCTGTCCATTAAAGAAATAAGACTTTTAATATGGTGATACATAGGTGCGCAAAGTTAGCAACATCCGCCACCTGGTGTGCATGTTTCTCCATCAGAATTGTTTAATTCTGCCATAGAGATCTTAATTTTTTCTGCTGGTACACCACACGAATCCATAGCCAG
The DNA here is from genome assembly GCA_045110285.1 of Crocinitomicaceae bacterium. Classification (GTDB taxonomy): domain Bacteria; phylum Bacteroidota; class Bacteroidia; order Flavobacteriales_D; family Crocinitomicaceae; genus Putridiphycobacter. The sequence continues at coordinate 41,819 of JBGCGA010000029.1, read as the reverse complement.
ACAATCCGTTTGTTTAGAACTTAATAAAAATGATTCTGTACCTTCTTCAATTCCAAATTTTTGAATAGTTTGCCCTTGATACTCTACTTCAATTTCAAAATCTCCAAGTTCTAATTTGTTTTGGGCTAAATTAATGATGTTTAATAGCTTGTCAGGAGCCAGCCTATGGTCATAATCATTCGCTTCCCATAACTGAAAATTAATGACTGATTCATTTCTCAAAGTTCCTCCACAGTCAATAAATCGCTTATCAATTTGTCCTACTTCAGTCACATGGAAATGACTTGGTACTTCTTCTCCGCTTGGTAGAGTAAATCCAATAGTGCTTTTATTGCTTAGTAATGATTTAAATGTCGATAATTTCATAATTGTGTTTTTAACAGCAGTTCGAATCTGAACAACAGCTGTGTTGATTAAATAATTGATTTAAATTGTCTTTTAAATTTTGCCAAGATTTGGGGTTGATGCAGTAACTCATTGCTTTTCCATCAATTGTTCCCTGAATGAGGCCACTGTTTTTTAGTTCTTTTAAATGTTGGCTAATGGTGGCCTGAGCTAGCCCCAATTCATTCACTAAAGTTGAATTAATGCAAGTGTCACTCTTCAATAGAATTTCAAGAATTGCTATTCTGGCAGGGTGCCCCAGTACTTTAGCCATGGCAGCTAAATTGTTTTGAGGATCAGTAAAAAGATTGGTTTTTGTAACTCCCATAATTATATATTGCAATATTACGATAATAAATTTATTTCTTATGTAACAAATGTCATTTTATTTTGAATTTAATTATGTTACTTTTGTTTAGGATGTACTTGAAACAGGTCATAGCACTGGTAATAGTCTGCTTAATATTAGCAGTGACAATTACACCTACCATTAAAATTTTACATTTTTACAATAATCAGGCTCAAATTATAGCCGACTTTTGTATGAATAAAGACAAACCTGCTTTAAAGTGTGAAGGGCATTGTTATTTGCAAAAGCAACTTGCCGAAACTGAACCAAAGACTCCAGTTGACGAAAGTTTGCCTGAGATGGAAATTTTCAGTCCAGCTTTTGTAGTGTTAAATACTGAAATTTCTTTTAAAAGTCCGACTCACAAGTGTCAGAAAGATTATTTTGCTGCTATTGAAGGCAGTATTAAATCCTTCGTGGGTGAAATTTTCACTCCTCCAAAGCCATTTAGTTAGATTAGAATTAAACACCAAAATTAATGTCATTTAGAGCGGGTGTAAAAAAAGTTAAAAAGCCAACCTAATCGGCACAATAATCGTCTATAATATAGATTTGATAAGAAGAATTACGAAATAGGTCATTTTTATGACCACTTAATTAATAAAAAAAATGAAAACATTAAAATATGGCTTAATAGCCATTGCAAGTTTAAGTCTAATGGCCACATCATGCCGAAAAAAAGGCTGCACAGATAGCACTGCATTTAATTACAGTGATGAAGCAAAAAAAGATGATGGTACATGTAAGTACAACAATCAAGTAACTTTACAATTTACGCAAAGCTTTAATGACGAAAACGTCACAGCAGGTGATTATAACCAATTTAAATTTACCAATGCGTTTGGAACTAAAATAGCCATTGAAAGGTTAAGGTATTCCATTTCTGATGTTAGTTTTTTCAAAGCTGATGGAGATAGTGTACATGTAGAAATGGGACACTTAATCGATCTAGCTGATGCAACAACTTTAATGCATGAGCTATCTGAAAAAATTGACCCGGTAGAATATGTCGGCTTCAGTTTTATCTACGGTCTGACGCCTGATAGAAATATTAACGAAAACTTTCCGGAATGGAATGCGGTAAATTGGGGTTGGCCTCAGCCGCTGGGTTTAGGGTTTCATCAATTGCAATTTGACGGCGAATTTATCAAAACAGATGGTGACACAACAGGGTTTAACTTTCATAATGGAAGTAATACTCAGGATCCTAATGATCCCTCTTCCGCAGAGCCAAATTATGTTTACGTAAGATTTGACAATAACATTGAGATGAACGAAGATAGAACCATTGAAATAGGAATGCAAATCGATCAATGGTTTGAAAATCCAAATTTATGGGATTTGAATGTTTTAGGTACCAACTTAATGGGTAATAAAGCTGCTCAATTAGATATTTCAGAAAATGCAGGAAATGTATTTGAGATTGTTGGAGTAGAATAGAGCGGAAACATATATTTTTTAAAAAGCATCCGTTTTAAACGGATGCTTTTTTATTTTTGTATTTTAGTTATAAGATTATGAGCGAAGAAAAAGAGATTGGAGCCCAGCAAAACCAAGTAGCTGTTGAACCTAAAAAATCGAAAAGAAAACTTTATGGTCTGATTGCATTAGCAGTTGCAGTACTCATTTATATTCTTGTTCCAAGCGGAGAGCCATCTGGTGAAGCCATAGATGAAGCTGCTACCAATGAAAATATAATTTCTCAAGCCAATTTAGGCACTGGTAAAGTAACCATTGAATCTTACGATTCTAAAAAAAGAGTGTTTGGAAAATGGGTGATTTCGGGTATCATCTCCAATACTTCTGATCAAGTCATAGAGTCTATTGAGTTTAAGGCAGGTTTTTCTGATAACACGGAGTACATTATGTATGACGAAAAAATTGAAGCGGGAGAGAAAGACCATGAATTTACTATAAAAGTGACGGGTCACAAAGGCGAAAGCCTAGACTTTCTTAAAATTGGAGAAATGAAGTAGGGTCTTTAGCCTTTGTAAAATCGGGCAAAAACACTAACTTTGCCAATTGTATTACCAGATAAACAATTCAATAAGCATGTTTGAAAATTTAAGTGAAAAATTTGATAGGGCCTTTAAAGTACTGAAAGGGCAGGGGCAAATTACTGAAATTAATGTAGCAGAAACTTTAAAAGAGGTACGCCGTGCCTTACTAGATGCTGATGTTAACTTTAAAACAGCAAAAGAATTTACAAATACGGTTAAAGAAAAAGCCATTGGTAGAAATGTATTAACAACCGTTTCTCCAGGGCAATTATTAACCAAAATTTGTCACGAAGAATTGGTGACCCTCATGGGAGGCGAACAAGAGGATATTGATTTTAAAGGAAATCCTGGAGTCATTCTCATGTCTGGTTTGCAAGGTTCTGGTAAAACAACTTTCTCTGGTAAATTAGCCAACTGGCTAAAAACTAAACAACGAAAAACACCACTATTGGTAGCGGCAGATGTATACCGTCCTGCAGCCATTGATCAATTACATGTATTAGGTGAGCAATTAGGAGTTGAGGTTTACTCCAACAGAGAAGAAAAAAATCCAGTTAAAATTGCGGAAGCGGCCATTTTACATGCAAAATCGAATGGGTTCAATGTCGTTATTATTGATACAGCTGGTCGTTTAGCCGTTGATGAAAAAATGATGGATGAGATTTCAGCAGTGAAGTCTGCCATTAAACCTACGGAAACTCTATTTGTGGTGGATGCCATGACCGGGCAAGATGCTGTGAATACTGCCAAAGCCTTTAACGATAGAATTGATTTTGATGGTGTTATTTTAACCAAATTAGATGGTGATACAAGAGGTGGTGCTGCTTTAACCATCAAAACCGTCGTTAATAAACCAATTAAATTTGTTGGTACTGGCGAAAAAATGGATGCCTTGGATGTATTTTATCCTTCAAGAATGGCAGACAGAATCCTTGGAATGGGAGATGTGGTGTCGTTAGTTGAAAAAGCACAAGAGCAGTTTGATGAAAAAGAAGCAAAAAAGCTTCAAAAGAAAATAGCCCAAAATAAATTCGATTTAGATGATTTTTATGCGCAATTGCAGCAAATCAAAAAAATGGGGAATGTAAAAGATTTAATGGGCATGATTCCGGGAATGGGCAAAGCTATGAAGGGAGTCGATATTGATGATGATGCCTTTAAGGGAATTGAAGCCATTATTCAATCCATGACTCCAGCTGAAAGAGGCAATCCTGCAATCATAAACGGAAGTCGCAAAAAACGAATTGCTCGAGGAAGCGGAAATAAGGTAGATGAGGTTAATAAGCTTTTAAAACAATTTGGCGAAACCAAAAAAATGATGCACATGATGAGTAATAAAAAGAATATGGCTCAAATGATGAAGCAAATGAAAGGCATGCGTGGCGGAATGGGAATGCCAGGAATGTAGATATAGTTGGGAGTATATAGTTATGGGTTGTTAGATATTTGAAATATATGCCTTTTTATATTTTATAGCTTTTCAAACGACGGAAGCCACTTTTTTTTTAGCAGATTTATTAAATTAGTTTTTTCTCGCCTTAAATATTAATTTCAAGCCAAAGCCATTACCCCCTAACCATTAACCAATAACCAATAACCATTAACCTTTTGATCAAACTCACCATACTCGGATCTGGCGCGGCAACTCCAACGTTAAGTAGAGGAGTGACAGCTCAATATCTGAATTTTAATGAGCGAAGAATATTAATTGACTGCGGCGAGTCGACCCAATTACAGTTCCGAAAATTTGGTGTAAAATTTCAGAGAATTCAATACATATTTATTTCGCATTTGCATGGCGATCATTACTTAGGGTTGCCAGGTTTATTGGCTAGTATGCACTTGCTGGGCAGAGAAACCAAATTGCATATTTTTGCTCCACCCGAATTAGAACAAATTTTGAAGCATCAGTTCGAATTGACCTATGTTAGACTAAATTATGAATTAATATTTCATCACCTTGAATTAAAAGAAAAGGCATTAATTTTTGAAGACGACAATATGGAAGTGCATGCTTTTCCGCTAAAGCACCGAATTCCATGCTATGGTTTTTTGTTTCAAGAAAAAATAAAAGAACGATCCATTATATCAGAATTAATTAAGCCTTATCAATTGACTATTCCTGAAATGGTTCAATTAAAAAAGGGAGTAGACATTGAGCGAGAAGGAGAAATAATTCTGCACCAAACGCTCACTGCCGACCCTCCAGCACCAAAGTCCTACGCTTATTGTACCGACACCAAAGCCTTGCAAAAACTGCCAGCCTGGATTCAAAATGCAGATGTGCTCTATCACGAAGCTACTTTTATAGATAAAGACAAAGAAAGAGCCAAAATCACATTTCATACAACAGCTCTGCAAGCAGCCGAAATCGCAAAAAAAGCCAATGTGGGAAAATTGATCCTCGGCCATTTTTCAGCCCGTTACAAAGACACTGATGTACTCCAAACCGAAGCGCAAACACTTTTTGAAAATACAATTTGTGTGAATGATGGAGATGAATTTATGATTTAAAATACGGTTTTTAAATGAGTTGGATGTTTTTTTTAAGTCAGCCATAGTCACAGTTTAAAATGCCGCTTATCTACCAACTTATTCGAACAACTGGATAACAGAAAGTACAACATAATAATATTTTTTATAAACGCTACCGTTTAATTAATATATATTCCTATATTTACCTCTATTAAACGATAACGTCTAATTATGCCAAAAATTGTAGCAAAAAAGGAAGACTGGATTTTTTTAGGATATCAATTGTTTTCAAAACACGGAATAGCGGGTATTGTTGTTGAGAAAATGGCTGCAAAACTAAAAGTGAATAAATCTAGTTTTTATTGGCATTTTAAAACAAAAGCAGACTTTATTAATGAAATAGTTTCCTCTTGGGTGTCTTCAAATACAGATCAAATCATTGCACTCGCGAATAGCGAAAATTCTGCAGAAGAAAGATTCCTAAAGTTAATAGAATTGACGTTTAAAAAAGAGCCATATCTCGATTTTATCTTTTTTCTAAAACGCTATGCGCAAAAGGACAAAAAACTTCAAGCTTTAATTGATTCTATTGATTTGCAAAGAATCGAATTCACTAAAAATATATTAATGGAAATGAATTTTTCAAGTGAAGAAGCGCAGCAAAAGGCAATTCTTTTTTACAAATATTTAATCGGTTATCACGAAATGATTCGATACAAAAAGCAGAATAAAAATTACGTAGCGGAAGTAAAATCAGAACTTAATCAATTTATAAATTTTAATTATGAAAACTAAAAATGTATTCTGGATTCTTGCAGGAGCCCTAAATCTTTTCACGTTCTTTTTGCATCTTATAGGTGGGCAAATAGATTTGGTTGACCCAATGATGGAAACTTCACTAATTATTGAAAAGAGTTCGCAATTACTGGGCGCTTGGCATATGGTAACTATTGTGTTGCTAGCAACTTCATATATTTTATTGGCAGCAGGTTTTGGAAAAAAATATGCCATTAACTTGCAATTGATAAAGCTAGTCGGTTATTTAAATTTAGCATTCTGCATCCCGTCTATAATTGCTAGTTTGTACTATGGACTATTAGTTCCGCAGTGGATTCTTTTTCTACCAATGGGCGTACTAACAATAATTGGATTGAAACGAGCAGAAAATGTAATTATTTCATAGTTAAAGTTGTTAGCATAGATACACTGCACAATTTCATTGCATTCGAATCTTCTGTTTTTCAAAATGGTTCATAAATTTTGATAACTGTCTTCTTGTTTTCAGTATAATAACCTCATTTTATGATTACATTCGAAACGTTACAAGAAAGAAAAGCTACTTTAAACAACGTATATGAACAAAATAATTTTATTAATCGCATTAGCAATTTGGGCCACAAGTTGCTCCGAAAGTAAAACGGAAAAAAAAGGATTCCAGGTCAATGAAATTACGGTTGATGAAAATGGAAAGAAAGTGGTGGGCTTAGATATTGACATTGTCAATCTTGAAACTCGTCCTCGAAATGTTTTGCTAACTAATAATCCAGCGCATAGAATTACACCTGTTTACAAAGTAAATTATCATCATAAAACGAATCGACCATATACAGGCTCAAATTCTTTTCATAGTGATTATTATACCGATTATTCGGATGGAAACAATTGGCATGAGAATTTTATGCCAGGGTTTGAAGCCATGTATGGCTATAATTTTGTAAACGTATCTCATTACAATAATGAGCTACATCAGGAAAATAGGTTGTTCGATAAGCCTGTACTAATTAAAACGTTTTACTATCCAACGTTTGAAAAAGATACCCTAAATTTTCAACCAGTCAATCGTCAATATTATATGGCTTCCGTTTACGACGAAGACTCGAATAAAGATGGATATATTAATGCTAAAGATTTACGCAGGTTCTACTATTTTGATATAAACGGAATCAATAAAAAGCTTTTGGTACCAAAAGAATACTCTGTTATGAGCTCTGAGTATGACTCTGCAAATGATTTTATGTATGTATTTGCAAAGCACGATAAAAATGGAAATGGACAAATGGAGGAAAGCGAAAAGATATCCATTTTTTGGATTGATTTAAGTGAGCCGTCTAGTAATGGTGTGCAGTATCAAGGGCAGTAATGATAGTATTACTCACTGTTTAGTAGGATGATTTTTTACAATAATATTTAATCAGTCATCAAATGAATAACTGCATCAAGTATTCTACAGTAGTATCAAATTTCCATTCACTCCATTAAAAATAACTAAATTTAAGGCATGAAAATTTTTATTTTATTCACTGCTATAGTGTTACTAGCAAGTTGCGGTTCTTCGTTTAACTACACTGAAGAAGCAGCAAAACATTACACTAATACTGCCGAAGAATTTAAAGGAAATTATCGCACGTATTTAGCTGAAGGTGAAACAGAGGTGAATTCATGGTACCACTATATGACAGCTGTTAATTTGAAAGGAGAATATGTTGTAAGGACTTTTTTTCCTGAAAAAAAACAGATTACTTCATTGTTTACATATAAAACAAAAAAAGCATCAATAAAAAATGGAAAATCACAAGAGTGGTATGATGATGGATCAAAATTAAATGATGGTTATTTTAAAAATGGAGAAAAAGACAGTGTTTGGAGAACATATTACCACCGATTAAATGTGTGCAGTGATTCAGGGAATTATGAAAATGGAGACAAAGAAGGAGTTTGGTATTCCTTTGATGAAAAAGGGAGATTAGAAGGCCAGTACTTCTATACAGATAATGTAAGAGAAGGAAAATTTTCGACCTACGATACCATAGGTAATATTGATTTTAAAGGAATTTATAAGGCGGATACTATTTTTAGTAAAGTGAGGATAAATACAAACAATTCAGACTCAGAATCTGACACTTTATCAAATAACGAAACCGATTCTCAATTCAGTGAAGTAGTTCCTAGTTTTACGGTATGCAGTGACAGCTTGTTAGAAATTGATCCATTTTGCGAAAGTAGAGGAATAAGCAGGTTTATAGGTCAAAATTTTAACTATCCTTCAATAGCTCGAGAATTTAATATACAAGGTACTGCCTATATCGAATTTGTTGTTGATAAGGACGGATCCGTGACGGAGGTAGAGGTAATTAGAGGTTTATGTCAAGCAGTTGCAGATGAATGTGATCGGGTAATAAGTATGATGCCCAATTGGGAACAACCAGGCATTCAGGCTGGTAAGCCCGTAAAAGTTAGGTACACCATACCTGTTAAATTAAGACTAGGTTAAAAAAAGTAAATATGTCACTGGTAGAATCAAACATGATGGATTTGGGGACAAAAGCTCCAGATTTTAAATTATTAGACACCATTTCAGGTAGTGAATTGTCATTAGATGATTTAAAGACGGACAAAGCAACAGTGATTGCTTTTATTTGTAATCATTGTCCATTTGTGCTTCACATTAATTCAGCTTTGGTTAAGGTTGCAAATGAATACCAAGCAAAAGGAATTCAATTCATAGCTATTAGCAGTAACAGTGTAAAAACTCATCCGCAAGACGGACCTGAATACATGGCGAAACAGGCAAAAAAGGAACAATACCCATTTCCATATTTATATGATAAAACGCAGGAAGTTGCTAAAGCCTACAAAGCTGAATGTACACCTGATTTTTTTGTGTTTGATGACGCATTAAAATGTGTTTATAGAGGTCGTTTTGATGAAACACGACCTAATATTGGGCAAGCCACTGGTGCTGACATTGCAAGCGCTTTAGATACTATTTTAGCTGGTGGAATTGTAGATAGCGAGCAGTGGCCAAGTATGGGCTGCAATATAAAATGGGAATAGATTATACTATTTGAAAAGAAAAAGTATAGAATATCTGCGTATAAATACAGCGCATAGTTTATTACATTTGGAACTCAACGATTAATAAAGAATGATAATGAAATTAACCTATACATGTTTACTCGCTCTAACTGCAATCTTTATTGGATGCAATTCAACACAACCATCAAATCATAAACAAGAGATTCTATCGGAAGTATCGGAAGATATAAACATGAAAGAAGAAAAAATTAGCACATTAAAATCTGTATTAGATGCTAAAAAAGCAAAATTTGAAGAGGTAGCTTCGGATGAGAAGAAGGAGAAATACGCCGCTGGAATTCAGTCCGTAGTAGATAATAGGGTAGTAGATTCCGCTTTTCAAATAGGAGATACTGCGCCTGACTTTTCTTTAACTAGTGCAAAAGGAGAACAAGTAAGTTTATATGCCGAATTAGAAAATGGACCAATAATCTTAATGTGGTACCGCGGTGGATGGTGCCCTTATTGTAATATGACACTGAATGCAATGCAAGGAAGTTTGTCGGCATTTAAAAAGTATGGTGCAAACCTTTTGGCCTTAACACCAGAGCTGCCAGATTCTTCAATATCTACTTCAGAAAAAAATAACCTCGATTTTCAAATTTTGTCAGATATTGATAATCAAGTGGCTAAACAATACAATTTGGTCTTTAAGCTCACAAATGATGTCGGCGACTTATATGAAAACGGTTTTGGATTAAGTCAGTACAACGGAAGCACAAGTAATGAACTACCATTGGCGGCAACCTATATCATTGGCAAAGACAAAATAATAAAGTTTGCTTTTTTAGATGCCGATTACAGAAATAGAGCTGAACCATCTGACCTTATTAAAGCACTAAAAAAATTGAAAAACGAGAAATAAGATCGGTGGTTAGGCAGATTTACTCAAGTATTATTTTTTTTACAATCTGACCTTCATGTAAATCTACGCGAGCAAAGTATACACCGCGCGGTAGTCCTTGTAAACTTAAAATGGTATTTTGTTCGCTACCGACAATAGTTTTTACAATCTGCCCCACTGAATTAACGATTTGAATTTGCTTTGCAGGCGCAGTTGATTTAATAGTCACTAGATCGGTTGCAGGGTTTGGATAGATCATAAAATCCAGTTCTTTATCACTTTGATTGATGTTGACTGTCCCGCACATTACGGCATTTAATTTTTGCCACATAGTGTCGCAATATAAAATTGGTACAAAGCTATTGTCAGGGTTATTTCCCATTCTTACCACAACTAGGTTATTACTTGGAGAAACATTTAATATTTGTCCGTTTTTGCCTAAGGCTGAATATACATCCGCTGGAGCGCTCGGGAGCGGTTGTCCAGAAAACACAAATTGAGTTTGCGGCAACATAAAAGAGGACTGCCCATTCAACCACCATAAGTAGCCATAGGCATTATTAATGGTTTGAGAAGGCGTCACCATGTCGTTCAGGTAAGTCAAGTCGTTCATTACTTGTGTCCCATTCCAATTCCCATTATTGAGCATCAGTAAACCAAAACGTGCCATGCTGCGAGGTTTCGAAAAGTAGACACGGTTATAACTGCCTATAGGCACAAATAAACCATCCATGCCAGTTGGAGTTTTTAAAGCTGTGTTCATATAGCTATTAAAGTTCAGGCTAGAAGCTGCGGTTACAACCTCTTGTAATAGGGTATATGGTGCATTGTGGTAGGACCATCTGGTTCCGGGGTCTGCTAAATAAGTGAGGCAGCTAGGCAATGTACAATCTACATTTCCGCTTCCGTCGTCTAAGCCACTTGTCATAGCTAACTGGTTGCGGACTGTAATTTTTTCTTCTTGAGCGCTCGTCAAGCTGGTCCATCCTGTTCCTAAATGAGCTGATGTTGTATCGGAAATCGATAAATACCCATCTTCTTGCGCTTTTCCCACCATAAAAGCGGTTAAAGTTTTTCCTGCCGAAGCCCAGTACCATAAACTGTCTTGTGTAAAAGTGCCAAAGTATTTTTCAATCACTATTTTTCCGTCTTTTAAAACAATAAAAGCTTTGGAATTACCGGCTTCTAAAAAGTCATAAAGTGGTGGTAATTGGTCGCTACACCAACCCAAATCGGAAAGGGAGGTGGTATCCCAATCATTTCCACTAATTGGCGGAAAATATAGGTTTTGAGCATTCGTATTTGAAGTAAAAAAAACAGCAACTAATAATTGTAGTACAGATTTCATAATTGTCAGATTTAAACTTGGACTAAAAGTAATTGAAAAGGTTTAATGAAAGGATAAATTAAATACAAAATCATTGCAGTATTTAATTTTAATAGATGATAACCAACTAATTTGATTCAGGAAACGTATTGTCTGTTGAAATGGTAAACTTTCGAAAAATACTGTTACTTTTTTCCTTTATTTTATCGGCTGGTTCTGTTTTTTCACAAATATTTACTACGAATGATGCATTTTGGATAGTAAAAAGTAGAAATTTAGTTTCTACAGGTGCCGGAACGGCCTACCATCTTTGTTTAGACGAATATACCTCAGTAATTAAAGATACTTTAATTGATAGTAAGGAATACCAGAAAATTCAAGTCCAATATGATACTCCTTCACCTACGACCGATTATATAAATTTGAAATTAAGGGCGGAAGGGTTGATACATTACAGTGATAAGAAACTTTTTTACGGAATTCACGAAGATTCAATGCAGCTACTTTATGATTTTAATTTGGTAGTAGGAGATAGTTTTCAATTTAACCACACTTTTTTAGGACAAGACGCCATTGATACATTAACTGTAGAATCGGTTGATTCCGTTGAAATAGCAGGAGAATACAGGAAACTAATCCGATTAATTGGTTTACAAAGGCAAATATGTCAATTAAAAGAAATTGTTTGGGTTGAAGGGATTGGAGACTTAAGTTTAGGTTTGTTGTATCATATTGTGGAATTAGATGGTTGCCCTCGACTAACTTATGCAACTGCAAATGGTGCGAAATTATTCCAGTACAGTTTGGGCTTTGATCCTTGTATTTTTAATCCCGCAGACTATGCCAAACACTTAATTTATCCAAATCCTTTCGAAAATAAAATTACAGTACAATATGATAAAACTGATTCACCAACCTTTACAGTTCAAAATTTAAGCAGTAAAATAGTGTACTCTGATCATCTTACATTAGGAAACAATACTTATGATCTGTCATTTCTGCCAGCTGGAGTCTATATCATGTATATTAAGAATGTTGAAGGTATAGAATCAAAGAAATTGGTTAAGTATTAATAGCCTTATCTGACTGGCAAAGAAAAAGAATCCATACCATTTAATTTAAAACCTTATGCAGAATCCTTTTTTGAAGAAGGAGATGTGTCTGAAGTGCAAATATTGGTAGCAGTCAACGACGAATTTATATTGGATTGTATTGATATGCTTTCTGCAGTGTCCGGAATAATATACAAGATGTAAAATGAATATTTATCGTATTCCAGCTTTAATTATCCGTACTTTTGCCCACTTATTTTTAACTAAAAAAGGCTGGTGAAAAGTAGACTATTTAAAATTTTAAAACGGATGATGATTGCTATAGTGTCTCTTGTATTACTTTTCGTAATCGTGGTTTTCTTTTATATGCGCCAGACTAAATTTGGTCAAAATCCGGCAGGAGAAAGGTTAGCAATGATAGAAAAATCGCCTAACTATAGAGATGGGCAATTTCAAAATTTACACCATACGCCGCAACTGGCAGAAGGCCATTCTATGGGTAGTATAATGTACAATTTTCTATTTAAAACTTATCCCCGAACCAAACCAGTCGATACTATTCCTTCTAAAAAAATAGATATTAAAGCCATTCCTGCTGATAGTAATGTATTAATTTGGTTTGGCCATTCTTCGTATTACATCAAGCTCAATGGTCAGCATATTTTAGTCGATCCTATTTTTAGCGGCAATGCGTCACCCATTCCAGGCTCTATGAAAGCATTTGAAGGAACGGATGTTTACACAGCAGACGATTTTCCCGACATTGATGTATTGCTTATTTCACACGACCATTACGACCATGTCGATTACCAAACCTTATTGGCATTGAAAGCGAAAATAGCAAAAGTGATTTGTGGGTTGGGCGTAGGAGCGCATTTTGAAGAATGGGGTTATGACAAATCCATCATCATTGAAAAAGACTGGCACGATTTCGTCAATATTGCCCCCAATTTTGATGTATTTATAGAACCTTGTCGCCATTTTTCAGGCAGAGGTTTAAAGAGAAATAATACCTTGTGGGTGTCTTATGTCATTAAAACGCCAGAAACCAGACTCTTTTTAGGCGGAGATAGCGGTTACGATACCCATTACGCCGAAATTGGTGCCAAACACGGCCCGTTCGATCTGGCCATTCTCGAAAACGGTCAGTACAACCCAGCTTGGCCATACATTCACCATACGCCAAACCAAGTTTTACAAGCCGGAAAAGATTTAGGTGCCAAACGAATTCTACCAGTCCATTCCTCAAAATTCCCACTGTCAAGTCACCCTTGGGATGAGCCATTAAAAGAAGTCACCAGATTAAATGAATCTTTCAATATCCCCTTGATCACGCCCTTAATTGGTGAGTTAGTGAATTTAAACAATCCCAACCAGAAGTTTGACCAATGGTGGGTAGGATTGGAGTGAGGGTGATTCAGGATGAAATGATTTACAACCACACGGCTTTCGACTTGAGGACATAAGACTTAGGACTGATTGTTCAGCGATTTGAATTTAGTGATTATGATTGTAAAGACTTAAGATTTAGGTAGTCGACCTTTTTTGAGTTAGATAAGACTCGACTGCAGTTGATTTAGGAGCGCTCATCCATTTTTTTTCAATTGATGCAACCGATATTTGAATATTAGCATCATAAAAAAAAAAATTATGAAAACAATATTTTTTAGTCTAGCCATTTTGGCAACTCTAGTGTCTTGTAATAAAGAGGATATTGAATCTCAGATTATAGGAAAATACGAATTAGTAGAACTTTTATTAGATCCTGGCGACGGCAGTGGAGTTTTTGAGTCTACCTCAATCAGCAAAACTTTGGAATTAAAAAGTAATGGCGACTTTGTGTCTACTGGAGATATTTGTTCAGTAGCCGATTCTAACTCTTTCACCTATGAGGGAACCTATTCAGTTGCAGACACAACCATTTACGCCGACAGTTGCAATTTCGATCTAACATTTAGCTTCAATAATGATGAATTGATAATCTACTATCCATGCATTGAAGCTTGTAAAGCAAAGTACCGAAAGATTTAAAAATAAGTTCTTAACTCACGCCTTAATGATTTAGCTGCTCCAAGAAGCGCTAGCTAGATGTCATTTGTGTGGTAGATTTACATGATTCCTAGCTGAAATTTTCTATAGCAAAAAAGAAACTATGACTTTTAAAAATATATTCTGCAACTGTCTACTAATCCTTATCATTACCTCATGTAGTAAAGAAGAAAGAACAATACTAGGAGCGTATCAGTTAGTTGAAATGACAAATGGCCAATGGGGTAGTGCCGATTTTAGTCCTGTTGAAAGTGACAGAATAATTGAATTTAGGCGAAAAGGGAAGATCTGGTCAAACGGATTATTGTGTAATTACGATACTAGTGCTGTTAATGAATCTGTGGGTGAGTATTTTATTACTGATAGTTCAATTGTAGTGAATGGTTGTATGGCAATATTTGAGTTTACTTTAACTGACGGCGAAATAATTATTACCTATCCCTTCGCATCATTGGGAGGTTCGCTTAAAATCAAGTATCGAAAAATTTAGTAGTCAACTAGTTTAAGGTCGTACATAACTACTCCAAAGTAAATCCTTCCCCCAGGGAAGGTGGCCAAAGGCCGGATGGGAATTTTATCCCAAGGCTACCTTAACAAACTCCTTAAATAAAGGATGAGGATCCAAAACAGTACTTTTATACTCAGGGTGATATTGTACGCCAACAAACCAAGGATGACTAGGGATTTCAACCACTTCAACCAAATTTGTTTGTGGATTTTTTCCGGTTGAAATCATGCCTGCCTCTTCAAAGTCAGCTAAGTATTGGCTATTAAATTCATACCTATGTCTGTGGCGTTCGCTAATAGAATCTGACTGATAAGAATTGAATAGTTTAGAATCAGCAGTTACTGCGCAGTCATAAGCACCTAAGCGCATGGTGCCTCCCATATCAACTATGTCCTTTTGTTCAGCCATTAAGTCAATTACTTTATGAGTTGAATTTTCATCCATTTCAGCTGAGTGAGCATCTGACCACCCTAAAACATTTCTGGCAAATTCAATAACGGCACATTGCATACCTAAGCAAATGCCTAAAAATGGGATATTATTTTCTCGCACATATTTAATTCCTGTAATTTTCCCTTCAATTCCTCGTGTACCAAAACCAGGTGCAACCAGTAAAGCTTGACAGTCCTTTAGCTTTTTAGCAACATTCGCTTCTGTCAATTCCTCTGAATGAATCCAATTAATATTCACTTTACAATTGTTAGCCGCTCCAGCATGCCCAAAAGCTTCAACAATTGATTTGTAAGCATCTTTAAGTTCGATATATTTTCCAACTAAAGCAATATTAATAGTATGCTGAGGAGCTTTTACATTGTCTAAAAATGCACGCCATTCATTTAAATTAGGTTCACCTAATACAGGTAAATTTAGTTTGTCCATTACCACTAAGTCCAGCTTTTCTTCAAGCATTAACAAAGGAACTTCGTAAATAGACTTGGCATCAATTGACTGGATAACTGAGTCGTTACTAACGTTACAAAATTTTGCAATCTTAGTTCTGATCGAATCGTCTAATTCATGCTCAGTTCTACAAACTAAAATGTCAGGCTGAATACCTTCTTCCCTTAATTCTTTTACTGAGTGCTGAGTCGGTTTGGTTTTCAGTTCTCCCGCAGCTGCTAAAAAAGGCACTAGCGTTAAATGGATCACTAAACAATCTTTAGGAAGTTCCCAAATTAATTGTCTAACGGCTTCAATATAAGGTAATGACTCTATGTCGCCAACTGTTCCTCCAATTTCGGTAATAACAATGTCATATGTACCTTCCTTGCCTAAAATTTGAACGCGCTCTTTGATTTCATCTGTAATGTGAGGAACAACTTGAACTGTTTTGCCTAAAAACTCTCCACGTCTTTCTTTTTCAATTACCGACTGGTAAATTCGGCCTGTTGTTACATTGTTAGCCTGCGAAGTAGTAGAGTTTAAAAATCGTTCATAGTGTCCTAAATCTAAATCGGTTTCTGCACCATCTTCTGTTACAAAGCATTCGCCGTGTTCATAAGGATTCAATGTCCCTGGATCAATATTGATATATGGATCTAATTTTTGAATGGTAACTGAGTATCCTCGGGATTGCAATAACTTAGCTAAAGATGCAGAAATAATGCCCTTACCTAATGATGATGTAACTCCGCCGGTTACAAAGATATACTTTGTTGAATGTGACATGAATGTGTTTTGTAACTACGGGAGTCAAAGTTAAACACAATATTTAGACTCTAAAAGAGAATGAAGAATTTATTTTCAACAAGTGAAAGTCATTGTAGTTTGTGCTTCTTAAAAAAGGTATCCCAGTCCCATAAAAAGTGACTTGTAATTTCATCCATTCTTTTCAAAAATAGCGGGTTGGGGGTGTTCATTACCTGAAAGTAGGATTCTTGAAAATCGTTTAAATTATATTTGTAAAATACAGCTTTTGAAATGCCGTATGCATAATTTTTTGAAGGATAGTTAACTTGAGAAATTAATGATGCCATATCATCTATTAATTTTTGAAATCCGTCCTCAGTTTGTCCAAAAATATCGGCGTACTTTGCAATTATTTTTCGTTCAAGACTAGTAATGTCTTCAATTTCAGAATTTTGCTGTAAATAGTTTAGGTTGGCTGTAATAATAATTAGTATAAACTGATTAAAAGCAGTTGGTGCAATATTCGGACTTGTTGCAAATGCTGGGTCTTCGTTAATGGCATTGGCAACATCTTTAAATCCGTTTTCAACTGCCTCTAATAAGGCATTTACAAAAATGTTAGACAGTTGGTCTTCGTCAATTCTTTTCCTAATCGCTAATCCAAACATAGAATGGTTTACTTTACCACAAATGTAAAAGATTAAGATGTGGCAATGTGTTGCACTTAACTAAGTTGTTAACAGGGAAACGTGTACCAAAACCTATTTTTCGCCCCAGTATATCGTTGCAATTCCACCTGCTACTTGCTTCATTTGGCAATTTTTATAGCCAGTTTCCGTGAGCACATTAATGAAGTCCTGACCTTCTGGAAAAGCCGCAATCGATTCTGGTAAATATTCGTAAGCGCTTTTATCTTTTGAAATGGCCTTTCCAATGGTTGGAATGATATACTTACTATGAAACTTATAGTATTGCTTTACCGGAAACTTTTTTGGTTTCGAAAATTCTAAAATCACACCTCTTCCTCCAGGTTTTAAAACTCTGTTTAATTCAGTCATTCCAGTCTTTAAATTCTGAAAATTCCGAACTCCAAAAGCAACTGTGTATGCGTCAAAAGTCCCATCTTCGAATTTAAGATTTTCAGAATCGCCCAATTGCATGTCAATAATGTCATCAAATTGACGCTTTTTCATTTTTGTACGTCCAACTTCAAGCATGCCCTCCGAAATATCGACTCCAATAATTTTTTTAGGATTGAGTTTAAGGGCTTCTATAGCAAAATCACCAGTTCCTGTTGCCATGTCTAAAATAACTTTTGGATTTTTTTCACCAAGAATTTTGATGGCTTTTTTCCTCCAGATTTTGTCGATTCCTAGTGATAAAAAGTGATTTAAAAAGTCGTATTTTTTTGAAATGTTATTGAACATTTCCGCTACTTCTTCTTTTTTTGATGTATTCTCTTTGTTGTAAGGTTTAATTTGTTCCGACATTGGTATGTTTCTTTATTGTATGGATTTTATTGCTTCTGTCAATAATTGTTCTTTATCTACTGAAATTACACCAACTTTTTCGCAAACCAAGCCACCGGCTAGGTTAGCTATTTCAGCCGTGTTTTTAGGTTCAAGTCCACTTATTAAGCAGAGTGTCGCTACGCTAATTACAGTGTCTCCTGCGCCTGATACGTCTGCAATATTTCTATAATGAGCTGGAATAAAAATATCTTTATCATCTGCATTTAGGTAAACACCATGTTCTGACAAAGTAATGAGTGTATACTTATTCTTGAGTTGTTTTTTTAGGTTGGCAACTGCATTCAAAAATTCAGTTTTCTCTGAGGGATAAGCAAAATCAATCTGTAAGCCATTCTTTAATTCCTTTAAGTTTGGCTTAAATAGTGTTACATTTTGATAAGCTAAAAAGTTTTTGATTTTAGGATCAACACAGGTTAAAATATTGTTGGAATTGGCAAATTCAATTATTTGTTGAATCAAATCTTCAGTTAAAACACCCTTGTTATAATCTTCAAAAATAATAGCGTCTATTTTTTCAGTTTCTGCTATTTCTTTTATTTTTTCAATTAAGTTATAGCGCATAATTGAAGTGAGTTCTTTCGTAATTTCCTCATCTACTCGCAATAGCTGCTGATTATTACCAATAATTCTGGTTTTAACAGACGTCATTCTTTCATCAGATTCTAAAACACCATTTGTTGAAAGATGATTTTCAGTCATGAGCTTTTTAAAAAGTTCACCGTTTTCATCTTGTCCTATAAATGAACAAATATAGGCACTGGCTCCTAACGCTTTAATATTTAGGGCAACATTAGCTGCTCCTCCTAAATGATTTGATCTTGAATCAAAATTAACTACGGGTACAGGTGCCTCTGGTGAGATACGATTTACTTTTCCATGGATGTAGGTATCAACCATAACATCACCGATTACAATTACTTTTTTATCTGAAAACTGTTTAAAAGCACGTTTAATTTCTTCCATTTATTTTTCTTGAAGTGACACCTTAATTCTATCAACTGCTTCACGAAGTGTTGCTTCGTCAGTTGCATAAGAGAGTCTTACACAGTTTTTGTTACCAAATGCTTCTCCTGTTACTAATGCAACGTGCGCTTCATCTAACAGGTAAAGCGATAAATCTGTAGCATTCATTATTGTAGTTCCATTTAAAGTTTTTCCAAAGAAATATGAAATATCAATGAAAAAGTAAAAAGCGCCCTCAGGTAAATTCACCTTAATATTTGGAATTGCCTTAAGCAAATCATAAACAACCATCCGCCTTGCATTAAAAGCATCAATCATATATTTTAATTCGCTGGGGTTTGCCTGCAAGGCACTAATTGCAGCCCTTTGAGCAATTGAACAGGTTGCCGAGGTGTATTGACCTTGTAATTTAGTGGCAGCTGCAGCAATTTGTTCTGGCGCTCCAATATATCCTAATCTATAACCGGTCATGGCAAACGCTTTAGATAAACCATTTACGGTAATAGTTCTGTCATATACTTCTGGAAATTGAGCCATGCTCTCATGTTTTCTCACAAAATTGATATGCTCATAAATTTCATCAGAAATAATATAAAAATCGGGGGTTTCGGCTACAACCTCTGCAATGGCTTTCAGTTCTTCTTTTGAATATGAAGCGCCTGTTGGATTACAGGGGTTGCTGAAAATCATCAATTTTGTTTTGGAGGTAACGGCTTTTTTTATTTGCTCTGCAGTCACTTTAAAATCGTTTTCAATGTCGGCTTGAACAATAACCGGAATTCCGTTGGCCATTTTTACTTGAGCATAATATGTGACCCAGTATGGCGCAGGAATAATGACTTCATCACCAGGATTAACTAATGAAAGAATAACATTGATCAGACTTTGCTTAGCACCTGTAGAAACTACAATTTGATTGGGTTTGTAAATCAGTCCGTTATCACGTTTGAATTTTTCAGCAACGGCTTCTCTTAAGTCTTGATAACCCGGAACAGGGGTGTACTTAGAAAAATTATCGTCGATTGCTTTTTTTCCTGCTTCTTTTATAAAATCTGGTACGTTAAAATCAGGTTCACCAAGGCTCAGCGAAATTATATCTATTCCCTGCTCCTTTAAAATGCGCGATTTTTGAGCCATGGCTATTGTAGCCGACTCCTCTAATTGGTTTACTCTATCAGATAGTATATTCATAGCAAGGTATTAGGCTACAAAGTTAAGCATATCCCTAAAACCTATTTGAAATAAAGACAGAATTTTTACAATTCTATAATCTTTGAAGTTCAGTTTTCTTGCCGTCAACCAAACTATAACAAGCCAATTTGTCTTGAAAAACAGAAGCTTTAAAAATAGATTTATTGAGCAGCATTCTTACACATTCTTGAACACCCTCAACTATTGAAGGGTGGGGGTGAACTAATTCAGCAATTGACTCAATGCCTTGTCCAGTTTTGATTTGAAGCGCCACTCCTTGTATGGCGGAAGAAGCATGTTCTCCTACAGCTCTCATCCCCAGTATTTTCATGTCCTCGTCATTAGTAACAATAATTTTGAAAAAACCTTGAGTTTTACGCATTGCAATGGCTCTTGCCATTACCGAATAGTCAAGTTTTACCACTTTTATAGGAATATTTTGTTTAATGCATTCTTGCTCATTTAGTCCCACTGCTGCCACTTCTGGTTGCAAAAACATGATTGTACAAACATTGTCGTAGGATAGTCGTTTTTTATTGAACCCAAACATTTTTTCAACCGCATGTCTGGCTTCTATTTCTCCCATATTAACTAACGCTATTCTTCCTGAGGCATCTCCAACGGCATAGATATTAGGAATGTTAGTTTGAGTGTCGTCATCTCCAATATTTCGACCATTTGGCCCCCTTTTTATTCCAACTTCTTCTAAACCTATGTTCGAGATATTAGAAACCCGTCCTACAGATAATAATGCTTTTTCAACCGTAATGGTTTCTTTACTCCCATCAGGGTACGACAGCTCATACTCAACTTGGCCGTTAATTATTTCCATTCGCTCAAGCTGAGCTTTATGGTGAATTGTGACACCATTTTTCTCCAGGTTTGAAGATACCATATCAGAAATGTCCTTGTCTTCGAAGGGTAAAATTCTATCAGCTCGATCAATAAGGTATACTTTTGTTTTGCCAAAATTTGAAAATATGGTGGCGTATTCACAACCAATTACACCTGCACCAACAATCACTAAGCTTTTTGGGTAATCTTCTATATTGTCAATCCCATCTGAGGTTAAAATAATGTCTTCGTCGCATGGAATATTTGGCAATTTTCTTGGAGTTGACCCTGTAGCTATTATGATATTTTCAGCGCTATAAACTTTTTTCTCACCGTCGCTTTTTAATATTTCCACATCATGATCGGACAAAAGTTTTGCTTTGCCGCGTTCATATGAAAACAAATCTTCTCTGCGCTTCTTTAGTAATTTGATGTGACATGAATATTGAAACTTTCTTTCAAACACTGCTTCTTCAAGGTTTTTCTTAACATCATACCAGCTTAACTCAAATTTATTTAAACCAGTAGATAAGATGGTTTCATTGACATTTCGAACCCTCTGAGATAATTCCCATAATGTTTTTGAACTCAATGCACCATGATAAACTCCAGCACCACCTATTTTAGATTTTTCTATTAAACAAACTTTTTTACCAAAATCAATTGATCGCATAGCTGCGGCATAACCGGCTGGTCCTCCGCCAATAACAATTAAGTCAAATGTGTATTTACTCATGTGAATTCAAATAAAATAGGATTTAGTAATAATAATCCATTATTTTGCTGCTAAATATATGACTTATCTGATTGAATGAAGAGTGAATTAAAGAATATATTGTACAATTTTAGTGTTGATAAAAGCAGGAAGACACAGATTTTCAAATCAATTGGCAAAATAAAAAGGAAAAAGCTTGACAATGAATTTCATGGCGCACACAAAGCCGTATTTGCAAAAATTGATTGTTTAGATTGTGCAAATTGCTGCAAAACAACGAGTCCAATTTTTAGAGATGCAGATATAAAAAGGTTGTCAAAGCATTTAAGAATGAAGCCAGTAGAATTTATTAATTCGTTCTTATATATGGATAAGGATCATGACTACGTTTTGAAAACTGCGCCATGCTCTTTTTTGAATAATGATAATACATGTTCTGTTTATGATCACAGACCATTAGCTTGTCGAGAATATCCGCACACCGACAGAAAGAACATGTATCAGGTGTTAGAACTAGCAAAAAAGAACACTGATATCTGTCCAGCAGTCTGCAAAATAGTAGAAAGACTTGTTAAATAATCCTTTTTTTTGTCATTGTTTACTTTTAATTGTGAATAAATACCCAACCCTTGGCATGAAAATGCCGTAAAAACTTGTAACTTTCCAAAACTTATACCGTTAATACTAAGGTAAGATGACCAGAGGCGTAAATATTATTGACAAGTGTAATGCTAGATTCCATGAGGTTTTTAGTGGTTATGGTGAGAGTACAGAGGGTAAAGTAACGGTTTCGCACTTTGGTGAATTTTCTCAAGATTTGGTTAATTCTCTTACTATTTCTATTGAGAGTGCTATGTTTGATTCGGGCGATAAAAAAAGCACGGTTAAGAGAATGTTTAGTATTTTGGTTGAAGGCCTACAGAATATTCGAATTCATGGTGAGCGTGATGAAGATGGAACACAAGTTTCTTTTTTAATACTTTTGCAGCATAAAGACGTTTATAAAATTTCTTTCGGAAATTTAATTCGAAATGAAAATATACCAAAGGTTCAAAAATTAGTTAATTTCTTAAACTCATCTGACCCTGTTACTGTTAAGCAGCACTATATGGAAGTATTATCTAATGGAAATATTTCAAGTAAAGGTGGCGCGGGGTTAGGTTTTATAACAATGGCTTTAAAAACTAAAAAGGCGGTTGAATTAAAAACTGTTGAAGTTTCAGAAGATTTAAGCTGTCTAACAGTAGAGTTAAATCTTGATCGGGTTTAAATGCATTAAACTTTTATCGTTAGCTGCTCATACAATGCTTCATACATAGGCAGAACGGTTTCAATTCCAAAATTTAATGAATGTTTGTAAGCTTGCGCTTTGAATTGTGCTAAAGTTTCATCATCTTTCAATATCGAAATACTATTCATAGCCATTTCGTTTATATTTCCTACCTGACTTAAATAACCTGAAAATGCATGTTTGTTAACTTCAGGTAAGCCACCAGTATTTGATGAGACAACTGGAACACTACTAGCAAGTGCTTCTAGAGCTGAAAGCCCAAAACTCTCTGTTTCTGACGGTAAAAGAAATAGGTCTGTACAGCATAAAATCTCACTCACGTTCTGAATTTTACCAAGCATCACTGTGTGGTTACATATTTCCAATTCACGACATAATTGCTCTAAATGCTGTCTTTCTGGGCCATCTCCTACAAGTAAAAGTTTTGAAGGTACTTCCTTATTTACTTCTTTGAATATTTTTAAAACGTCATCAACACGTTTTACTTTTCTGAAATTAGAAATATGTGTAATAATTCGTTCGTTATTTGGAGCAAATTGACTTCTTAAGCATTTTGAGTCAGGTAGTTTGACATAATTACTGTGACGAATAAAATTTGGTATTACATCAATTTGGTTATTGATATCGAAATGATCTAAAGTGTCTATTTTTAAACTTTCAGAAACCACAGTTACAGCATCCGAATTATTAATACTAAATGTAATGACGGGTTCAAAAGAAGCATCTTTTCCTACTAATGTTATATCTGTGCCATGAAGAGTTGTAATGAATGGAATTTCTATTCCCTGTGACTTTAAAATTTGCTGAGCAAAGTAAGCTGCCGAAGCATGCGGGATGGCATAGTGTACGTGAAGAATGTCTAGCTTTTCATGCATTGTAACATCTACCAATTTACTTGTCAGCGCAAGTTCATAGGGTTGGTAATCAAAAAGTGGATAGTCAAAAATAGCTACTTCATGATAAAATATGTTAGCTTGATAGATATCAAGTCTAACAGGTTGAGCATAAGTGATGAAATGAACTTCATGTCCTTTTTTTGCTAATTCTTTTCCTAATTCTGTTGCTACTATTCCGCTTCCTCCGTATGTAGGGTATAATACTATTCCAATTCTCATGTCAATCAAATGTCGTTTTGTCCTACAAAAATAATTTATTTACAGGATTTGAAATCACTACAACAGTAATAAATAAATATGCTCTTTATTTAGGTGTCCAATATGGTATTACAAAATGCTGATACTTGATCAATATGCTACTTAGCTGCATTGTAGATAGCGTTTTGAATATCTGTTCTAATATTTTTCTTAGTTATTAACCAATTGTTAGCATTGGGATAGACTCTGTTAGATAAAAAAACGTAAACTATATCATGCTCAGGGTCTGCCCATGCTATTGTACCGGTGAACCCAGAATGCCCAAAGCTTGATAGCGACACTTGCGAGCATGTAGGACCACCATTTAGAGAGGTTACAGGTTTGTCGAATCCTGCTCCCCGTCGATTTGTTGGGCAAAATTGACATTTTGTAAAGTCGCTAATTACTTTCGGATCCAAGATTTGCTGGCCACCATATTGGCCATCATTAATGAGTGTGTACATTAAAATTCCTAAATCTAAAGCATTCGAAAATAAGCCCGCATGTCCACCAGCGCCACCTAACATTGCTGCTCCAGGATCATGAACATAACCATGTATTAATTGTTTTCTGAAAATAGTATCATATTCTGTAGGCGTAATTTCAGATTTGTCAAATTTTTTCAACGGATGGTATGTTATTCTTTCCAGTCCCATAGGTTTATAGAAAGCTTCATCAACATACTTTTCTATTTTTTTTTCATTTTGTTTTTCAATAATGGCTTTTAAAAAGTAGTATCCTAGGTCAGAGTACTTATATCGTTTCCTCCTTAAATCTGTACTTGTTATTCGGTCAAATATAGTGTCTGCATATGCATTTGTTATGAATAAATGATCTGCTACTTTAGTCGAAAATTCTTGGTTCGGAGATTCTTTGTAATAAAACTGACTGGGCTTGTTGTTTTTCAGAGTACGATAATAAAATGGAATCCAGGAGACATAGCCGGCTTGATGGGCTAACATTTCTCTAATTACCGTGTTTTTGTAGGGTGTATTTTTTACAATTTCTGGTATGTATTCTCCCAACGTTTTATCTATATCTATTAAATTGTCATTTGTCATTTTCATCAGGCTATAAGTTGTGCTTGCTACTTTTGTGATTGAAGCAATGTCATATAAATCAGATGTTTTAGTCCTGTTTTTTTTGGTGTAAGTGTGATGGCCAAATGCCTTGTTGTAAAACACAGTTCCATTTTTTATGGCTAAAATTTGACAACCTGGATATGCACCTATTTTTATTCCTTTCAGTGCGAAATCATCTATTTTTTTGATAAGGGAATCATGTATGTCTAATTCACTAGCTGATCCGAAATGCAAGCGACTGGTTTTTTTAAATCGTAATCCAAGGCCTGCAGTTAGTTCTGATGTGCAAGTAACAGGAAGTTTTCCTGAGGGATTGACACCACCCATAATTACCTCTCCTGCTGTGTAACGAGTATATTTAGTATCTTGATAGCAAACAATTAAAGATTGAAGATTATCTAGTTCAGTAAAAGATTTAAGCACATATGGGTTTCCAAAAATAACCGATATAACTGATTTGTTTTTTGACAATTTAGCCTGTAAATTAATGGCTTGTTTTGTGATTCCAAAATTCCTTCTTGGACTATTGTTCGTTCTATGAAATCCAATGATAATTTGATCGTAAGACTTTAGTTTTGTTAAAAGTTTAGCTTCATCTGCACTCGATAGTGATCTGGAAATTTTTATTTCCGGAATGCTGGCATACTGGTTCAGTGAACTGTGAAATTCGTTTTTTGAAGTACTGCCAATGTTTAAGTAGACTATTTTGAGCGAGTCCAATCTCTTTAGCGGTAAATAGTCATTTTTATTTTTGAGAAGCGTAATACTTGCATTAGCTAGTTTTTTATTTAACAATTCATTTTTTTTAGGTGTTAACCTATCTATCAAGTTTTTGGTATTAATTGGTTTAAACTGATGAGCGCCAGTCCAAGCTTTTGCTCTTAGAATTTTTAAACATGAAGTCTCTATTTCTTTAGCAGTTATTTGACCTTTGGCAATAGCGGACTTTATTTTGTTTATTGCAACAGGTACATCTTCTGGAAACAGTAAAACATCATTTCCCGCCATAATTGCCCGAACATCTACCTCTCCTGGTTGGTAGTACTTAGCAACACCCTTCATGTTAAGCGCGTCTGTAAAAATTAAACCTTTAAATTTTAAGCTATCTTTAAGAAGGCCATTCACTATTTTGGGCGATAAAGTAGAAGCTTGGTTTGCTGTATTATCGTATGCAGGGATGTACAAATGCGCAACCATCATGCTGGCAAGACCTTCTCCGATCAACTGTTTAAATGGGAACAATTCTAAACTATCTAACCTGCTAGCAGAATGCGCAATAGTGGGGAGTGCTTTGTGAGAGTCTGTATCGGTATCCCCATGGCCAGGAAAGTGCTTGCCACATGCCATTACACCATGGTCTTGCATGCCATTCATATAGGCTAGGCCAAGTTTAGAAACATTTTCCTTTTGTTCTCCAAACGATCTATTATTTATCACTGGGTTATTTGCATTGTTATTGACATCAATAACGGGAGCAAAATTCACGTGAATTCCCATTATTTTGCACTGTTCTGCAATTTGTTTTCCCATTTCATAAATAAGCTTTTCGTTTTGAATAGCTCCTAACATCATCTGTCTTGGGTAATATGTGGTGGAGTCTAGTCGCATTGAAATTCCCCATTCTCCATCTATGCCAATCATTAATGGTGTTTTAGCTGCTTTTTGGTAATTATTTGTTAGTCTTGCTTGTGCTGTTGGTGTTCCTTTAAAAAATATCAAACCTCCAATGTGGTGCTTGGTGATTAAGTTTTTTATTTCAAATTCATGATTTCCAATCTTATTAGAATAGGCAGCCACCATAAATAATTGCCCAATTTTCTCATCAATTGTCATTTGCTTAAAAACAGAATCAGCCCATTGGTTTGAACTCTGCACATATTCGATAAAGCCATTTTTTTGAATAGATTGTATAGATTTTTGCGGCTGAAATATATCATACTGATTTGCTGAAACTTTAAAGCTAAGAAGCAAACAAATAATTGCAATTATTTGGCGGTTAAAATTGGTTGACATTTGGTTTGGTTTTTTGGCAATGTGAAGTTATAAAATACTAAAAACATAAACCTTGCCAATACGGTAAACTTGTTCACATAACAGCGTTTAATTCTTTACTTAAAATGAAGATTAGCACTAACATTTTTTAACAGCTAGCAAATTTTTAAATTGCTGAGAAAAGAATTACCTTTGTTAGGAAAATCAATTTTCGATTTAACTCCTATTTGCATGAACTGGAATAGAATGTCTTTGTTTAAATTACCTTCCAAATCAAGGGATTTTAATTTTCATCCTCGTTATTATGACGAGCGGAAGGAACGTTTGAAAAAGAAGGTGCAATTGTATGCAGGTGAAAACAAAGAAGAAGGCAGAATTCGCTCAATGAAGTTTAAGGCAGAGTTGGAAGATAGCTGGGGGAACAGCGGGATGAAACGACAAACACTGCGTTCTAATATTAGGCTAATCATTATTTTGGTATTAATTATTGCTCTTTTCTATTACCTTTTTGGGGGGATAGACAATGTTGCTGACTTAATCAAAGAATCAAAGTAAATGGCCGAGTTAATAAAGCTTTTACCCAACCATATTGCGAATCAAATAGCTGCAGGTGAAGTGGTCCAACGGCCAGCTTCAGTTGTTAAAGAATTGGTTGAAAACGCCATTGATGCTGGAGCGTCTGAAATAAAAGTGATTGCAAAAGACGGTGGAAAAACACTGATACAAGTGATTGATAATGGTTGCGGAATGTCGGCCATTGATGCAAGGATGAGTTTTGAACGGCATGCTACTTCAAAAATTGAAAAAGCCGAAGATTTGTTTCAATTACAAACAAAAGGATTTAGAGGAGAAGCCTTAGCTTCAATTGCAGCAATTGCGCATGTTGATTTGAAAACTAAATTACACGATCACGAATTGGGTTCAGAAATTGTAAATGAAGGTTCGAAAGTGAAAAGTCAGGAGCCAGTTAGTGCATCAAACGGCACTTCAATTTCGGTTAAGAATCTATTTTACAATATACCAGCTCGTCGAAACTTTTTAGGATCTAACATTACAGAATATCGTCACATATTAAATGAGTTTTTAAGAATCTCGTTGGTTCATCCGGATGTGGCTTTTTCGTTTCATCATAATAATGATGAAGTGTATCAATTTCCAGGGGCTGGGTTAAGACAAAGAATTGTCCATGCATTCGGAAAAAACTATAATCAACGTTTGGTACCAGTAGAAGAAACAACAGATATTTTTTCTGTTAGTGGATTCATAGTAAAACCAGAGTATGCTAGAAGTTCGCGTGATCAAATGTACTTATTTGTTAATAACAGATATTTTAAAGATCGCTATTTCAATCATGCCATACAAGCAGCATTCGAAGGCATGATACCGTCGAATAAATATCCAGCGTACTTCTTATATTTTTCTGTTCCAACAGAATCAATTGACGTTAATGTTCACCCGACTAAAACAGAGATTAAGTTTGAAAATAATAAAGAAATATACGCCATTTTGCGAAGTGCAATAAAACAAGCTCTAGGTCAATATAATATTGCGCCAAGTTTAGATTTTGATACTGAACAAACATTCGACACACCAAGTCCTAAGTTAGGTGATAAGATTGAAATCCCTAAAGTAAAAGTTGACCCAAATTTTAATCCTTTTAATACAAGTACTGCCGTAAATAGTGCCTCTATTGCAGGTTATAAAAGCGGTGGAAGAAACAGCACTCTGCAACCTGAAACCAGTCAATGGGAAAATTTCTATGGTAATTTAAAAGACGATAGTTCTGGAATAGATTCAACTAATGAAGTTTTGATTCCCTCCAAAATTGGCAGTGAATTTGAAAATAAGACGAAGGCGCCATATCAGTTGCATTCAAAGTATATCTTAACGTCTATAAAAAATGGGATGATTTTGATTGATCAATATAGAGCACATTCTCGAATATTGTATGACAAACTGCAGGTTGAATGGGAGCAAAGTACGCGAAAGTCTCAGCAACTATTATTTCCGGAAGAATTTGAAATATCAGCAACTGATCTAGTATATTTCAACGAAATGAAAGATGAATTGAGTGATATTGGCTTTGATTTTGAGTTAGTGGATAGTAAAAAAATAATGGTTTCTGGAACCCCAGCAGAATTGAAGGGTTATCAAGCAAAATCAATCATTGATCAATTATTGTCAGATTATAAAGAAACTCAACAAAAAACGGATATAAATATATCAGAATTGGTATTGAAGTCTGTTGTTGCTGCTACAGCAATAAAAGGTGGCACTCAGTTGGGCTTAGAACAAATGCAACATCTTGTTGATGAGTTATTCGCGTGCGACAATCACACCCTTTCTCCGCACGGAAAATCAATTATGATCACTTATTCTCTAGAAGACATTATTAAAAAATTTAACTAAAACATGCTTCAAAGCTTATTTCGAAATATTCCACCGGTTACAAAAAACCTCCTAATTATCAATTTTTTATTGTATTTAGCAACTATGGTGCTAAATAGCAGGGGGATAGATTTGACCCAGTTACTAGGTCTTCACTATTTTTTAAGTGATGGTTTTTATCCGCATCAGCTTGTTACATATATGTTTATGCATAGTACAGTCGATTTTACTCACATTCTGTTCAACATGTTTGCTGTATTTATGTTTGGTAAAACATTAGAACAATTTTGGGGAAGCAAAAGATTTTTGATTTATTATATGGTTACTGGAATTGGTGCTGGCCTTATACAAATGTTGGTCGCACAAATTAGAATAATGCCTTTTTATGAAATTTTTTCGCCCGAAGAATTTGAATATATTGTAACTGAAGGGTTCGAAATTATTTCGCAAGGAAAGAATTATGTTGATTCAAATATGGGTCAGTTAAATGGACTATATAATGGATTAACCGTCGGAGCCTCTGGATCTGTTTTTGGAATTTTACTGGCCTTTGGATGGCTATTTCCTAATACTGAATTAATGCTATTGTTTCCTCCTATCCCTCTAAAAGCAAAGTGGTTTGTAATGATTTACGGAGGAATTGAATTATACTTAGGTTTTGCTAATAATCCAAATGATAATATTGCTCATTTCGCTCATTTAGGTGGAATGCTATTTGGCTTTATATTACTCTACCTGTGGAAAAAAGATCGGTCAAACTTTTACTAAATGAGTGAGTTGAATTTAATAGATAGATTGAAATATGAGTTGAAGTCTGGAAATAGCTTAAAAACGTTGATTTTCATTAATATCTCCGTGTTTGTTGTTTTTGAACTTATTTATATTTTCGGCAAGCTTTTTAATTTTCCAGATTTGTTTAATTTCATTGTTGGAAACACAGCGTTGCCTGGTACTTTAAGTGCAGTGTTTTATAAGCCTTGGACCATTTTTAGCAGTCTATTTATTCATGGAGATTTTTACCATATTGCATTAAATATGCTCATGTTCTATTTCGTAGGACAGTTGTTTTTGAGTTTCTTCAGTCAACGTAAATTAGTGTTAACATATGTTTTAGGAGGAATTTGTGGTGGTTTGCTTCATATTCTTTCTTACAACGTTCCGTACCTAAGCGGTTTAAATCCATCTGCAACAATAGGTGCTTCTGGAGCTGTTTATGCTTTTTTTGGAGCGATCTTATTTTACCGCCCTACAATTAATGTCAGGTTGTTTTTTGGAATTAATATTCCATTTTGGGTGTTAGCATTGTTTTTTGTAGTTGGTGATTTCGCATCATTAACAAAGTTGGATGGTATTGCGCATTTTGCCCACATAGGAGGTTTTTTATTTGGGATGCTTTCTATGGTAAACGTTGACCATCAATCACAATTTATGAACCGCCTAGAAGTCTGGGTTTTCAAATTAAAAGTTAAAAGTTTCTTTAAAAGTAAACCAAAAATGAAAGTTCACAGGAACGAAGATTTCCGTAAAATGAATGATGATGAGTATCGAGAAGCCAAAGTCTCTGAGCAAGAACGTATAAATGTCGTGTTAGATAAAATTTCTGCTGGAGGTTATGATAGTTTATCGAAAGCAGAAAAAGCGTTTCTATTCAAAATAGGGAATGATAAAAAAAGCTAGCAAAAAAACTTCATTATGGTTAAGACTGATGTTTTTTTTAAATATCGTTTTAGGAATCGCTATGATTGGAGCATATCTTAGCACCCATTTTTCACCCAATTCAATTCCTTATTTATACTACCTTGGGCTTGGCTATCCTATATTACTGGTTCTAACAGCAGTTTACATTGTTTTTTGGATCATATTTAAGCGCCGCTATATTTGGCTAAATCTTATAGTACTGGCAATTGGCTGGAATCACTTTAATCATTTTTTAGTTTTTAATAATTCTAAATCAGTACCAGATTCTAATAGCTTGAAAATAATGTCATATAATGTTAGAATTTTTGATCTATATAACAAAGCAAATCGCATTCAATCACGAGACGGAATATTTAATTTTTTAAAAGAAGAGCAGTCCGATATCATTTGTTTTCAAGAGTTTTATCATCAAGCTGGAGCATCTGATTTTGTAACTAAAGATATCTTATTAACAAAAATTGATTTACCGTATATTCAAGAAAGGTATACTCATGAAATGCGGGGGAAACGGTATTTTGGTTTGGCTACTTTTAGCAGGTTTCCTATCTGCAATAAAGGAGAAATTTCATTTGCTAATGATGCAAATAATTATTGTATTTATTCAGATATTGTTCGAGAGAGAGACACAATTAGAGTATACAATGCTCATATAGGATCTATTAGGCTGCAAAATAAAGATTATGCTTTTTTTGGAGATAATGAAACTGGTGAAATATACCAACAAAATGAAGAAGAACAAATGATTCTTAATCGATTGAAAATTGCTTACGAAAAGAGAGCCACTCAAATTGAGATTGTAATGAAAAATGTTAAAACTTCGCCTTATCCTGTTGTTTTGTGCGGCGATTTAAATGATACGCCCGTTTCTTATTGCTATCGGCAATTATCAAAAATTTTGAAAGATGCCTTTGTTGAGTCGGGAAATGGAGTTGGAACCACTTATATTGGAAGAATTCCGTCTAATCGCATTGATTATATTTTTACTTCAAAACAAATAAAAAGTAGTCAGTTTGTTACTCATCAAGTCTCATATTCTGACCATAAACCTATTTCAGTATCAATTAATATATGATTTTGAAACTGAAATTTATATTTAACGTTAAACTACAAAAGCTCATTAAGCTTTAATTGCTAATTAAAACAAGTATAAATGAAAGGAATCATACTAGCAGGAGGATCAGGAACTAGACTTTATCCATTAACAAAATCTGTTTCAAAACAAATTTTACCGATTTATGATAAACCAATGATCTATTATCCACTTTCAGTTTTGTTATTAGCTAACATTACTGAAATGCTTATTATTTCAACGCCCAGAGATATTGGCTCTTTTAAGGATTTATTTGGAGATGGGAGTCATTTAGGAATTTCTATTTCATATAAAGAACAGCCTTCTCCTGACGGGCTGGCTCAGGCATTTATTCTGGGAGAAGAATTTATTGGTGATGATAGTGTTTGTTTGGTGCTTGGAGACAATATTTTTTATGGATATGGATTACCCAAAATACTTGAAAATGCCGCTAATTTAAAGGCTGGTGCCACTGTGTTTGGTTATTATGTTAATGATCCCGAAAGGTACGGTGTTGTGGAATTTGATGAAAATAGAAAAGTAATTGGGTTAGAGGAAAAGCCTGAAGTTGCCAAGTCAAATTACGCAGTTACAGGATTATATTTTTACGATAATACAGTCGTAGCTAAAGCAAAGATATTGAAACCGTCAAAAAGAGGTGAATTGGAAATAACAGATTTGAATAAGCTGTACTTAAAAGAGCAGACGCTAAATACCGAACTTTTAGGAAGAGGCATGGCTTGGTTAGATACTGGAACTCATGAGTCGCTCATTCAGGCTTCAAACTTTATTGCATCAATAGAGCAACGGCAAGGTTTAAAAGTTTCTTGTTTGGAAGAAATTGTTTTCAGGAAAGGGTACATTTCCGAATCTCAGTTGGCTCAATTGGCAGAACCGCTAAAGAAGAACCAATATGGACAGTATTTATTAAAGTTATTGGACAAGAATAAACAAGCATTTTAATATATTCCATAGACGTTGTGAAAGAAATTTTGCACTAACGAAAATTAAAAACGCAAAAGCAAGTTTTAGAAAGAATGCTCCTATCTGTCAGAAATCTTATTTCATTTTTTTCTATTATGGCTGCATGGGCAATTGCAGGAGCGGTCTCTGAGATTATAGCAATTATTTTAGTTTTACTTACCTTGATTTTGTTTTTTCAAAAAGAACGTTATTATGAGGCTTTGCTTGGCTTTTTAGTTTTATTAGTGTTCTCAGACAGTTACGAGAGCATGTTTCATTTTGCAGTAACTGTAAAACCTTTCTATTTAATTGTTTTGGCATATCTCACCTATAGAATTCCAACTTTACACAACAAAAACTATGATTTTTTAGTTCGATTTGGCCCTTTTCTATTGATTGCTTTGTTGTGCGTTCTTTTTTCTCCCATTCCTTTAATTTCTATTCAAAAGATAGTATCCTACAGTTTACTTTTATTTGCCATCCCAAACCTTTTTCTTTTTGAATACAGGAGACATGGATATGAACTTCTAGTTTCAGTAGTTGCTGTCTCGCTAGTTTTATATGCCATTAGCATACTAATAGCTATCTTCCTCCCCGAAATAGGAACTTCGCATGGCGGACGGTGGAGAGGGATATTTGGAAATCCAAATGGTCTTGGTTTATTTCTAACTGTTAGTTATTTACTGTTTCGCGTAGTATTTAAGCGTGTTCCTCATTTGTTGACCAAACTTGGCTATTTTATCTATTATTCAATATTTATTATTTTAGTTTGGAAGTCCGGATCTAGAAATGCACTTTTAAGTGTTTTAATTTTTGAAATAGTTGTATTCGGTTTTAAATATTCTAAACCATTAACAATACTAGTTCTTATTACAATAATTTCCTTTATTGATTATATTTCTGATTTTACACTGTCAGTATTAATTAACTTAGGTCTAGAATCTGAGTTACGTCTGGATGATATTGATGAAGGGTCGGGGAGACTTATTGCCTGGAATTTTGCTTATGAAGAAATTAAAAAAGGCATGATTATTCTAGGGAATGGATTAGGATATGATGAATATTTCATGAAAAAGAACTTCAAACTTTTAAGTTATATGGGTCATGAAGGAGGAGTACATAATACTTATTTAATTTTGTGGCTGAATACTGGTCTCCTTGGACTGATTGCTTTTTTTGCAGCCTTTTTCTCTTTCTACTCAACGGCATTTAAAAAAAACTCATATGCTTTTGGGGCCATGCTTGCAATTTTGTCATCAGTAACATATGAACCATGGCTGTCTGCCTCGCTTAATCCATATACTTCAATATCTATTCTCTTAATTGTTATTTTTATTTATGTTAAAGATGAAGATGAAGATGAAGATGAAGAAAATAAGCAATAATCCTATATTTAAGTATTCAAATTAATTAGAAAAAATGACTTCAAAAACTGTAGCACAATTATTATCACAAGATGTCACCTTACAAGATGTGACAGTTAAAGGATGGGTAAGAACGTTTAGAGCCAACCGTTTTATTGCCCTAAATGATGGGTCTACTATTAATAATATTCAATGTGTGGTCGATTTTGAAAATTTTGACGAAGCACTGTTAAAGCGTGTCACTACAGGAGCTGCCATTCATATTACTGGTGAATTGGTAGAAAGCCAAGGCAAAGGGCAATCCGTAGAAATCGCAGTAAAAACCTTAGAGATTTTAGGCGATTCTGATCCTGAAACTTATCCTATTCAACCTAAAAAACACTCTTTCGAGTTTTTAAGAGAAAATGCGCACTTACGCACAAGAACCAATACGTTTAGTGCTGTAATGCGTTTAAGATCGTCTTTATCTTTCGCTATTCATAAATATTTTAATGAGAATGGCTTCTATTATATGCACACACCAATTGTTACCGGAAGTGATGCTGAAGGTGCAGGCGAAACATTTCGTGTTACTAATTTAGATTCGAAAAATCCGCCTTTAAATGACGATGGATCGGTTAACTATAAAGAAGATTTCTTCGGAAAGGAAACCAATTTAACGGTTTCTGGTCAGCTCGAAGCTGAAACCTATGCGATGTCCTTAGGCAAGGTTTATACCTTTGGACCAACGTTTAGAGCTGAAAATTCAAACACAACACGTCATTTATCTGAATTTTGGATGATTGAACCAGAAGTAGCTTTTATGGATTTGGCTGGTAATATGGATTTGGCTGAAGATTTTATGAAATCCGTTTTGGGTTATGTTCTAGAGCATAATAAAGACGATTTAGAATTTTTAAACCAACGTTTGTTAGACGAAGAAAAAACAAAACCGCAAGCAGAACGCTCTGAAATGAGCTTAATTGAAAAAATTAAATTCGTTGTTGATAATAATTTTAAGCGTGTAAGCTACACGGAAGCTATTGATATTTTACGAAACTCTAAGCCTAATAAGAAAAAGAAGTTTAATTATATCATTGAAGAATGGGGAGCCGATTTACAATCGGAACACGAACGTTTCTTAGTTGAAAAACACTTTAAATGTCCTGTGATTTTATTCGATTATCCAGCAAATATCAAAGCCTTCTATATGCGATTAAATGAAGATGGCAAAACCGTTAGAGCTATGGATATTTTATTCCCTGGCATTGGTGAAATGGTTGGTGGTTCGCAACGAGAAGAGCGCTTAGACATTTTAAAAGAAAAAATGAAAGCTTTAGACATCTCTGAAGAAGAATTATGGTGGTATTTAGATTTACGTAAATATGGAACTGCTGTGCATTCAGGTTTTGGTTTAGGTTTTGAGCGTTTGGTAATGTTTGCTACAGGAATGGGCAATATTAGAGATGTAATCCCTTACCCTAGAACACCGCAGAACGCTGAATTCTAAAATTTCTGCGTAGGCAAGAATCTCATAAACCAAACTATCTATTTTTTAAAAAGTCCATGATAAAATTGATGATGTATTAAATATTAGACTAAATAGCCTTAAATTCAAACGATACTTTGAATGAATATAGCTTGGCGTAGTAAGTCGAAGCCTTAATATAATTTCAAAAGTGTAATATCCAAATAAGTAATTTTGCTGCCCTCAGCAGAGCATTAAAGTAATAATAACTCAAATAGTTTCATTACATTTATAATCTAAGAGAATCACAAATTTTATGTCCCTAAAGCAATTTTTATCATTTAAGCTATCCCAAAAGTTGTCACCACAACAGATTCAACTCATGAAGTTGATTCAGTTACCTACACAAGCTTTTGAACAGCGTTTAAAACAAGAATTAGAAGAAAATCCAGCCTTAGATACTGGAAAAGAATCGGAAGACTCAGAAGAGAACATGGATGAGTTTGATAATTCTGAGGACGATTTCAACGATAATGAAACCATTGAAGCAGAAGATATTAACATCGATGAATATCTTAGTGACGATGAAGTACCTGAATACCGCACACAAGCCAATAATTATAGTGCCGACGATGAAGATAAAAGTGTGCCTTATGCGGCAGGCACCTCTTTTACTCAGCATTTAATCAATCAACTCAATACATTCCGATTATCAGATCAAGAAGAAGAAATTGCTTATTTTTTGGTAGGAAGCGTTGATGAAAGCGGTTATATACGTCGGTCGCTCTCAGATATTACGGATGATTTAGCTTTTACACAAAATGTGTATACCACAGAAGAAGAAGTAGAAAAGGTACTTCGTATTGTGCATCAATTAGATCCTGGAGGTGTTGGTGCGCGTAACTTACAGGAATGTTTAAGCATTCAGTTACACCGAAAAGAACAACAACCTGATGTTGAAATGGCTACCGCAATTATAGACAAAGGTTTTGAGCAGTTCACAAAAAAGCATTACAAAAAATTAATGCAGAAATTTAATATCAATGAGGATCAACTTAAAGATGCGATTGAAGAAATAGAACGGCTTAATCCAAAACCAGGTGGTTCTTACGCTGGGAATAATAAAATTGTACAACACGTTATTCCAGACTTCGCTATTAAAATTGTAAATGGCGAATTAGAGCTGACCCTTAATGGCAGAAATGCGCCAGAATTACATGTATCGAGAGAATATAATAATATGCTTAAAGGTTACAAGGAAACCAAGGAGAAATCTAAATCTCAAAAAGATGCAGTGATGTTTATTAAGCAAAAATTAGACGCTGCAAAGTGGTTTATTGAAGCGGTAAGGCAGCGTCAACAAACCTTGTTTGTAACTATGAGCTCCATTATGCATTATCAGAAAGATTATTTTTTAAGTGGTGACGAACGGAATCTGCGACCTATGATATTAAAAGATATTGCAGATGAAATTGAGATGGATGTCTCTACCATTTCGCGAGTAGCAAATAGTAAGTATGTAGATACACCTTACGGTACAAAATTAATCAAGGAATTTTTCTCAGAATCCATGACAAACGATCAAGGTGAAGAGGTCTCTACCCGAGAAATTAAAAAAATCCTTGAAACTGTGATCGAAGAAGAAAGCAAAAAGAAACCTTTAACCGACGAAGCACTTTCTAAAATATTAAAAGAAAAAGGCTACCCTATTGCACGAAGAACGGTTGCTAAATATAGAGAACAACTCGATATTCCTGTGGCACGTTTAAGAAAAGAACTTTAAATGATATTGAATAAAAAGTTCATGACACTAGACAACCTTAATAAACATTACCTACAAATCCATGTGAATTTGGCCTTATCAAATTGAAAACAACACCTAAAAACACATGAAAGATTTTATTTTAAAAGGCGTATCTGTTGTATTTCATCCATTAATAATGCCACTATTAGGGGTTTTGTTTTACTTTTCTAAAACACCACGTTTTATTCCTGAGCCTGTAATGAAGGCTAAAATATTTTCGATAGTCATTCTTACGATTATCTTACCTATTCTATTATTCTTTCTACTAAAAACAATTAATAAGGTCGATTCCATCTATCTCAAAAGTACCAGAGAGCGACTCATTCCTTTATTTATAAATTGTATTATCGTAGTCTTGATTCTTATTAGAGTCTTAACACCAAGTGAAATTATAGAGTTATACTATTTCTTTCTCGGTATTCTATGCTCTACCTTAACGTGTTTTATTCTTGCTGTGTTTAAACTAAAAGCCAGCATCCATATGATTGCAGCTTCTGGGTTTTTTATGTTCGCAGTAGCCGTTGGTATGCATTACCATATTAATATTAATGGCACCATTGCACTTATGATGATAATTTTGGGTGCTATTGCCACATCGCGCTTACATCTAAAAGCACATACCAATCAAGAATTACTTTTAGGGCTTTTTACAGGAATCACACCACAACTTATATTTCTTAATTATTGGCTATAAGACATAGAACATGAGTCCTATCTTTAAAGACTTCATATCAATATTAATGTTATTTAGTGTTGAATTATCTCCAAAAATTGGATTTAACCCATAGTAAAGGTGAAAATTCCATGTACCATAACCTGCGCTTAAGGTAAGTCCGTATTGCAGTCTATTAAAATTATCAATATCATATAATCTTACATTACCCAATTCACTTTGAAAATTGGTAGAATTATAAACCAAATAGCCTAGTTTAAATCCCGTGTAAATACGCCAGAAATTATAGTTATTTGCTTTTGAAGTTCTCCATCTTACCTCAAACGGCACTTCAACAAGATAGGTTGTAAACTTATTCCGAGAGACATTAAACGAACTTTCATTAATACTATTAAAGATGACCTCCTCTTTGGCTTTTTGAATCAA
The DNA here is from genome assembly GCA_045110285.1 of Crocinitomicaceae bacterium. Lineage (GTDB taxonomy): Bacteria > Bacteroidota > Bacteroidia > Flavobacteriales_D > Crocinitomicaceae > Putridiphycobacter. The sequence goes on along the minus strand of JBGCGA010000029.1, from coordinate 2,782 downwards.
CAGTCCACTTTGATTATATGAATTTGAGGATAAGCCCAAACCTAACCCAATAGCTATGTTGCGCTGCTTATTGAGTGGCATATCTCTAATAAAACCAAAATGAAAACCAGAAGAAAAACCACTTTGCGAGATCCCACTTGGCCGCTCATTTAGCAAATTATAAGTGATCCCAGCATAAAATTGATCTTCCCTGTAATTGTTGTCAGTTTCTGAGGTACTAAAATTATCCTTTTGAGAAAACCCAAAGTATCCTAAAAATACAACTAAAAGAAAAACATGATTTTTCATAATGATAAAACTACAAAATCTTTAATAGCTATTAAACAAAAAAACGTCCTGATTGCTCAGGACGTTTCATCTATAAAATTAAGAATATGATTTACTATTCTTCTTTTTTGGTATTAGCGATATACATTACTTTTAATGCATTTGCTTTACGCAGTTCTTGCTTAATATCAGATACTAGGCCAGCATTGGTTTCTTTATCTACTTTAAGACCAACAACCACTTTAGATTGTAATTCTTCATTCATTTCACTTATGCCTTGATAAATTGAAGATTGTACATCCTCAACACCAATAAAAGCATCATTAAATTGAATTCTAGGCTCTTTACCAAATTGTTTGTACTGTGCGCTTGGCTTACCTGCATAAATAAAAATAGTTCTATCTTTCTTTAGCTTTTCCACCTGATCTGCACTAGGTAGTTTGTTTTCTATCATTAACGAACTATCGCGCATTACTGTAGCTACCATAAAAAAGAAAAGCAGCATAAATACAATATCTGGAAGTGATGCCGTTGAAATCGCTGGCATTTCACCTTTCTCTTTATTTCTAAATTTAGACATATTTGCTTCTTTTAATTTTTATCAGGTTCTGCTTCAGACAATTTCATGGGAAACAAATTCTTGATCGTTTCAATACGCTCATTAAGAACTTCATCCTTGTTAAATTGATTTTTCTCTTTCTCTTCTAGCATTGCCGTAAATACTTTATCAGCATCTGGATAATACTGTTTGTATAATCGTGTTGCTTCACGTTCTCTTAATACATTGTAAGCCGCTACCAGCTCGTTTTGCACATCCATGTATTGCTCATAAGATGTTTCTCTGTCGTGCTTCATTGAGATAATTGCCTTGTCTGGATGATCGGACGATGATTCGTCACTTTTACCCTTACAATAATCACAACGCTCACCAGCCGGATTTGTTCCACCACCATTGTCTAAAAAGTCAATTGCAGCTTGTCTCAAATCTTTTAGAGGCATTTCCTCATCTTCAACTAATAACTGGTTATTACGATTTATTAAAACAGTAAATAAGTTTTTCTGCTTTATAATCGGTGGCTCATACTCTGTATCGTCAATAGGTGGCAAACTTCTTAATAAACCTTTATCTTTTTCAATAGTTGTTGTAACTAAAAAGAAGATCAGTAATAAGAAGGCAATGTCAGCCATTGATCCTGCGTTTACTTCGGGTGCTGCTCTTTTTGCCATGTTTAATTATTTACTGATTACTTTTTTAACACCACCAAAAATCATTGATCCCGCAGCTACTGCCAATAACAAATAAAATGCTACTAAACCAGCACCAACCATGGTTGATTGTCCTTCTGTTGCTACGCCATCTTGTAATCTGTAATCTGTGGTATCACCACCAGAAACAACGTAAGCAATTATCAATAGTGCTGCAAAAGCACCAACACCTATAAGTGTATTTTTTAAACCAGATGTGTTAGTGAACAAATTCTTTAAAACAAAGAAAATCACAAAAGCTAACACTAAACCAAGCATAATATATGCTGCCCAAGCCATTGGCTCGACAATAGCAGTATCTCCTGCTAGTGCAGCCGCATCTATTGCATCGTCTCCTTCAGATATAATTCTCACCAAAGAGATTATACCTACAAGACTAATAACAGCGGCTACTATTTTTAATATTTTGTGCATAATTAATTTTTATTTTTTGTGTCTTACTAATAAATCCATCAATGTAATTGAAGCATCTTCCATATCATTTACAATACTATCGATCTTAGCGATAATATAATTATAAAAGATTTGAAGTATAATCGCTACAATAAGGCCAAATACAGTTGTTAAAAGTGCTACTTTAATACCACCTGCAACTAAAGACGGTTGCATATCTCCAGCAGCTTCAATTTTATCAAAGGCCTGAATCATACCAATTACTGTACCCATAAAACCAAGCATTGGTGCTAAAGCGATGAATAACGAGATCCAAGATACATTTTTTTCTAACTGTCCCATTTGTACTCCACCATAAGCTACAACTGCTTTTTCAGCGGCATCAATGTCTTCGTCTGCCCTATCTAAACCTTGATAGAATATAGAAGCAACAGGTCCTTTTGTATTTCTACAAACCTCTTTAGCGGCTTCAATACCACCAGAAGCTAAAGCATCTTCTACGTTTTGAGTTAACTTTTTAGAATTTGTTGTAGAAAGGTTTAAAAAGATAATTCTTTCAATAGCAATTGCCAAACCTAGAATTAAACACAATAGTACAATACCCATAAAACCTGGGCCACCTTCAATAAAACGCTTTTTTAATTCTTGGTGAAATGTCAAGTCATCTGCCGCAGCATCATCTTGAGTCACACTTGTTACAGTTGCTGTTGCACTTGCAAAGGCTGTTGTTGCATTAGCATTAACAGTTCCGAGAGCCATTAAACATGTTATGGCAAGGATAGAAAATAATCTTTTCATTGTTCTGAATCTTAATTTTATTAGTTAAAGTGTTAAAGATAAAAAAAAATATGTAATT
>JBGCGA010000028.1:0-59086 GCA_045110285.1 Crocinitomicaceae bacterium | reverse complement strand
GAAAAGGCGACCAATATCTCAGCAAATATATTTTTGAGTCCAAATAAATTAAATAATAGTAAATGGCTTAAATATTCTTTTTCACTTGGACTCTCTTTTATAAAGTACTCAAACCAATTGACGACAGGCAGTCAGCAATTAGAATCTTACTTGCAAGACAGTTTGTTAGGAGCTAGAGTAGGTACTTATTACAGTTATTCACTTAAAGATTTCGTATCTCCTGATAGTATTTATACAGAATCACAGGCAATTAATTACAGTGTAAATGATCTTCAACTGAATTTGGCTTGGCTATTTTCCGTTAATGAAAGTGGCTATTTTTCACCATTTGCAACTATCGGAACAGGTCTAGGAGTTTCAGTGAAATCAAAAATGACTTATATAGAAGAGGGCAGGTTTGGGGATGGAGAGCAGCCAATGTCATCAGAGCCTGCAGTTAGGTCTTTTACAGTAAATGATTATGCTCCAAATATTGTAAGTAGCAAAAACGAAACTTTCCGACCTAAAGCTTCGTTCACAATTGCACCGTTTGCCTCATTAGGTATAAATATGAGGATTAGTAAAAAAGGGTTACTTAGTCATTTATTACTATCACCCCAATTTGAAATATCAGCTTACAACAGAATCCTTGGTAGTAACGCAGGTAATATAAAAAGTCTTCGAAGGGCTTTTGTATTTGGACTTAGATATTCGCTATAATCTTTACGTCTTTCTAAAAGCACTTAAAGTAATTAAAACTCTCTAAGCATTCCGTACACTGATACATTGATTGGCAGGGGGTAGATCCAAACTGGCTGGTTAATTTGGTATTGATAGACTTACATTGCGGACAAGGAATATCTTTGTCGCCCATAGTAGGAGGAGAGATGCCATCTTTTAAAAGCTTTTCTTTCGTTTCGTTTGACATCCATTCTGTGGTCCATGCCGGGTGAATGCGCGTCACGATCTTAAAATCAGATATCCCTTTCTCAATTAATTTGTCAGATATTAAATCCTCAAATAGTTGTTTTGCAGGGCATCCTGTATAAGTTGGCGTAATGACTACTTCCAGCTGCGTTTCTCCAATATTAAGCTCACGAATAACGCCTAGTTCAACTAAGTTGATTACGGGAATTTCGGGATCTGGTACTTCTGTCATCCACTCCCACAAGGTTTCCTCTGTTGCTGTTGTTACCATTTCGCATCAGGATAGGCGCGCGGCAAATACTGCATGTCTGCTAATAAAAGCCCTAAATGTTCAGTATGAAAACCATCTCTGTAATCAAGAATATGACGCTCTTTGTCTTCAGGCCTTTTTAAGTTAGATTCAAAGAGTAAATCATTAACCGTTTTATCCCAAATTGTTTTGATTTGATCGTAATGCGGTAAAACATTTTTATCAATATCGTCAAACTTAAAAAGTTCTTCAATATGCTTCCACATCACGTTTATAGCGTTTTGCGTTCTAAGATTGCTTTCTTCAGTTCCAATTCCTAATCTTACAATCCAATCGTGACAATGCAGTTGGCTGTATTCTATCTCTTTTAGTACTTTTTTTGATAGTGCTGAAAGTTCTTGATTACTGTGCAACACCAATTGATTGAAAATTTCCGTAGCATACACGTCATGTAAAAACTGACGGACAACCACCCAAGCAAAATCGGTGTTAGGGTGTTCTACTAACTTACAACAAAAGTATTCTCTTTCATTTCTTCTAAACACATAATCATCAGGCGTAATGTGGTTTCCTTCTAATTCTGCAACTAGTTTCATTAATTCTTCGCCTCTGCCAAAGCAGTCTAGACCTAGATTTGATAATGCAATGTCTTCTTCTAAGGTTGGTCCGTTACTGCACATTTCAGCTAATCTTTGACCAAGAATTATTTCTGTATCGGCTAGTCTGACTAAAAACTTAGCTAGTGGATTTTGTATTGTAATTGCCATTTTATTAAATGTTTTTTACTTCGTCTGGAATTTCGTAAAATGTAGGGTGTCTGTATACCTTGTCCTCTCCAGGATTGAAAAATGCATCAGCTTGCTCTAGGGGAGAAGATACAATATCTGCAGCTTCAACTACCCATATCTCTCTTCCCTCGCCTCTACGAGTATATAGGTCTCTAGCATTTTGTATCGCCATTTTTTTATCATAACCATGGCAGTTACCTACATGCTTAAATGCTAAACCAGCTTTCTTCTGGATAAAAACTTCCCAAACTTTATCTCCTTTTTCCATTTTACTATTATCTTTTGCTATCTATTTAAATTAAAGCAGGCTATTAAGCGAGAGCTGAAATATCTGTTTTTTGAGCGTATTGATAAGCCGCTTCTCTTACCCAAGCATTGTCGTGGTGCGCTTTTTTGTGATGGTCTAACCTTTCTGCGTTGCAAGGCCCGTTACCTTCAACAACATTCCAAAATTCATCCCAATTAAACGGACTATGATCGTAATGTCCTGTTTCTTCATTCCATTTGCAATTTGGATCTGGAACTTCTAGTCCTAAAAATTCAATTTGTGGAACAGTTTTATCAATAAACTTTTGTCTCAAATAATCATTTGATTCTCTTTTAATTTTCCATTTCATGGATTGGCTAGAATGTGCAGAATCTGCATCATGAGGGCCAAACATCATTAATGAAGGTTCCCAAAATCTGTTCAATGCATCTTGTGCCATTGCTTTTTGTTCAGGTGTTCCATTAGCCATTTGAATCATTATTTCATAGCCTTGACGTTGATGAAAACTTTCTTCTTTACAAATCCTTACCATTCCTCTGGCGTATGGCCCGTATGAGGTTCTTTGCAAGCTAACTTGGTTTACAATAGCAGCGCCGTCAACTAACCATCCAACAGCACCCATATCGGCCCAAGTAACAGTAGGGTAGTTAAAAATACTTGAATACTTTGCTTTTCCGTCATGTAATTGTTGAACTAATTCTTGACGTGATATACCAAGCGTTTCAGCCACACTGTATAGATATAAGCCATGTCCAGCTTCATCTTGAATTTTAGCAAGTAATACTTGTTTGGCGCGTAAAGATGGCGCTCTTAACAACCAATTTCCTTCTGGTTGCATTCCAATTACTTCTGAGTGTGCGTGTTGAGATACTTGACGAATTAGGTTTTTCCTGTATTTCTCCGGCATCCAATCGCGAGGTTCAATTTTTAAGTCTTTTTCAATTAGTTCGTTAAATGCTTCTTCGTGTTGGTCCATAACTTTGTAATGTTGATGTTTTACAAAGATAAAGTTTTTATGTTAAATTTTCTTTGTAGAAAATTAAATATCCTTAATACTGGTGGCATTTTTACTGATAATTATCAGGATTTATTGAGACTTGGTAAAATCTAAATAGTATTATTTCTGATAAAACAGTTTATATTTGCGAAACTTTAACCTTAAATATTAATATAGCATGCAACTGTATAATAAATTAAGTGCTAAAGAAAGAGCTGCTTTAATTAAGGAAGCAGGGCAAGATCGTATGACTATCTCTTTCTATCAGTACGCCAAAATTGGAAACCCTCAAATTTTCCGAAATCATTTGTTTCTAAATTGGGATAAACTTGATGTGTTGGGTCGAATTTATATCGCTCACGAGGGAATAAATGCCCAATTGTCTGTTCCTGCAGAAAATTTTGATTTATTTAAAGCTCATTTAGAAAGTATTTCATTTTTAAGCGACGTCAGATTAAATATTGCTGTAGAACAGGATAATATGTCATTTTTGAAGCTGAAAGTAAAAGTGAGAGATAAAATTTTGGCAGATGGATTGAATGATGACTCTTTTGATGTCACCAATATTGGTAAGCATTTAAACGCAAAAGAATTTAATGAAATGTTGGCTGATGATAATACAGTTTGTGTCGACATGAGAAATCATTACGAAAGTGAGATTGGCCATTTCAAAGGAGCAGTTTTGCCGGATGTAGATACTTTTCGGGATTCTTTAGATATTATTGAAGAAGATCTGAAGGATGAAAAAGCTGGAAAGAATATAGTAATGTATTGTACTGGAGGAATTCGTTGCGAGAAAGCAAGTGCTTATTATAAGCACAAAGGTTTTAAAAATGTATTTCAGCTCGAAGGAGGTATTATTGAATATACCCGCCAAGTCAAAGCGGAAGGCTTGGAAAATCAGTTTTTGGGGAAGAATTTCGTTTTTGATCATAGATTAGCAGAAGAGATTAGTAGTGATGTTGTTTCAAATTGCCATCAATGTGGTGAACCTTGCGATACACATACTAATTGCGAGAATATGGCTTGTCATTTGTTATTTATACAATGTACATCTTGTCAAGAAAAAATGGATAATTGTTGTTCAGATAATTGTAAAGAAGTCATCAAACTGTCGTTTGAAGAGCAAAAGGAACTCAGGAAAGGGGCTTTTAATAGCAATAAAATATATAAGAAAGGACGATCAGAAAAGCTTAAATTTAAGAAGTAATTTAAAATTGTCACCAAAATGCAAAAAGGAAGCTAATGAGAGCTTCCTTTTTGCATTTTAACATAATTATTTGTTGGGGGAGAATAGTGTAAAAATCTAACGGCCAAAATGAACTCATAGTCCTTAATAGATTTATATCAAGTTTTTAAAATTTAAGTACACAAAAAAAGGCCATCAGCATAACTGATGACCTTTTATTAATTTGACTAAGCTTATTTTAAAATATTGATTGTTCCTTTAAATTCATACTTGTTGTCGTCAATTGCATCTTTTGCAGTTACAACCCAAGCATACGTACCATCCATTACAATATTACCAGTATTTCCGTAAGTTCCATCCCATTCAGCTTCAGCATCAAAAGATTGGAATACTACTTGGCCATATCTGTTATAGATGACTAACTCATAATCGTATATATCAATTCCGTTAATATAAACTCTCCATGTTTGATTAAACTGGTTACCGTCTGGAGTAAAGATGTTTGGAGCAAATATATTGACATCATTAATAATTTCAACTTCTCCCTTAATTTCAGAAACACAACCATTAACGTTAGTACCTACAAGTGTTACAGGGTATCTTCCTGGTTGAGGGTCTGGGTAGCTAACCGTTGGGTTAATGGCATCTGATGTTCCAGGTTCTGCTTTGTCACCAAAATTCCAATTAAATTGAACTGCGTCATCTGAACCTCCTGTTGGAGATAAGTTAATCATACTCGCCGTTGGCTGGTACACTGTAATTTGCTCAGGATTCACATTGAATTTCAATTTAGGTGAGTCATAAGCTTCTATTGCAGCATAATATGTTGTATCATATTTACAAACATGCAGTGGATCAGAAGAGTTAGTATTTATTGAGTTAATAGACATTGTTACGTCATAAATTCCTGGCTCTCTGAAAATGTATCCGTTATTTGATTGAGCAGGCACTAGTAATGCTCCACCATTTGAGAACGCAAACGTTGCTGTGTTGTAATAGTTATTTGAAGTAAAGTTAGATTGATCAGTAAATACAACTTCTAATCCATTAGGCTTTGCACATCCATCTTCAGATTTACTAAACTCTGGGAATATATTTGTGTAATGACTTAACTCATAAAAAGCAGTATCTGCTGGACAAAATCCATCTGTTAAAACAACATAACCTATCCCTTCGTTATTGTTTGGTGTTGTCCAATTTTGTCCCACACCAATGTATCCATTATCCATATACCAGTCATATTGATAAAAACCATTTTCGTTTCCGCCAACTGCTGCTGCAGACAAAGGAATGGTTTTGTAGTCACATGATTCTACTTCAAGTGGAGTAGCTGCAGTGGCATTGTCTGGGTTTGGAATTGTAAGGTTGTTCACGTTGAATGATGAGATTTTTAATAAATCTGGATCAGTAATAACAACATTTGTCATTGTAGCTGAACAAGACTGTCCGTTAGGCTGATTATTGAAAGCTGTTATTGCGTAAGTTCCTTCACATAATCCAGTTAATACATTTGATGGTTGCACTGGTTGACCAGTAATTTGGTATGAAAAGGTGTTAGCGGCAGCAGCAGAAGCAGCAGAAGCAGTAACTGTTACCTCACCATCACAGAAACCATCACATGTAGCATGCACAAGTACAGTATCGTCTATGGTTACTTCAAGGATATCAACAATTAAATAAGCTGAGTCAAGACATCCATTGGGCGATTCTGCAATGTACAAGTAGGGCAATGAATCGAGGACGGCATTAGAATTTAGTACAGGATTTATTGATACCCCATTGACATCCTCCCATGTACCGACATTGTCTGGCGTACCGCCAAGATATGTGAATAGATCAATCATTCCAGTTTCTAAACAAACAGTAACCGTTGTATCGTTTCCAGCATCTGGTTGCGGGTGAAGGTTAATATTAATAGTATCGTTAACAAAACAGTAGTCTACAGTATATGCACTCAATATGTACTGACCACCAATTTGTGGACAAACTGTTGGAGAAATGGCCGGAGTTGCTGGCATTCCATCTGGGTTATCCCATCCAAAAAATGATGAATTAAACCATAGGGTATAAGGATCACAGAATGTGATTCCCCACTCTGTAACAATTGCAGTAGTGGTACCACTATTTTGAACCCTTAAATACCATGTTCCACCAACTAATGACCCTAAGAATGCATTATTCATATCACCGCCCATTGGTTGATATCCATTAATAATATTTACATAAGGCGGAGCAGAGGCTTGAATAGGTGTGGCATTTTGATTCATATTGAAACAAACCATATTAGCATTTGATCCATAAGCGTTATTTGTTCCTCCAACATTTTGTGCCAAAAGGAAAGTAGAGCTATTTGGAGCAACAACTGATATTGTTAAGTCTGATGCACTTGGATGATTAATTCTGAAACAAATTTCGCAAACGCTTCCATTTGTGATGTTCAATAGCGGTGGAATACCAGCAGTTGGTAAACCGACGTCAACAGTTGAATTTCCTGCTACCTGTCCATTAAAGGCAATTGGGTTAACAACCCAAGGGTATACATCTTCAAAGAAAAAAGCTTCCTCAGTATAGGCATCAACATCAACACATTCCCATAAGCAAATAGATGTGTCAGGTGTATTAATTCCTGCAATAATGCCTCCAAAATTATCCGCTACAGTAACAGTGATAGTATCGGTTAAACTACAAATTGAATTGTCGCTCACAACATAAGTTGTAGTAAAAGCTGGTGTTGCGACTGGCGTATTACAAGGGTTACATGAAAAGTTTGAACCAATAACAATTGGATCTCCCCCCGGGAGTATTGACCATGTTAGAGGTCCCTGACCAGTGGCACTTAAATTTGCTGTTTGAATCCCACAAATATCTATATCGTTAGATACATTTAAAGGTGGTGGTATATTTAAGCTAATTGAGTACGTTGCAGAACCAGGAATACATATTAATTCATTTGCAGTTACATTTATTATAGTTCCGGTATAGCCTGATTGGTAGGTCCAACATATGGTACCTCTAATGCTATCTCCAGTTGTATTCAAATATGTTTGTGTGAAAGTTGCATTAGGAAGAATATCTAAAACGTTAGATTGTAGTGCGATAGAGTCACCATCTGGATCAGTGAATATTAAATCAAAGCAGAATGCGTCACCTCCACACATAGATATTGTGTTGGTTAAAGGGTCAAATGCGGCATTCGTTGTAATATTACTGTAATTGACGACTTGGTTTGGCGCAACTGGCGCATTATTTGCGCATATTTCAGCTACGAACTGAAAATCATGCATAATGGAACCAATTAGATCTCCATTTCCATCAAATTCTTCAATTAAAATTGTAATCACATAATTACCAGGAGTAGTTGCAGTAAAGGTCAATAAACCAGTATTAGGGTCGATTGTTAAACCTGCGATTGGACTTGCTGCTGTAGCTGGTGCTACATAAGTTATTGGTGCTCCTGGTCCCCCAAGTGCAGCAACAATAGAAAATACTAAAGAGTCACCGTCTGGCTCAACAACATTGGGAGCAAAAGTTCTCACATTATTTACGCAGCCATATGGAATAGGGTCAAATCCATTTGTTGGTGTCCATTGTAGTGAAGGTGAGGTGTTTGTTCCACTTGTAACAGAGTTCATTACAGTTTGAACGAAAAAGTTTCCTCCGTTTGTATTAACTGAAGGATTTCTCGCAGCCAAGCTGTAAGTCATAGTCCATGCATTACAAGGCTGTAAAACAACTGTTGCTTGGTATTGATAAAGTTGCATGCCTGGTAATGAACCACCTACACAGGTTGTTCCGTCAGGACAAAATGTTGTATCAAGAGCCGAAATTTCTTGAGCTAAAAAGTTTGGAAAAGCCACCAATTGATCTGGCCAACAAGGACTTTCGAAATTAACGAATGGTTCTGTAGGTGCTGGGATACCTGAGCAATCTCTGTACAGAGAAAGTGTTACTAGAAATGTGTTTGGCACTCCAGTGTAAACATAAGAGATATTTCCTCCAGAAACGTGAGAAGCGATAGAGTAATTACTTGAAAAAGCAACTAATATAAGGCTTAGGATTAATGATTTTATCAATTTCATGGTTCTTTTTTTCTTTCTAAACGTACGGGTTTGTTTGTGGGTTGCTAAAATAATTAATAATTTTTCATTTTTCATCTCAAGCATCAGTTATTCTGATTAAAATTGGAAGTTTACTTGTTGCTGTGCATGGAAAACAAACAACGTGTGAATAATTAAATACAAATAGTTGTGAAAAAAACAAAAAACCCATGTAGTTTTCTATTATGAGATCCTTCTAAATAACAAGGGTTAGAGCTACCAAAAAAGGTCTGACTTCCAATGTTAACACTCAATAGTGACTGCTTTCGCAGATTTGGCCTGTCATCAGGTTTGTTGAGATTACTCTAAAATAAAAAACGTTAAGAACCAAAATGCTACTACATGGGCGCTACAAAATAGCTAAAGTTATCTATCATAATTAATGATTCAACTCTTACCATAAAGATAAGTATAAATCTTTATGCCTCCAAAAAATTCTTTATGATTTGGTGCCCTTTTTCTGTTAAAACGGACTCAGGGTGAAATTGCACGCCATAAATAGGTAAAAATGAATGCTCATAAGCCATAATTACATTGCTGTCAGAAGTAGCTGTAAATTTTATGTCTTTTGGTTTTGAATCTTCATCCACTGCCCATGAATGATATAAACCCACCTTAATTGGATTATTTATGTGTTGAAATAATGTTGACTCTGAGGAAAGATTGCACTTTTCTGCTACACCATGCTTAACTTCTGGTAGATTGAATAATTTGCCTCCCAAAAATTCGTATATCGCTTGAAAACCAAGACAAACGCCCAATATGGGAATTTTATCATAAAATCGATCAATGAAATCAGGCATTAGACCTGCATTTTTTGGCAGACCAGGCCCGGGAGATAGAACGACTTTGTCAAAATCATTAATTTCATCAAAATTAATTTGATCATTAAATATTACTTTCACTTGAGCGCCAAATCCTTCGATATAGTGCACTAGGTTGTAAGTGAAGGAATCGTAATTATCTATGACTAGTATTTTCAATTATTCGTTAATTTTGACAAAAGTAAATCAAATAATTTTTAAAATGAGAAAAATCATTCAAACAAGTAAAGCACCGGCAGCAATTGGGCCATATAGTCAGGCAGTATTCCACAGTGGAATATTATACACTAGCGGTCAGATAGCAATAAATGCCGAAACTGGTGAATTGGATGATGAAAATATTGAGATTGAAACTAAACGGGTACTACGAAATTTACAGGCTGTTTTGGATGCTGCTGACTTAACATTCAGCAATGTTATAAAAACAACTATTTTTTTAAAAAGCATGAATGATTTTGAGCAAGTGAACGCTGTGTACGCTTCTTTTTTTACATCTGTTTTTCCAGCACGGGAAACTGTTGAGGTTGCTAAATTGCCTAAAAATGTAAATGTTGAAATATCTATGATAGCCTGTAAAGACTAGGGTTCTTGTCTTAAAGCTTTATTTCTTTTCAGTAAAAACATTGCAATAAAAAAATAAACTGTTATTCCTAAGAAAAGATATTTATCTATCACACTAATTTGGTCATTAACATAAGAAATACCAAGAAAATAAAGTGTGAAAATAATAGAGCCTATATTTCCTGTTAGATACAATAAGTAACCCAACTGTTTTCTTCTGTAAATAAATATCATACCTAGTAGCGAAAGCATTAATAGCCCAATTGTAAATAATGCATGGTAATAAATCACATCAATGGCAGTCCATCCAAAATCAGCATATTTTATATTAAAATTGTAGGATCCTCCTATTTTAGCGAACGAATTCCGTATCAAATCCGGGTCTTCTAGTGAGTCAATAAATAAAATTGAAAAAAGGATAACACAAAGGTACGCCATATAAAAAAACCAAAATCCAAAACCTAAAAGTACTGAAATCCTTGTAGCCCAATTGGGTTTCTCCTTACCAATAATAACTGTTTTTACTTTTTGAACCAGTGTTTTTTCGTCAATACGAACTAAAGCCATAGCGCTAATTTAACTTTCAAAATTATAACCGCACCATTTCTTAAAAACTCTTTTTTGTAAACTAGAGGGTATTTTTACCTTATTCAATTGATATGTTGGGTAATATGTTCTGTTTGTATGGGGGCAAATTGCATTTATTACTTTTCCTCTTCTATTAATCGTTAATGTAATTTGATCGTTCTCAAAATATTTTAGCCACTCAGATAAGTTTTTATCAATGCCAATATCATTTGCTGAAATAATGATGTCACCAATCATCAGTCCAGCTAAATCGGCAGTACTTCCTACGATAATATCTGTAATTTCGACTCCTTTATTAGTGTTTATCGTTTTTATCCCCAGAAGTCTTTTAGCATATTCAGGGTTAGGTTTAGTGTTTAATTCTAAACCACATGTTTCAAATGCTTCGGCTAAAATGCTTTCGTATGAATTAGCAGTATGAGCATATTTCTCAAAAAAGCTTGCCATATTTTCTCCGACAAATTGACTTATAGTATCAATGTAATTTTTTTCAGTATATCCTAACTGGCCGTCTCCAAACTGCAAATATAGTTGTTGCATAGCGTCATGCAAAGAATACTTATTCTTAGAGTTATGCCTTATTTTGATATCGATAACAAAGGCTATTAAAGCGCCTTCATTGTATATTGAAACTTTTCTGTTTGGAATTCCTTTTACATATCCATCAAGCCAAGTATCCCAGCTTGATTCAGCTACACTGTAATTAAATCTTCCATAATTCTCAAAATGGCGTGTAAGCAGTAGTTCTAATTCTTTTTTTAACCAAGTCCAAGATTTTACTTTTGAAAATGATAGAAATAAATCTCCCATATATGTAGTTACTCCTTCAGCAATATAGCCTAATTTAGAATAATTGGGTTTACTATAATCATAAGGAGCCATTTCAATTGGGCGAATATCTTTGATGTTCCAAGTATGATAGAATTCATGTGAGCTTACTCCCAAAAAATCATCATACATTTCGTTCATTAGTTGATATGAAGGTCCAAGAGCAATCACAGTTGAATGAGAATGTTCAACGCCATGATATGTTTTGTAAGGCGTTATTTGATAAATGAAATGATAATCGTCAACTGGAATTTTTGTAAAAGCTTTTATTTGAGCTCTAGTAAATTTTATGAAATCATTTTTTACCCTAGCCCAATCAATTTTACATTCACCTTGAAACCATAAATGAACTGTTAACGGTCCAAGTTTATAGCTATAATGCTGCAATGATGGTGAAGCAATAAAAGGAGTATCAACTAATACATGAAAATCTTTAGTTATTAACTTATTTCTATCAAAAGGAAGACCACAAGCAATTTCATAGTTCATTGGAATGTTAAGCGTCAATTCACAAGGTAAGTCTTGTTCGTTTTTATTATAAATAAGGCAGTTTACTGGATTTACATATAATTGCTTGTCGTCAATAAATGTCGAACCTGCATTTAATTCTGATGCATAATAATAATATGTGACTATGATGTATTGGCAATCCTCAGTCTCAATTACCCATTCATCATTTGTTGTTTTGCTGTAAGTTCTGGGTACACCTTGGTCGTCTACTACATTAAATTGAGTAATGTTTTTTGCAAAATTTCCCAACTCGTATCTTCCTGGTCGCCAAGTTGGGAAATTAAGTGTAATTTGATTTGCGCCAATTACTCGAAAAGTTGCAGAAATTTTAAGATTTTGGCGATATGGTTGATCATATGTTAAGGTATACTTCATTGTTAATATTGTTGGAATTGCTTTCAGCTATAGTGTAAAAATACTATTCGCTAAAGACAGGTTAAAAGCTAAGAGATAAAAATTGGAATATAGAGGAAAAAAGTGGGCAAGCTACCTTTATCGCACCGCTCAACCACTTACCCTTGCTATGTTCCCATCCTGGGGGATTCAGCAGGAGCTGGTCGTAAAGGACTTGCCCGCCGCAAAAATAATAACTTTAATGGAAACAGAAATAAGAAAGCAAAAAAAAACTCACCGAAGTGAGTTTTTTATTTTTACATACCGGCAACAACTTTTGCTTTTATGTCTAAAAAGCTTTGGTTTGGTTGTGTATTAGCGGTTATTGTTATTCTTTTAGTCACTGTCTGACCAACCTGTCCTTCTTTTGGCTTAAATACAACATCAAGTTCTCCCGTTTCTCCGGGCATGATTGGTGCCTCAGGTTTTCTCGGAACTGTGCATCCGCATGACGCTTTGGCATCACTAATAATTAAAGGCTCATTGCCTGTGTTTTTCACTTTAAAAGTGTACTTATTATCACTTGGGTAAAATACATCACCAAAATCGTGAATTATCTCTTCGTATTCTAAGCTAGTGATTTTGCTCAGGGGACCTTTTGAAGGGGTACTACCTTCTGGAACCTCAGTTTTATCAGCGTCAGTAAACTGAATTAAACCATCATTTGCTTGCTCGCTACCACAAGAAGCTATTAGGAATAAGCCGCTTAGGAAGTAAATACTGTTTTTTTTCATAACGTCTTTAGTTTTTTTTACAAATTTAAAAATCTAGTTTTAATTTATTCAAATATTTTCCCTCAATTAACCTTAGGGCTTCAATATATATTTCATCTTCTTTCTCATTGTATATTTCATAAAACTTTGTGAAATCCCAGAGGTTAGCCGCTATTCTTGCTTTAAGTACAGTTTTGATTAATTGTTCAGATCGTTTAATGTCAGATTCAACTATATCAATGCCTTCTTTTTTACATTTTTCATAAAACGAATTCATCATTTCTTTGTCAGTAACTTCTGCAGCTTTGTAGTCTTCAAAAGTAGGATATGTAGTTTTGTATTTAGCTCTTTTTCCTTCAATATAGTCTAGAGCAAAAGTGTTTATTATTCCTTTGCGGTTTATTTGGCGATATGTTTTACTATTTGAAGAAGTGTCAAGTGGAATAAAAACATCAGGCATAATTCCGCCACCTCCATATACAGTTCTTTCTAGTTTTAGGGTTTTTACTTTCAATGAATCCGGCATTTTGATACTATCGGCATGCATAAACTCTCCGTTTTTAAACCTGTTCAAACGGTCTTCGTAGTACTGATCGGCCCCCTCGTCATATGGTTTTTGAATGAATCTGCCTGATGGCGTATAATATCGAGCGACAGTAACTCTTAGAACGGAACCGTCTGACAAATTATAAGGCCTTTGAACAAGCCCTTTTCCAAAAGTTCTTCTGCCTACTACCAGAGCTCTGTCCCAATCCTGCAAAGCACCAGAAACTATTTCAGAGGCCGAAGCTGAACTTTCGTCAGTCAATACCACCAGCTTTCCTTTCTCAAAAATACCTTTTTCTTCACCATAATAATAGTCGCCTCGGTAATTTTTATTATCAGCTATGTACTTTTCTTCAGGATATGAACGACCTTTTGAATACACAATGAGTTTATCGTCACTCAAAAACTGATCGGCCATAAATTTTGCAACTGACAACAGTCCACCGCCATTTCCTTGTAGATCAAGAATTAAATTCTTCATACCACGAGATTTTAAATCTTGTATGGCATTCATCAATTCATCTGGAGTGGTTCGAGAAAATGAGGTGATTTTTATATAGCCCGTCTCTTTTGATGCCATAAATGTACTCACCACTGAATTGAGTGGAATTTTATCTCTTTTAACTTTAAAGTCAATGCGTCCTTTTTCGCCTCTTCTAATTATTCCAATATTTACGAAACTCCCTAGTTCACCCAAAAGATACTCTCTTACTTGGGTGTTTTTTAAGCCAACACCTGCTATCAGTTTTTCGTTTACAGTAATGATCTTGTCTCCAGCTCTAACACCAACTTTTTCACATGGCCCACCCTCAATTGTATTAACCACCAATAACGTATCATCTTTTATTTGAAACCTTATCCCTACACCCACAAACGATCCGTTTATTTGGCTATTCGTTGATTTTACTTTTTCTTTTGGAATTAAGTATGTGTGTGGATCAAGTTCTTTTAGCATGGCTACAATGGCTGCATCTGTTATTTTAGCCCCGTCAAAGTCCTCAACGTAATTGCTGTTTATATATCCAAAAACTTCTTGAAATTTTATTGTTGTTTCTTGTGGTGTTGCATTTTGCGCAATAACAAAATTGGCTAACATTAAAAAAACTAAGAGTAATTTAAAATTTTTCATCATTTGGTCGTTTTTCATTCTGTTTAGATTGATATACAAGAATGGTGCCTCGAAATTATAGAAACTATTTTGAGATTACTATAAGAAAGAGAAAAAAATGAATGTTTTTAGGTTTAATTTTAATATTTTTATGGAAAAATAACTAATACATGAAATTTACTCTGGTTTTTCTTTCCTTCATAAGTCTGTTAAATATTACTGGTCATTCGCAAGATCTTAGCCCTTACACTTTAAACAACAGCTTATATGCTGTCGAAAGCACCGAAGTGTATGTAGGGGATTCGCTAAACATTGCTGCTTTGCACGCTGAAGATCTCATTTTAGAATCGAATTTTCCCAGAGCAGGTGTTATTGCTGAAACAGATTTAAATTTGAACAATTCAGGTACTTGGTTTGATTTGCCGAATGGTGATAAACTTTGGCGTATGATTTTAAAAGTTCCAAATGCCCATGCTGTTAGTGTTTATTTTAGTGAATTTACCATTCCTTTTGGAGCTACTTTACATGCATACTCTCCAAAATATGTTGAAATTTTACCCACTTTTACTTTTGATAATAATCCAGAAAGAGGTTATTACGCCACTGACTATGTGAGAGGAGAAGTTATGATATTAGAGTATCTAGAGCCTAAAGGAACTCAGGGTACTGCAAAAGTTGTAATTAACGGGTTAAACGGTTTCTACAAAATGATTCCAAGTTTAGAAGAAGAGAGATTTGAAGAGAATGATAGAGCTGGTACATGTCAAGTTGATGTGAGTTGTTCAGAAGGTGACGATTGGAGACGACAAATTGATGGCGTGGTAAGGATTACTGTTACTAGTAATGGTAGTTCTGGGTTTTGCTCTGGGAGTCTAGTCAATAATACAGCCGAAGATTGCAAGCCTTACATATTATCTGCGCACCATTGTGCCACAAATGACAATGATATTAACGCAACTACTTCCGATTTTCAGCAGTGGATATTTAGATTTAACTATCAACATAAAAGTTGTACAAGTCCTCTTATAATAGGGTCATATTCTAAAACCGGCTGCGTAAAACTGGCAAATAGTACTAATAACGGGGGGATTTTAGGTTCAGACTATTTACTGGTTGAATTAACTGAAGCTTTAGATGAAACTAGAACGCCCTACTTCAATGGATGGGATGCAACAAGTTCGGCTAGTGATAATGGTGTCTCTATTCATCATCCGGCAGGAGATGAGAAAAAAATTTCAACATATGATGAAACTTTAACATCTAGTAATTGGTCCACCTCACCAAACGGGTCTCACTGGAGAGTGAAGTGGATTGCAACGGCTAACGGTCATGGCGTTTCTGAAGGTGGTTCATCTGGTTCTCCTATTTTTAATGAAGAAAAATTAATTGTAGGACAATTATCAGGAGGTCTTTCAGAGTGTGCTGATGTTAATCCAAATGGTCAAACTTTACCTGATTTGTTTGGAAAGATGTCTTATAATTGGTCAGGAAGTGCGAATGTGCAGTTAATCAGTACTTTTTTAGATCCTGTTGGCAACGGAACAACGAAAGTGATGGAAGGAAATTACTATTTGTGTTCGCAAGGTGCTGGAACAGTAAACAGTATAACAGAGCATCAAGAATTGGAATCCGTTTCAGTATATCCTAACCCTGCTCAAAAGCAATTTTCTATAGCTATAGAAACTACTGAAAATATTGATGTGATCATATTTAATCAAGTAGGGAAAGAAGTGGTAAGATTCAATAATTATGAGGTCAATAGTCCAATTAATATTTCCTATTTAAGCAGTGGTTTATATTATGTAAGAGTTGGAGAGAATGGAATTTTCACAACAAAAAAATTAGTAGTGGAGTAGCACTTTAAAAAAAAATCAACGAATAAAAAAACCGATACTTGCAGAGTATCGGTTTTTTTGTGCCCTGGACAGGAGTCGAACCTGCACGACCGTATGGTCACCACCCCCTCAAGGTGGCATGTCTACCAATTTCACCACCAGGGCAACTGTGGCGCAAATATAGAACATAAAAAAAAGGAGGCTTAGATTTGCCTCCTTTTTTTTATATCGTAGTATTATTTTAATCTAATCTAATTTTCATACATTGGTTAGCCTGTAACTGAACTACTGAGTCGTAAATTAATGCATCAAAGTTTGTGTATATCTGATACCTTACCCAACGTTGAAATCCAGTTTTCATGGTGCTAGTATAGGTTGCAACTTCTGGCTGACCGCATACTGGTGGTTCCACTAACTCATTGTCAAATTCTAATGAATCAGCTCTTACATATTCAACATAGTACTCCAAAGATTCAATTGGACCAAGAACTTGAAGTAAAGAGTCACGAACAATTTCGTCGTACCAAAATAATATACTTCCTTCGTATTCACAAAGCAAATTATCGCTTCTTACTTTGTCTTCAAAGTTTATAGCATCAGGATCTGTACATCCATATTTTTTGCAGCTAGCAAAGGAGAGTCCTGCTAATGCTATGGTTAATGCTAATGTAATTCTTTTCATGATTCAATTTATTTGGTGCTAATGTACAATAATTATTTAAAAAAAGGAATAAGATACCTTTTCAGTAATTACAATGTCTTTTTTAATAAGTTGCCTCGGACGATAAAAAAAACATTAACCAATATTTTTAGTACGGTTAAATCTCTGATAAATAATATTTAATATAATTTTGTTTAGCTTTTCCGTAAAAAAGTTAAACAAAAAGAAGGTTTACCGCATTTTTATATCTAATTTTGTAGGGCATAAAGAAACTACAACCAAATGTCAGAAAAAAAATACCTTATTATAGGTGGCTCGTCCGGAATAGGCAAAGCTTTATCGCGTTCATTAGCAAGTAACGGTCACCATGTTTATGCTACTTACAATAATAGTTCGGTTGTTGAATCAGAACACATCACAGCAATGTCTTACAATGTTTTGATAGACGAATTTGACGCGACAAGTCTGCCAGATAAAATTGATGGATTAGTGTATTGTCCTGGCAGCATTAATTTGATGCCTTTCAAAAGGATAAAGCCCGAAGATTTCAAGGCCGATTTCGACCTGCAAGTTTTGGGTGCTATTAAAGTAATACAATGCGTATACAATAAACTGAGGAAATCAGACAATGCCAGTATTGTATTATTTTCAACTGTGGCTGTCCAGAGTGGGTTTAATTTCCACAGTCAAGTTTCAGTTTCGAAAGGAGCAATTGAAGGTCTCACTAAATCCTTAGCAGCTGAGTTTGCGCCAAAAGTAAGAGTTAATGCAATTGCACCGTCGCTTACTAATACTCCTCTGGCGGGTAAGTTACTCAGTAGCCCCGAGAAAGTATCAGCAAATGCAGAAAGGCACCCCTTAAAAAAGTTAGGTGAGCCAGAAGATGTAGCTGAAATGGCCTCTTTTCTACTTTCAGAAAAAGCAAAATGGATAACCGGACAAATTATACATGTTGACGGAGGGATGTCAACGGTAAAACTTTAAAACTAAAAGAATATGTTTGACTTTTTTAAAAAAAAATCACAAGTAGAAGTACTTCAAGACAAGTATGCAAAATTACTGAAAGAAGCTCATGCCTTATCAACAGTGAATAGAACTGAAAGTGATGCAAAGGTGGCCGAAGCAGAAGAAGTTGCAACAATAATTGACGAATTAAGAGCTTCAAAAGCATAAAAATAATTGGATGGCGTACTATCAAAAACATCAGACACAAAAAGTAAACGCAACAATAGATGAGGTATGGGACTTTATTTCATCTCCTGCAAACCTCAAAGAAATTACTCCAAAATATATGGGATTTGATATTGTTACAAAAAACTTGCCAGAGAAGATGTACAAAGGAATGATCATTGGTTACAAAGTCAGTCCAGTTGCTGGAATTAAAACAACTTGGGTAACAGAGATTACTAACGTGGTTGATAAAAAATATTTTGTAGATGAACAAAGGATTGGTCCATATGCCATGTGGCATCATCAGCATTTTATTGAGCCATTGGCGGAAGGAGGAGTATTAATGACAGATATTGTTACATACCAGCCACCATTTGGATTTTTAGGATCGATAGCGAACTCAATTTTAATTAAAAAAAAATTAAATGAAATTTTTGAATTTCGCACCCTCGCAATGGAAAAGAAATTTGGTACTTATAATGACTGAAATATCAGAAAGAGAAAAAGATAGAATAATCGAAATGGCTTGGGAAGACAGAACTCCTTTTGAGTCCATTAAATACCAATTCGGGTTTTCAGAAAAAGAAGTGATTAAATTAATGAGACGGAGCTTAAAATTAAGTAGCTTCAAATTATGGCGTAAAAGAGTGAATAGTGGAGTGAGTAAAAAACATCTGAATAAACGGTCCAAAGAAATTAGTCGATTTAAATGCTCTCGTCAACGTTCAATCTCTATGAATAAAATTTCAAAACGCTAAGTATGTTCAAAACTGGTTACGCTGATGTTCTTGAAAAGCTAGCTTACATAAGTCCTAAACGATATGGAGCTTCACGAAACTACATTGACGGTGACGTTTCTTATTTATCTCCATACATATCCCGAGGAGTAATATCAACAAAGTATGTTTATCAGTACCTAATTAAGGAAGGCTATAATCTAAGACAAGTTGAAAAATTTATCCAAGAACTAGCTTGGAGAGATTATTGGCAGCAGATATGGGTTGAA
Organism: Crocinitomicaceae bacterium; assembly: GCA_045110285.1. GTDB lineage: Bacteria > Bacteroidota > Bacteroidia > Flavobacteriales_D > Crocinitomicaceae > Putridiphycobacter. The sequence continues at coordinate 39,848 of JBGCGA010000028.1, read as the reverse complement.
AAAAAAACAGAGATTGATAATGATTTAAAACATTCCCAGCCTGATGTCCAAAATGACAAAATATCTGAAAGCATAGTAAACGCCAATATTGGAATTGATGTCATAGACAAAGCAATAAGGCATTTATACAGTGATGGCTATATGCACAATCATATCAGAATGTATGTGGCTAGTATTTCATGTAATCAAGCTAAAAGTCACTGGTTTGATTCCGCTAAGTGGATGTATTATCATTTGTTAGATGGCGATTGGGCAAGTAATGCATTGAGTTGGCAATGGGTTGCAGGAGCAAACAGTAATAAGAAATATGTTGCAAATCAAGAAAATATAAATAAGTATACCAAAACTGAGCAGTTCAATACTTTCTTAGATGTAAGTTATGACGAGTTACCTTTACAGGACATTCCGGCCGCTTTAAAAGCAATAAAAAAATTCGATTGGCAGACTAGTTTACCTCAAAAAGAAACAGTTCAAATTAATCCAGCTCTTCCTACATTATTGTACAATTCGTATAATTTAGACCCATTATGGAGAGCGGACGAATCTGCCAATCGAATACTTTTGCTAGAGCCTTCCCATTTTAAAAAGTATCCTGTTTCAGATAAAGTCATTAAGTTTATTTTAGATTTATCTGAAAATATACCTGAAATGCAGATTTTTGTTGGTGAATTTGAAGAATTAGAAAAAGAAATTACGGGGGACTGCTATTTTAAAGAGCATCCAACAGCTGAACATTACAGGGGGATTGAGGAAGATAGAGATTGGATGTTTTCCGTAAAAGGCTACTATGGTTCTTTTTTCAGTTTTTGGAAAAAATGTAAAAAAGAAATCCCGTTTGAAAAATAAATTATGACATACTTTTCTAAACAAGACATTAAGATTGAAAACAGAATAAAACGACTCAATATCATTAATTCCATTTCAGGAATAAAACCAGGTAATTTAATTGGCACTATTTCTGAAGATCACGGAGTAAACCTAGCTGTTTTCAGCTCAATTGTTCACTTGGGTAGTAGCCCTAGTTTGTTAGGATTTATTTTAAGACCCGAAGGAGAGGTGCCAAGAAATACATTTTCAAATATTTTGGAATCAGGTAAGTATACCATTAATCACATTCACTTATCTATCATAAAAAATTCGCATTATACTTCAGCAAAATTCGATAAAGGAATTTCTGAATTTAAAGAATGTGGATTGACAGAAGAATATTTGTTTGGTTTCAAAGCGCCATTTGTTAAGGAATGTGAAATAAAAATAGGTATGAATTACTTGGAATCTGTTCCAATTCCGATAAATGGAACTCAATTGATAATTGGAGAAATAGAGCATTTAATTATACCTGATAATTGCATCTCTAAAGAAGGTTATGTGAATTTGGAAACTGCTAATTCTATTGGAATTGGGGGATTAAACACGTATTATAGTTTATCAAAAAAAGAGAGCTTTCCATTTGCTAGACCCAATGAATTGCCTAGCTTTTAAAATTATGATAGCTAGTAATTGATATCAATAAAAGCTGTGTCAAATGGAATGCAATCAATTTTTTCATTGTATTGAGCCTGACTTCCCTTTAGTCCATAGTCTAGTATAACTTGCGATCCTCCAACAACTGGGCATGTAAAAGTAGTGTCTCCGACTTCAATAAATGAACTTGATCCATTGGCGCAACAAGACTCACAATCCGTTTTAAACTTTGATTTATAGATGTTCATTTGCTCTTCAGTGGCAATGAATGGGTTTTTAAGTGAAATTGTGACCCAGGATTTAGCTTCGAGATCAATATTAAAGTAACTAATATTTTCAGAATCCAAATTACTTGATGAGTATATATTGCTCACTGAGTAATACTTTGGGTCCTCAATTTCTATTTTGATTTCATAAATTTTTATTCTGTCAATTTCAAATTTATAATTCCCTAAATTGTCGGTAGTACTAGTGCCCACAAGAGTGTAATTGGCATTAATGATACCACTTTTGTATTCTTTATAGAATAAATTTACTACCGCGTTGGGTATAGTTTTTTCAGAGTTTGCTTCTCTTAATTGGCCTTCAATTTTAAAGCTAAGCGATTCTTTAGAACAAGAGCTGGCAACAGACAAAATGATTAAATAAAACACTAAATTCTTCATGCAGTACAAAAGTATGTAATAATTAAAAAATACTCAAAAAATAAATTTACTAGTTTTTTTTGTAAAAAACAGGGGGTAATGTTTAAATAGTATGTTTTTTTGATTGAACGGCATAGGAAAAAGGGGGGGTGTTGATAAAAAATTATATTTTTTAGTCAGTTTAAGTTTGATTTTAATGTAGTTTTGTCGAAAAAATATAAAAAAGTTATGGCTTCACAACGTTTCAATGCCTTAGATGATGTTTTACATAGAACACCATTACACATGGATCACCCAACAAGACGAGTGTCTGAATATTTTGGTGAAAATACTTTCCATATTAATATTATGCGCGAATATTTGCCTGATGCTGCATACAAAATGGTAAAATCAGCTATTGAAAATGGAACAAAAGTAACGAGAGAAATTGCAGACCAAGTAGCTTCAGCAATGAAGGATTGGGCTGTTACAAAAGGGGCGACGCATTACACGCATTGGTTTCAGCCTTTAACTGGTGCAACAGCTGAAAAACATGATGGATTTTTCAAACCGATAGGCCCTGGAGCAGCTATTGAAAGGTTAGAAGGTGATTTATTAGTGCAACAAGAACCAGATGCTTCATCCTTTCCAAATGGAGGAATAAGAAATACTTTTGAAGCAAGAGGTTATACTGCATGGGATCCGACATCACCTGCTTTTGTGATAGGGAAAACCTTATGTATTCCAACTATATTTTTAGCTTACACAGGTGAGGCATTAGATTATAAAATGCCACTAATGCGAGCGCTCACAAAAATTGAAAAAGCTGCCATTGATATTTGCCAGTATTTTGATAAAAACATTACAAAAGTGAATGCTACTTTAGGGTGGGAACAAGAGTACTTTTTAGTAGACTCGGCTTTATACAACGCACGGCCTGACTTAGTGATGACCGGGAGAGCGTTATTTGGACACTCTCCAGCAAAGGGGCAACAGTTGGATGACCATTATTTTGGATCAATTCCGGAGAGAGCTACTGCTTTTATGCGAGAGTTTGAGTACGAGTCTCATTTATTAGGAATTCCTGTTACAACTAGGCACAATGAGGTTGCGCCAAATCAATTTGAGTGCGCGCCAATGTTTGAAGATGTGAATATAGCCAATGACCATAACCAATTATTAATGGATGTAATGGAAAAAGTGGCAAGAAAGCATAATTTTAGAGTGCTTTTACATGAAAAACCTTTTGCAGGGTTGAATGGTTCAGGAAAACACAATAATTGGTCATTGGGTACAAATACAGGGGTAAACTTATTGCAACCAGGAAAGAATCCTAAAACGAACCTTCAGTTTTTAACTTTTTTCGTTAATACAATCATGGCTATTCATGACAATGCCGATTTATTAAGAGCTTCTATAGCGTCCGCTACTAACGATCACCGTTTGGGTGCAAATGAAGCACCTCCAGCTATCGTTTCTGTGTTCATTGGCTCACAATTGTCTAAGATGTTAGATGATTTAGAGAAGAGTATTAGTGCTGGTAAAATGACACCTGAAGCTAAAACAGAATTGAAATTAAATATTGGAAAAATACCAGAAATATTATTAGACAACACCGATAGAAACCGAACTTCACCATTTGCTTTTACGGGAAATAAATTTGAATTTAGAGCCGTAGGTTCAACTGCAAATTGTGCCCATTCAATGATGGTATTGAATGCCATAGTTGCACGGCAATTAATTGACTTTAAGAAGTCAGTAGATAAAAGAATATCAGGCGGAGACAAAAAGGATGAAGCGATATTAAAAGAGCTTCAAGTGCTAATCAAATCATCTAAAAAAATTAGATTTGAAGGAAATGGTTATGGTGAAGAATGGGCGCTAGAAGCGGAGAAAAGAGGATTGTCTAATCATAAAGACACGCCAAGAGCTTTGGAAGTATGGAAGAAAAAGGAGTCTGTAAAGTTATTTGGAGATCTGGATATATTAACGCCAGTAGAAATAGAAGCAAAACACGAAATTGAATTGGAGAATTACATCTTAAAAATTCAAATTGAATCAAGAATAATGGGTGATTTGGCAAAAAATCACATTATTCCGGCAGCCATTGCCTATCAAAATAGCTTGATAGAGAATGTGAGTGGTTTGATGGACATAATGGGAGAGAAAGAAGGCAAGTCTCTTTCAAAAACACAAATGCAAACTATCAAAGACATCTCAAACCACATTAGTGTTATTAGCACGAGGGTTGATGATATGATTGACGAACGAAAAAAAGCAAATAAATTATCAAGTGCTTCAAAAAAAGCATATGCTTATTGTGATAACGTTAAATCAATGTTTGATGAAATAAGATACCATGTTGATAAGCTTGAAATAACAGTTGATGATGAAATATGGCCATTGCCTAAATTCAGAGAGATGTTGTTTACAAAGTAGCTCCAAATAATTAATTGTTTAAAGACTAATTCGCACAGAATTAGTCTTTTTTTTGGATAAGCACAAAATATACATATATTTGCTAACCAGCCAAAATTGGAGTAGAAAAAGTGTTAGCTGGAATGCAATTGTCTCCTTAAAAAATTCTAGTTCAAAGTATGAGAGTTATTTTTTCGATTCTATTTTCTGTTTTTCTTCTATTCGATATACAAAGTCAAGACCTGGCTAATTTTACAGGTCTAAAGTCTACAGGAGATATTCCATCAGGGTTTTTAAAGACTTCAGCAGAAAAATCGAAAGAAGCCTTCAGTAAAAACAACAAAGATGGATTAGATAAAACTTTCTTTTTGTCAACACGATTTGTAATAGATCAATTATTACAAAGCGGTAAAATTTTATTTAACGAGCCATTATCAATTTACCTTAATGAAGTGGCAAAATATGCGCTGAAAGGCCAAGACGATTTGTTGAATGAATTGAAGTTTTATGTGTTGAAAAGTACTGAGGTTAATGCATTTTCTACTGATCAAGGCATTATTTTTTTTACTACAGGACTACTAGCGCAGTTAGAAAATGAAGCACAATTGGCTTACATTTTATTGCATGAAGTTTCGCATTATACTGAGAAGCATGTTCAAGATTCATATGTTGAGCGCAAAGCAATGCTTAGTGGTAAAAATAAGTATAGTCGACTTGGTTATGATGACCGTTTGAATGAAATGAGTGTCTATAAAAAAAGTAATGAATTAGATGCCGACAGCAAGGGAATTGACTTGTATTTGGAAACTGAATATGCAGTTGATGATATTATATCCTCTTTTGGGGTTTTACTATACTCTTATATTCCATTTGAAGATTTGCGATTTGACACTCTTTATTTTAATACAGAAAACCTAACTATCCCAAATTTCTATTATTCCGATACTATCAATCCGATAACCAAAGAAGAGGACTATGATGACAGTAGAAGTACACATCCAAATATTAAGACTAGAATAGACAACTCCTTTGATATTATTGATGACAGAGAGAGCAAAGGAACTTTGCAATTTAAAATTTCTGAAACTGAGTTTTATAAAATTAGAAATTTAGCTCGTTTTGAGGGGGTAAGATTAAAGCTAGCAGAAAGACTGTATATAGAAGCTTTGTACGATATATACCTCCTTCAGAAGGATTTTAGTGATAGTGAGTTTTTAGAAGCTTCACAGATGAAAGCTTTATATGGCATTACAAAATATAGAAATGCGGGACGATATACAGAGATTAGGACTCGTCTTTCAAAAGTTGAAGGTGAAAGCTATAGATTGCATGCGTTATTTCAAGAGTTATCAAAAAGTCAAATGACTGTTATTGCTTACAGGTATGTGTATGATTTGATTAAAAAGTATCCGGAAAACAGCAGTTATAAGCGGTATGAAAAACAATTAAAAAAAGCATTAGCACTTGACGATAATATTGAAATTTCGAAGTTTTCAACTGAACCGTATGAGAGCTATAAAGACTCAGTGGATGTTGTTATAGAAACTTTTGATATTGAAGACTCAATTAGAAAAATTGAAGCTAGTGATTTGTCAAGGTATCAGAAAATTAAAAGGAAGAAACAGTTGGCTGCTTTGACTGGCTCCTCCGAAGATCTCGAAAGTCCAACAGTTACTAATTTTCACTATTATGCTTTGGGAGACATTGTTTCATCAGACGATTTTATAGATGATTTAGAGAAAATTCAAGACGAAAATAAAGAATATGGAGAGTCAGAATCTGATTTAGTGGCGTTAAAACAAAATGAAAGTATTAGTATTGGACTTGATTCTATTGTGATTATCGATCCATACTTTACCTTATATAATGTTTCTGGTGAAAATGAATACGAACAATCTGAAAAAATGCAACAGTATTTTACAAATTTGTATATGGACGACTATTCTGGTATTGATTTACACAGAGAAATGGTGAGTACAAAATCAATGGTAAAGTCTGAGGTTGAAAAATATAACCAATTAGGCAATATGTACCTCTATTTATCTGAAATTTTAGACCATGATTCTGATTTAGATTTTATACCATCCTGTCATCAGGAAGTTCAGAAAATGTCTGAAATGTATGGTAGTACTTCATTTCTTTTTAGTAAAATTGATGTGAGTAAAGAAAGGAAGGAATTTAATGGTTATCATCTTTATGGCGTTGCATTGATTGCAACTATTCCCATTGTTTTATATGATCTACGGACCCGGTCGTATATTGATTACCGCGTTATACTTATTAATACTGAAACAGATGAGTTAATCTACGGAGACAATGTCTCTCTGAAATTAGCAGGAAATAAAAAGAACATAGACTTTTTGGTTTTCCACATTTTAAAAAATATTAACTCAAAGGGAAATTAAGATGATGAAAAGATTACTTTGTATAGCAGTTATAGCTATTTCTCATGTGAGTTTTGTTAATGCTCAAACTACGTATTTTGGTAAAGTAAATTCAGTTGAGATCCGGTATAATGCCGCACCGTCTCTAAAACCTAAAATAGCTATAGATGGTATAGGACAAGACCAAATGGCTGTCCAGAAAAGACGAATAGTTAACAGCTCTTATGCACTACGGTTGAATAGAATTTTAAATAATAAAGTATCTCTTAGCCTTGGTTTTGAACTTGCAGGAATTAGAAGCATAACGTCAGAAATAGAAGAGTATAAATTTCCAGAGAATCAGAATTTAGGTACGGTGACTCATTACTTTATTGAACCAAATATAAATTATAGAGGCTTTTCAGTAGGGCTTAATTTTTTTGGAGCCAGCGGTATTAATCCTCTTGGAATACGGGGAGGAATTACGCTTGAATATGGTTCTATGATTTCAGATTACTCAGAGCTAACGGTCTTCGAAACAGGCAATTTTGATACAGAACTTAAAAATATAGTTGGAGACTCCTTGAGAGTAGAGGACTTTTCTAAGTATCAAAGCACGAAAGTTAATGTTGTAGCTTTTCGCTGGAATATTGGGAAAAACTTTGTGTTGTCGCGAAAAATGCTCTTAAAATTTGACCTCAGTTCTAACTTGTTTACATTTTTCCCTGGCAATAAGGTCAGTAGCTACGATAGATTTGAGGTGATTGATAATAGCTTTAGCTTTAGCTATTACCAAGATAGAAGATATGATCTTGAAAACAGATCGTTTAGAGAGCAAGAATTCAAAGGATTTAGAAGAAGCTATTTATCCTATAAAAGACTAACATTGAGTTTAGGATTGAGTTATTTTTTTTAAAAAGAATTTCTTCAATCTACAGGTCACCACAAAACAACAATTAAAAGACGAAAACTAGAATACCAACAACTAGGCTGCCAATTGCAGTGATTAAAACCATAGCAGCACCAATGTCTTTAATTATTTTTGCTTCCGGAGTTTTTTCTAAACTAATGTAATCTGTAATTCTTTCAATAGCAGTATTGGTAGCTTCTGCAGCTAAAACCATAGCAATACATAATGCAATAAGCATCCATTCTATATCATCAATTTTAAAAAGAAACCCAAGCAATATGGCGAGTGCTGCAAAGCACAAATGAGCTATAAAATGAGTTTCATTTAAGAGGATTTTCAAACCGTTAAATGCAACCTTAAAACTTCGTTGCTCTTTTTGAATAAATTTTTTCATAAATTGAATGATATATTGATGATCCTACTATTCCATAAACAAATGAACCAATTGTAACTGCAATAAATTCAGAAATATTTGCTGGTGTATTAATCGTAAAGATAGTGGTCATGAGGATTAAGACGTTCATCCAAAACATTATTTTTTCTAATATTGGAAGTTTATGTGTTGGTTGAATAGGCAGTTTTTGGATAAAATACAAAACATAAATACCACCAACCATAGTGCTTGCTAGTTGTAAAAATTCGTAAACTCTTTGATTTAGTACTGGAATTACTTCTAACAAAAAATCAGGGGATTTACCGATTATGCCATTGTCGTGAGTAAAACTATCCCAAAATATGTGCGAAAACACACCTATAGCCGCCGAATATATAAATACAAACCAATATTTTTTAAAATAAGAAAACCAATCATTATTTTTTTGATTACAGAGTCTTTGATACAAAAAATGAGGTAAACTTTTTATCAAAGGTTTTTTTATAATGCCGTGATAAACTAAAGCTAGACCGATACAAATTGGTAAATTAAACCACAAAAAACTAGTTAATTCATGACCATGAGTTCTTCTCATTTTCATGAATATAAAATATTCAAAATCTGGAGCTAAACTTCCTGCAATTAGTCCTGTTAGCGAAAGCTTTGATTTATGAATTTTACTGAGCGGCAAAATAATTGCAGGATGGGAAAAAGTGAACGGCATAATAGATGGTTTAATTTATTTTATTTTACAACTTCTATTTAAACTCAGGAATATTTAATGTTTTCTGAATAGATTTTAAATCCATTTCTACAAAATTCGATAGGTTATAGTCTTTAATTCTATGCGCGATTTGACCGCGCTTGTAATGTTTTCTCAGTTTTGTGAAATATTCGGGGACAAAAAGCAGACAGGTGATTAAGTATAATGTGGATACTTTATTAGCACTTTTATTTCCGAGTAGAAATGCAACAATATTTAATTCGTTTTTAATTGTCATGTCATATCCTAAAATAATATGCTTCATATCATGCTTAATCAAATTAGCTTTGAACTGAATTGTTCCCGACAAAACTAGTTTATGGTATTTCCATCCAAGACTCCCAACTTTCATTTTTTTGTAGTCTTCAACTCTGTATTTCCAGTTTCTTTCTCGCAAAACAAAGCCAGATATTTCAGTTGCTTGGATAGTAAGCCAGGTAACTATTTTCCATCTTCTATTCATATTAAAAATGGAAGTATGTGTCTGTTAAAGAAATGGACTGATATTTCTCTAGTTTTTTGTAGGCAGTATATCCGCTATAAGTATAGGAAAGAAAATCTGTCCAATCTGAAGAATAACTCATTTGGAGCGATTCAATGCGTTTGTCAAGGTTATAAATAAGGCCTTCATTATTAATTGAGTTTTGAGTGCAGTATTCAGTTAATTTCGGATAAGTTTCAGGTCCTAACCTTGCAAGATATTGCAAGTCGACCTTGCTTGGGGCCAAGTTTTTTTCATTTAAATTATAGGTTACAATGATGCCGTTCCAATTGATAAGTCCATAAAAAACTAAGGCCGATAGAAAGGAAGTGGAAGTGGTTCGTATTAAAAAAGAAGTTGTTTTTCTATATTCAATTTTATAAACTGTATAGCAGATTCCAAGAAAGCATAATATAGTATATATATAGACGCCAATTCGTTTGTGGGTCAGACCCCAAGAATCGATATAATTGTTGTTTTTAGCCAGTATTAAAAGTATGACCGTACAATTCAGTCCCAGCCAAATGAAAGTACTAATCTTTAAGGCTTTTGACGATTTATAATTTACAGCGCCTCGAAATAAATAGAGGACTATGACAATCACCAATACAATTGAGGTGATTAGGATATTAATACTTTGATGAACGCCCTGTGAATGGTTGATGCCTACATTTTGATTATTATAGATTGTGTTAAAGTCAATAAATATAAATCCTAGGAGCAAGAGGCTAAGTGATGAAACTACAATTATACCAATTTGCCATTCTAGGTTTAATTGAGAATTACTATCATCAACGTTAAATTCTTCTTTGCTTAGATCGTCTTTGCTGTTGATGTCAATCTCTAAAACTTTAGCGCTAGGTTTAAAAAAGATTAATCCATATGAAAATATCAATATTAATCCGAAGTAAAAGAAAAATGAAGCTTCTATAAAATCAAAGTTTATAAATTGAGTGAGTTCTGCAAAATCAGGATTAGCCGTCTGATATAACTTAAGAAATATAATGAAAATGAGTAATGGAATACAGACAATTAACAACAGTCGGATTATTTTTTTACTGTTAGAATTTAAATTATTAGTGTTGAAGATTTGAAGGTCAAATAAAAAAAATCTACCAATCCCAGTAAAAAATGAGATGAGAGATTGAGCTATGGAGGCTGGTAAACTCATTTTAGAATGAAAGCTAATTGCAAAAAAATGGAATCCACAGATAATAAATAGGGGAATGCCAATATCCAGGTGCCATAAAAATACACCTAGACCACTGAGTATCCACAGGAATGCTGCAATAAACCAGCGTTTACTTACTATTGATTGATGTAAAATATAATGTATAACACTAAAAATAATGGGTAGAATTAGTGCATTCAGGCCAAGGTGCTGCTGGTAGGTTAACAATGAAGCTATAAGTGTTAAAACGACATAAATACTTTTTGTATATTTCATAAAATAATTAAAAGTGCTTTGAATTTCAAAGCGTGTAAATAAAAAAAAACTACAACCCTTTTAAGAGTTTTTCTAATGCGTTCAAATGCGCAGTAAAAGACGCCCGACCCAGCTCAGTAATCTGATAGCTGGTGTTGGTCTTTTTGCCAATAAAACCTTTTTTAATTTTAACATAATTCAATTTTTCAAGCCCCGAAGTGTGCGAAGCAAGGTTGCCGTCCGTAAGCGACAATTGTTCTTTAATCTCTTTATAGTCCACCCAATCATTTACCATTAGTATAGACATAATACCAAGCCTAACTCGGCTTTCAAATGCTTTATTTAATTGATCAATTTTGCCCATTTATTTTTTCCTATCGTATCTAAAGTACATAATTGACCCGTACAAAATGTGCATCACTCCAAAACCTATCGCCCAAAGTAACATGACTTCATTTAAAAAGTATGCGGCAAAAACGCCCAAAACCATCTCAGTAATGGCTAAATACTTAATTTCTATGTTTAAGTATTTAGAGGCGTTTAACAAACTCATTCCGTAAAAAATTAATGTTGCTGCAGCTGCCAGTTGAAATAAGTCGTATTTGGCCAAAATAATTGTAAAGAACCCACCAAAAGCCAGAGGAAGAAAGAGTGCGCTAGCAACTCTAAGACTTGTTTTACTATAAAGAGTGGCATTACTTTTCTTTGTTTTTAAATAGGTAAAAATAAACCCAAGGCCAAGCGCTAAAATTAGAATTGCTGCACTCAATATAATGAGTTTATATTTAAGGAGGTCAGCTTCTTTATAAAAAGTACCTTGTAGTACAAATTCAACATTTTTAATTTTAAATTCGTGTAGTAATGTTCGAGCCACAAATACGCCAGCAAGTGCAATCGCTCCTGCTACTATTCCTGAGAGACCGCTTAGCGACAGAAATTTGTTTGATTGCTCCATCATTTGTCTAATGTGCTTTAAGTCTTCTGCCGATTGTTCAACTTTATTTTTCATAAAAGTACTTTGAAAAACAAAGTTAAATATTTAATTGAATTTGAGATATATTTGAATCGAAAAAAATGTTAAATATTATTTGGGAAAGAAATATTTGAAATCAAGTGTGAAAAAGCTGCCAATTACTTCTTCTCTTACAATCCTTTCTCCACCATTAGTGCTCCATGTCATTTGGTTAATTGCAATGCTGGAGAAAGGCAATAAGTAGGTGGCGCCGACATAAAAATCCCCCAATTTTTTCACTCTATATTCAAAACCATAGTTAATATTTAGCCCTAGCTGAATTCTTCGTCTAGGAGAGGTCAATTGTTTGAATATGTTTTTTGTACTTGAGTCTTCATTAAAAGATTGCACACTGGTTGGATAGAAGCCGAAATTAATACCAGCTGAGGCGTTCATGAACCACTGATCTGCTAATTGAACATATATTAAGCCATTGATTGGTATGTCATAGCCTATAAATGATACGTCACTTGTTGCTGTGAAACCAGAATCTATCACATTATAGGTAAAATCATAATTTCGCTTTACAAAGTTAATAGCTGATTCAACGCTAAAATACGAAGTGAATTGGTGTCGAATTGCAATTCCTGCTGAATAGCCGAATTTTTGTTGAAAATTACCCGAAAATACAGGTGCCGACTCACTTTCAAATTCTTGGATGTTTTGCCCAATAAATCGATTAGGAATAATTGGTTTATACTGAAATCCAAATTTTGTTTTAGTTTTTTCAATTTGAGCAAAACTTACCGTACAAACTTGAATTAATAAAATGCTAATAATAAAACGAAGAGATGATGAGTTTAAAGATTCCATATGTAGTGTAAAATTAAAAACTATTTAATGAAAAAAGAAACTATAAAGTAAACCTTCATGACCATTCACACATTAATTCATTGATTTAAAATAGCCAACGAGTGCAACAGACATGATTGCTAAGAAAAAAGCAATGAGTGTGTATCGAGCTGATTTATTTTTGATCATAGGCGATCGGAATGCAGCACTTACCTCAAAATTAAATTGCTGAATGGATTTAAAATCTCGATTTCTAACAGCAAATAAATACAGTAGGACACCATTCTCTTCTTCCACATCTTTTTCGTAAAAAAAATTCCCCTCCTTCAATTTTTCTTCAAACATATCAGACTCTGCCTGAGAGTTAAAATTTAAAACCTTATACATTTCATTGGCAGGATGATCTTTATAATTTACCAGTCTAAAAAAACCTATTCGTTTTCCCATTTTGTCATATATTCAATTGGTTTTCTTTGTCCTTTTGGCCATTCATAGCCTTCCTTTACGTAGCCAATATAAAATAGCCCTAAGCATTTATCCTTTGCATCAATTTCGAGAAACTGATTCATTAGATCGGAATAAATGATTTTTGGCGTAGACCAAAATGCACCAAGGCCCCACGCAGTGCATGTTAAATGCATATTTTGTATAGCACATGCAACTGCCTCAATTTCCTCCAGTTCTAAAATTTTTTCGGTGCTATCTCTTTTCAGTGAAACAGCAACTACAGCTCCAGCAAGAAGTGGTCTGCTTTTTAGTTTTTCAAATTTAATTTCAGATACTTCTGCAGAAGTTTGCTTGTAAGTATTACACAAAAAATCAGAGAGCTTTTTTCGGCCATCATTCATGTAGACGGTAAACTGCCATGGTTGGGTATTTCCGTGCGTTGGTGCCCAAATTGCATTATTTAAAATGGTCTCAATTTGTTCTTGATGTATGACTCTATCACTATAAAATTCGGGGTAAATAGTTCGCCTATTTTTTATCACCTCTGTAATTTCACTTAAATTGTACTTCATTTTTACGAACGCTTTTCACAAATATACCAGTTTTTGTTCACCTTCTTTAAGAAAAAAAATAAACTGAAAAATAACTGTCAGATAGACGATAAACCTGACAATGTTCAAGAAATATTTGAGAGTTTCTGACAGTTTGTCAATGATCTTGAATTGGCAACATTTTTGACTTAAGCGGAATATAAATGAATAGTAATGGCTAGAAAAAATAAAGATAAAGAAAATTTAGAAGAGGAAGTTGTGAACAATGATGCAGCAGAGACTCACGATTCAGAAGAGCCTACCGTTGATGCTGAACCAGTTGAGTTAACGGCAGAAGAAAAGCTTGAGGAATTAAACAACAAATACTTAAGATTGTATTCGGATTTTGACAATTTTAGAAAACGTTCGATAAAGGAAAAAGCTGACATTATTTCATCTGCATCCTCTGATTTAATGAATACTTTGTTACCAATTTTAGACGATTTTGACAGAGCGATTGCAAACAATGAAAAATCGGAGGATTTAAACGGACTGAAAGAAGGGTTTGAATTAATTTATAACAAAGCCTTAAACAGTTTAAAAGCCAAAGGTTTGGAGCCGATTGATGTAAAAGGAGAAGTTTTTGATGCTGAGGTACATGAAGCAATTACAAATATTCCTGCGCCTTCAGAAGACATGAAAGGCAAAATAGTGGATGTCATAGAAAAAGGATATAACTTAAAAGGAAAATCGCTCAGATTCCCTAAAGTTGTGGTTGGCCAATAATAATGAAAGAGAATGAGTAAAAGAGATTATTACGAAGTACTTGGTGTCAGCAAGTCAGCAAGCGATCAGGAAATTAAAAAAGCATACAGAAAGTTAGCTTTGAAATTTCATCCAGACAAAAATCCTGATGATAAAGCAGCAGAAGAATCTTTTAAAGAAGCTGCGGAAGCGTACGAAGTGTTAAGCAATGCTGATAAAAAGGCTCGTTATGACCGTTTTGGCCACCAAGGAGTAGGTTCAGCTGCCGGTGGCGGAGGCTTTGGAGGAGGTATGAATATGGATGATATCTTCAGCCAATTTGGTGATATTTTCGGAGGCGCTTTTGGCGGCGGCGGTGGTCGATCTCGCGGTGGTTCGAGGGTTGTAAAAGGATCGGATTTAAGAGTTAAGATAAAGCTTAATTTAAAGGAGGTTGCACTTGGTGTTACCAAAAAGATAAAAGTCAATAAGTTAGTGAATGCCGAAGGTGTCACTTTTACAGAATGTAGCTCTTGTGGAGGCCAAGGAAGGGTAACAAGAGTCATGGAAACCATGTTGGGTGCTATGCAAACTCAGGCCACTTGTCCATCTTGTAACGGCACAGGTAAATTTATTGATAAAAAACCTGGAGGTGCTGATGCGCAGGGCTTGAAACGGCAAGAAGAAATTGTTGAAATTAAGATTCCACCTGGAGTAGAAGAGGGGATGCAGTTGAAAGTAAGTGGCAAGGGTAATGCAGGTCCATTTAATGGTGTGCCAGGTGACTTATTAGTAGTGATTGAAGAAGAGCCATATACTAATCTAAAACGAGATTCCGAAAACTTGCATCACGAGGCTTATGTGAATTTTATTGATGCTGCTCTTGGTACTGATTTGTATGTTCCACTAGTGGAAGGGAAGGCAAAAATAAAAATCGAACCAGGGACTCAAAGTGGAAAAATGCTAAGACTGAAAGGGAAAGGTTTGCCTAGCGTTAACAGTTATGGTAAGGGCGATTTGTTTGTTCACCTTAATATTTGGACCCCTCAAAAGCTAAGTAAAGACGAAAGAAAAACATTAGAATCGTTAAGAAAGAGTGAAAATTTCAAACCAAATCCTAGCGCAAAGGAAAAAGGTTTTTTCGACAAAATGAAGGATATTTTTAACGGATAGGTTACTATAAGAAGTCAAAAAAAAGCCATCCCGATTATTCGAGATGGCTTTTTCTTTTTCATAGGTAAATATAAGGGTTGAAAATCTTTATTTTAGAAGAAATAGTTGCCTACTTCTTTAGCATTTATAATTAGAATTGGTAATTTTTCACTATTCATTAATAAATCTTGAAATATTCTGTCGAATTGTGGCAAAATACTGTCTGTATGATAAGCAATCCCTATTAAGTCTGCATTATTCTGCGTTGAATAATTAACAATTTCTTTTGCCGCCAATTTTTTAATTGATTCAGTTGTATAATTTACGCCAACAGAATCAAACTGTTCAGCTAATACCTTAAAGTGAACAGCTACTTTTATTTTTAAAGCAGTGTCGGTATGACTTTCAGCAATTATATTAACGTCTGCATTTGCTTTTTTTGCAATGGCCGATACAACTTGCTCAACTTGTAAACTTTCCTTCGAAATATCAATTGGCACTACAATTCTTTCTAATTCCGAAGGTTGATAGTCTTCTTGTACGATAATGAAAGGAATATGAGTTGAAGTAATAATTTTGATAGCAAAACTTCCAAACACTTTCTGCATTCCTTTCGCTCCATGCGTTCCCATCACTATAATAGAAGAATGTAACTCTTTACCAGCTGAAGAAATATCAGTAAAAATATCTCCAATTCTTACCATGGTATTAACCTTAACGTCAGAATTGCTTGACACATTATTGATGTGATCTTCTAGTTTTTTGGCCGAAGCTGTTACTCCCTTATTATCTTTCACTATGTGAATTACATTCACTTCACTACTCAATTTTTTCGCTAGAGCTACAGCGTATGAAAATGCAACATCTGCTGCTTTTGTAAAATCATGGGGAACTAAAATATTTCTAGTACTCATTACATTTTTATTTAAGACTGCATAAATATAGTATTTTATATATTACTTGTTGTACATTATACAAAAAAATGCAAGAATTGAAATGCTAAAATGCGCGAGGTAGAAATATTGAATAGTTCCTGAATATTAACTCATCATTCCTCCTTTGTCCAAACTTCTGTACTGAATAGCTTCAGCTATATGTTCAGCTTCTATATTATCTGAATTTGCTAAATCCGCAATAGTACGAGCTACTTTTAAAATTCTAGCATAACTTCTTGCCGACAGTCCCATTTTATCCATTGCGAGCTTAAGAAGTCTATTTCCATTTTCGTCAATTTCGCAAAATTTTTCAATCAATTTTGCTGTTAATTGAGCGTTATAGTATATGCCCTCAAAGTCCTTAAATCGATTGTTTTGTATGGCACGAGCTGCAATAACTCTTCCTCTAATAGTTTCGCTATTCTCTCCTTTTTCCTTTGTTGTTAATTCGTCAAATTTAACAGCTGGAACCTCAATATGTAAATCAATTCTGTCCATTAACGGACCTGAAATTCGGTTTAAGTACCGTTTTACTACATATTCCGGATCGGAATTTGGATCGTCAGGATCAAAAAAATTGCCACTTGGGGAGGGATTCATAGAGGCAACAAGCATGAATCCTGCTGGATATTCAACACTCATTTTTGCTCGTGAAATACTGACTACTCGATCTTCCAGTGGTTGCCTCATTACTTCTAAAACTTGTCTTTTGTACTCGGGGAGTTCGTCTAGGAACAATATGCCGTTGTGGGCTAGTGATATTTCTCCTGGTTTTGGGTTTGAACCACCTCCCACCAATGCTACATCACTAACTGTGTGGTGGGGACTTCTAAAAGGACGAGTCGTCACAATTCCTGAATTTGCACCAACCAAACCTGCAACTGAATGAATTTTTGTTGTTTCAATGGCTTCTTCTAATGAAAGCGGGGGTAGAATGGTTGAAATTCTTTTGGCCAGCATGGTTTTTCCTGATCCTGGTGGCCCCACTAATAAAATATTATGTCCACCACTTGCAGCAATTTCCATGGCGCGTTTTACATTTTCTTGACCTTTTACATCTTCAAAATCCACCATATAGTCCCATTGCTTTTGCAACGAATCTTCCGTAATGTGCAATACTTCTGGTTCAATGTGCTTTTCACCATTGAAATGATTGACTAAATCGGCTAAATTTTCAACTCCAATGATTTCAATTCCATCAACTATCGCTGCTTCTTGAGCATTCTGTTTTGGTAAAATAATTCCTCTGTAGCCGTCATCTCTTGCTCGCACGGCTATTGGAAGTGCACCTTTCATTCCTTGTAATCCTCCATCCAATGAGAGTTCTCCCATAATTACATAATCACCAATTTCTGGATTAGAAATTTGACCACTGGCAGCGAGTATGCCTACTGCAATTGTTAAATCATATGACGATCCTTCCTTTCTAATGTCAGCAGGCGCCATGTTTATTGTAATTTCCTTTCCGGGAAACTTAAAGCCGTTATTTGCGAATGCAGCCTTTATTCTTTGATGACTTTCTTTAACTGCGTTGTCAGGCAGTCCAACTAAGTAGAAATTTATACCTCTACTTATATTTGTTTCAATTGTAATTGGGATGGCTTCAATGCCATACACAGCACATCCATAAGTTTTTACTAACATAAGCTTTGTTTTAAAGAAGTAAAAAGCTTATAATTGAACTGATTAATTGATCAAGTTCATTCATGCCAAAGCCAATATTTCTTTTGATTTGATACAAATGTATGAAATTATGATTAAAAAATAGTCGTTTAATGATTAAAAATTAATCATTCTAATTTAAAATGTCTTTTATTTAGCTATAGAATAGACTTGAACTTTGCGCTATAATTTAATCTTTTAATGTAGTTTTAAATATTAAAATAGGTAAATTTGAATCACAAGTCAAAATTTGAAAACAAAAATAAAATACAAATTAAAGATTGCTCGACTACTTGCCGTTGCAATGATGACATTGTTTTTATTGGTCTGTATTAAATTTTCCTTAGATCAATCAAATATCAGAAATTCAGTCTTAGAGTCAATTCGTTCTGGAATTGCTCCTGAAAGATTAATTGAATTTAAGTTTTCCGACGAAGAATCTACAAATTTGAATTGGAAAAAAAATAATGAATTTGAATTAGAAGGGGAGATGTATGACATTGTTTCAATTCAAAAAATTGAAGACGGGGTAGTTTACGAGTGCTTTCATGATACCAAAGAATCTAAGTACAAAAGACGATTTTATAAATGGTTAGGGAACTACTTAATACCTGAATCAGGAGAGCCTAATGAAAATCAAACAAATAAAAATGTCTATAAAAATTACTTCTGTAGCAATTATAAGTCTTTAAACACTGAAGGTCTGGCGCAAGGATTACAAACCTGTTATGTAAAATATTTAAATCTCTATCATTTATTTCAAATGGGGCCAAGTTCTCGTCCACCTAAATTTTAATATTACTGTATGATTAATTTTTAGTCATATTTTTTACGATTAGTAATAGAAAAATTTAAAAAAATGAAAAAAATAATATTAATGCTTGGTGCTATCATCTATGCATTAACGCTAAACGCGCAGATTGTCACTGTTAAGGATAAAGCTAATGGCAACCTCTTATCAGATGTTGCTTTTATCAAATACAATCCCAAAGCTTTTGCAGTTACCAATAAAAACGGTCAGGCAGAACTTTCTAACTTCAGAAATTCCGACAAAATACAGGTCATTTTGATGGGGTATCAGCAAATTGTCATTAGTTACGATAGTTTGCAGGCAGTAAATTTTCAATTAAGCTTAGCTGCAATTGCTTTTTCTTCAGATGTTGTTGTGGTTTCGTCATCAAGATTTGCTCAAAACGCAAAGGATATTCCATTTAAAATTAAATCGATTAGTTTGGAAAGTGTCAGATTAACCAACCCTCAAACTGCTGCCGATTTATTAGCCAGTTCAGGAGAAGTGTTTGTTCAAAAAAGTCAATTAGGGGGAGGAAGCCCCATGATTAGAGGTTTCTCTACAAACAGATTATTGTATTCCGTTGATGGTGTTAGGATGAATAATGCCATTTTTAGAAGCGGAAATTTACAGAATGTTATTTCATTAGATCCCTTAGCTATTAGTAATACAGAGGTGCTGTTTGGACCAGGGTCTGTTATATATGGAAGTGACGCTATTGGCGGTGTGATGAGTTTTTCGACTTTGAGTCCAAAATTATCACTGACAGGAAAACAAGAAATATCAGGTTCTGCGGTTTCGAGATTGTCCTCTGCGAATAATGAGTATGCAGGCCATTTTGACATAAATCTTGGCTGGAAGAAGTGGGCTATGTTAACTAGTATTACTGCATCAAAATACGGAGATCTTAAAATGGGGAAATATGGACCCGACGATTATCTAAGACCAATTTATGTGGAGAGAATAGATGACCTTGACGTGGTTAAAATTAACCCCGATCCCAGAATACAAACACCGACGGGATACTCTCAAATAAATTTAATGCAAAAAATAAAGTATCAACCAAAATCTAATTTACATTTTGAATATGCATTCCATCATTCTGAAACTTCTGACTATGCAAGATATGACCGGCATATTAGGACAAAAAATGATTTGCCGAGGTATGGAGAATGGAATTACGGACCTCAAAAGTGGATTATGAACTTATTAAGTATTTCTCACCAAGGGACAGGAAAGTTCTATGATGATATTAGCTTAAAAATTGCACATCAATATTTCCAAGAAAGTCGTATTTCTAGAGATTTTAACGCTTCAGTTCGCGAAACTAGATTAGAAAAGGTAAATGCTTTTTCCGCAAATATTGATATGGAAAAATCAATTGGTTTAAGAAATGAAATGTTTTATGGTGTTGAGTTTGTGCTTAATTCTGTCCGCTCTTTAGGTGTTGATGAAGATGTTTTTACAGGTGTTGAATCAAAAGGAGCTCCAAGGTATCCAAAATCTAATTGGAGATCAATGGGTGCATACATCACCAACCAATATAAACTAACCGAAAAGTTAATTTTTCAAGGTGGTTTGAGGTACAGTCAGTTTATCATAAATGCGGAGTTTAATAACGATTTTTATCCAATTCCGTTTACAACAGCAAACAATAATGATGGTGCACTTACAGGTAGTTTAGGAGCTGTATTTCGACCAAATAAAAAATGGATTCTTACCGCTAATTTAGCAACTGGGTACAGGAGTCCTAATGTGGATGATATCGGAAAAGTATTTGACTCTGCACCGGGTTTAGTTGTGGTGCCTAATCCCGGCTTAAAAGCCGAATATGCGTACAACGCTGATTTAAGTGTAACAAAAATGCTAGGAAGTCGCTTAAAAATTGATTTCACGTCCTATTTTACTTTTTTGAATAATGCACTTGTTCGAAGAAATTTTCAACTCAATGGTAGCGATAGTATTGTTTATGCCGGTGAATTAAGTCAAGTTCAAGCGCTCCAGAATGCTTCCTTTGTAAATGTGTATGGTTTTCAGATTGGGATTGATTTAAGATTAGGTAAGGGACTGTCAATTACTTCGAATGCGAACTTTCAGAAGGGAGAAGTCGAAACTACTGATGGGCAAATTTCACCGTCAAGACATGCAGCGCCACTTTTTGGAACAACTAATTTACTTTACAAAACTGGAAAATTATTGGTTGATTTAAATGCTTATTATGTATCTGCACGGCCTTATAGTCAAATGCCGATTGAGGAAATTGAAAAACCGTATTTGTATGCTTCAGATGCAAATGGTAACCCTTATTCTCCATCTTGGTATACCATTAACTTTAAATTAATGTATGATGTAAGTCAAGTGTTAACTATAAATGCAGGAATTGAAAACATTACAAATCAACGATATCGTTCGTACAGTTCTGGAATTTCAGGAGCTGGAAGAAATTTTTTAATGTCAATAAGATTAAGTTTTTAGGTGAGATCCGCTAAAAAGATCAGTATACCCATTGTTTAGAGTTTGTTTTATGATCTAAATTTTTTGAGGAATCTTTTCTTGTGAGCTGCCTTAGTTGACTCAATATCTTCAGGGATTTGCATTTTCCAACGTTTGTGCGACCATAGCCAATATGATGGAGCATTTAATATATCTTCCTGCAAATAATTGGCATATGTGCTTAGGATTTTCCCGTACTGTTCTTCAGTTGGGTTTTTAGTTATTTCTTTTAATGTTAGTTGGTAAACACCACGTGTTGTCATTTCTAACTGGCAATACACTACGGCACTATTCATTTCATTAGCCATAATTTCAGCTCCAAAAAAGAAAGGTGTTTGTCTGTTCAAGAATACTGTCCAGTAAGCATTTGCAGACTTTGAAGGTGATTGGTCTCCAAGCACTAGAGTGGCAGTTGGAGTATTTTTGGAGGAATTTATTATTGATTTATAATTTTCATTTGTTGTTATTTTCATACCAAAGCGGGCACGTTTATTATTGATTTTTTCATTCAACACAGAATTGCTTAGTGGTGTGCCAATTCCAATAGCTTGATGTTTAAACAGTAAATTCTGAGCTGATATGAGGTATTCCCAATTGTACATGTGATTGCCTAGCAAAATAACAGATTTTTTTTCTTCAAATAAAGTATTCATTAACTCAGGATTAACAACGGTCAATTTATCTAAAAGTGATTGACGTGAAATTGTTAGGTTTTTGATTGATTCCGCTAATAAATAGGAGAGGTGTTTATAAAATGCCTTTGAAATAAGATCTATTTCTGTTTTCGTTTTTTTGGGAAAAGAGTTAGAGAGATTATTGATGACTACCGACTTGCGATAACCAATTATTCTGTAAACAATTAAGTAAGCCAAATTCGATATAAAATAAAGAATAGTAATTGGCAACCACGACAGTGGAATTAGAATGAAATGAAATAATAGCCAACTAAACACAAAGCAAAGCTAACTAATTTTGAAAATTATAAATGTTAATTATTGGCAAAGTTTAATTCGCCCTTTTTCATTTTTTTATAATAGGCTGCTAAATAGGCAAACATTTGAGAAATAGACTGAAACGCCTGCTCTGTGGCTTCAGTAATCGTTGCTTTATTTAGTCTTAAAATAATTTTACTGTATAAAGCGTTAAACCCAACTTCAATTAAATTAATTTCTGCGGATTCACTTTTTTGTTGAAAATCTTTTAAACTTGGCAGTGCAGCTTCAAATACTTTAAGATACTTTGGCTCTTTTATGACATTTAAAAGCGTGTTGTGAAGCAGCAATAATTCCATTAAAATTTCATTCACTTCTGATGTATGCCCTTTTTTGGCAATACCTTCATACTTCATTTGCTTAATTAAATCGAGATACCATTTTTTGTAGGCTCCCACAGTCTCCTCATCTGGCAGCTGCGGCTCTAAAATACTATGGGTAATTGTATCTATATCTAGATTGTTTGCCCTAATTAAGTCTTCAATTTGAAACATGTATAATACATGTTCTGCTATATTATTTTCCTTGGTTTTTCTTGCAATATGCATCCTTATTCAGAGTCGCTAGGGCTTGTTGAATCTTTAAAATCAACATTCATTACTTCCGCTAATTTGCTAGTAATATCAAGTGATTTGTTGTAATACCATGGTGACTGACCAAACTGATAAGCAAATACAGCATCATAGCCATTTGCTTTTGCAAAGTCCTCAGTAAAGTTTGAAATTCTCAACGCATATGTTGTCATTAAACCTTCCTGCTCTTGTTGTAATTTCATTTGAACATTTTGTTCGAATTGCATAGCTTCATTCTGAATTTTTTCAGCTTCTTTATAATATTTCTCTTGCTCGCTAGATAGTAATTGTCCCTTTTTTTCCCAATCCTTTTTCCATCTGTCAATATCTCTTTGCTTGTTTCGCATTTTTTGTTCAGCACTCTTAGCGGCAGTCTGAATTTCTTTTTCTATTTCTGTGTAAAGTAATAATTTAGAGTTCAATGAATCCATATTGAAAAATGCAATATTACCTGTAGCAGAAACATTGCTAGTGATTACTGCTGCTGAGTCACCAGTATTAGTTGAAGTTACCTCTGTGCTTTTACTGTCGGATTTCCCAACAGAAGTGAAAAGAATAATGATTAGGATAAGTAATACCACGTTTGCAGCAATTGCTACTTTAGCTAAGGTGTTTTTATTTTCCATTTTTAGATGGTTAAGAATTAGTTTTTCAAATTAAAATATCTGGCAAAAATAGCAACAAATTACTCAAGTGCTACCTGCGGTACCGCCGTTTTTTACTATTTTTTGTGAAATATTAACAGACTTGTTTATTCATCAGTTTATGACCAACATATTTAAAAGGCAAGTGTACCATCATTTCATAGTCTTGCCCTAGTTCTAACATGTCAACTTCTTCTTCGTTATAGTGCCATTCTATTGATACAAATTTTTCGTTTTCCTCAAGCTGTTTCAATTTATACAAGAGATCTAACAAATGTTTTGAAGTTGAGATATTAAAGTAATCTAGATTGATGATTAACTGAGATACATCTTGTGGATACTCGGAGTAGCCTTTCAACCAATTGTTTATTAGACCGAATGTCCGGTCAGCCTCCTTAGAGATTGAAATGCCACTGATTTCAAATAATCCAGTTTCAGAATTAAAATCTACTTTTGGAGATTCATCAGTTGGAGCGATATATAAGTTTTCAATCATTCTATAGACTTTAAAAGCAGGCGCAAATATAGACTATTGTTTGTATCTGGCAATTGTTCTGGTGTAGTTTTTCGATTAATTAACAGGTTAACGAATTAGCACGTTTATTACTTTATGATGCAAGTCTTATGCCATTAAACTCAGACTAATTAATAAGGAAAAAGATATCTAAAAATTTATTAAGAAGAGGCTATCAATCGATATTTTCAAAGTCATCATATACTCTCACATTTTTTTTCTTTTTGTTTGAAAAATATGTAATTGAATAATCTCTGAATTCCAATTCATTTATTGGTAAGTCTTTTAGTTTTGGATTGACTAATCTAATGGAAGTAAAGTAAAAAAGAGGAATTATTGCGGCTTCCTGCATTATGATTTGTTCAGCTTCCGCTAAAAAGTTAAGTCTTTTTTCATCATCTACCTCAGCCATTGCTTTGTCAAAATTTAAATCAAATTCAGGGTTAGAAAACTGAGATTTGTTAGAGTTATTTGTTGACCCTTTAATGTTTTTACTGTGGAAAGAAGCCATAAAGTTGGCAGGATCTGGATAATCAGCAATCCATCCATATCGCCAAAACGGTAACTCTTCATTGCTAATTTTTTCGAAAAATGTTTTTCTGTCAGACTCTTCAAGTTTTAAGTCAATGTTTAGAATATCTTTTAATTGTTTTTTTATTGCTTCAGCAACTGGTTTATTGATATCACCTGTATTATTGTAATATAGAGTAATCATATGATCCTCTTTTGAAGGCTGATAGTTAGATAACTTTAGTTCCTTTCTCGCTTTAGTTGGATTGAATTTATAATTTTCTGATAATGATTTTTTATAACCAGAAATGTCAGGTATTAGACCATTGTTTGCAGGAAGAACTGAGCCTTC
Organism: Crocinitomicaceae bacterium; assembly: GCA_045110285.1. Lineage (GTDB taxonomy): Bacteria > Bacteroidota > Bacteroidia > Flavobacteriales_D > Crocinitomicaceae > Putridiphycobacter. The sequence continues at coordinate 14,886 of JBGCGA010000028.1, read as the reverse complement.
TAAAACATAGCTTGCAATAAACGATTTGTCAATAGCATAGTTCAAGGCTCTCCGCAAATGGATATCTTTAAACACTGAATCTGCAAAAGAGAAAATGTAGTATTCTGCTTGTAAGTTATTAATTGACTGAACATTAAATTCTTTATTTTTCCCTAGTTTTGCCTCCTCTAGCGATCCGATAACATTTTGAATTTCTTCAACTGGTAATCCCCAAATAAAATCAATTTCCCCATTTTTGAATTTCGCTAATTCTTCCGATTTGTCATTTGTGAATTGGATATCAATGTAAGATAGGAATGGCAGCTGATTTCCAAATTCATCTCGCCTCCAATACTTTCTATTTTTTTCTAAAAGGATATTTTCTTCTACTGATTTAAGAATAAACGGTCCTGTACCTACAGCAGCATGCGAGAGTGCCTGATCTCCGTAAAAATCTAATACTTCTTTAGGAAATATTGCCGTTTGATTTAAAGCTAACATGTTTAAAAAGCCGGAAAAAGGTTCGTTCAGTTTAACTGAAATGGTTTGTTCATCTATCACTTCAATCCCTGTCACGTGATCTGCTTTACTAGAATAGAAATCGTTGGCTCCAGCAATATAATTTTTCCATAAAATAGGAGAAGTGTTTAAGGGGTGATTTGAACATAAAAATTCGAAAACAAATTGGACATCTTTGGCAGTTACTGTCCTGCCTTTTCCTTTGGTAAAACATGGATTGTCATGAAAGTATACGTTTTTCCTAAGCTTAAACGTATATTTACTATTTGCTGAGTCAATATGATAGGACTCGGCAATACAGGGCTCGATTTTTAAATTATTTGGATTAAATTTTAGCAAGCCTTCATATATTTGACTTGAAATATGTTGCGAATAAATATCTGCTATTGAAGCTGGGAACAAAGCAGTATAAACTTCGTTAGAATTAACTTTTAATGTATCTCCATAGAATTTTCCTCCTTTCGCCGGGATGATATGACCCGGAAGGATAGTGTGCTCAGCAGAATTTTCTGCATTTTCGCAACTTTGATTGATAAAGGTGCAAATGACTAAAACGAGAAAAATTAATGCTCTCATTTGTTATTAAATTTTAATTTCCTTGTTCTAAAGATAATTATTAAAACACAGTTTCAAAAAAAAAGCGTCTCGAAAAATTTGAGACGCTTTGAAAAAATTATTTCATTTTAAAAGATTCCATAAAGGCGGTTGTAAAATCGCCTTCCCTGAATTTTTCATTTTTCATTAATTTGATATGAAAAGGTATTGTTGTTTTTATTCCATCAATGATATACTCATCTAATGCCCTTTCCATCTTTGTAATCGCTTCCTCTCTAGTTTGGGCAACCGTAATCAATTTGGAGATCATTGAATCGTAGTATGGAGGTATTGAATAACCAGCATATACATGTGTATCAACTCTGATTCCATGTCCGCCTGGTTCATGGTAATCGGTAATTTTCCCCGGACTTGGTCTGAAACCTGCACTAGGATCTTCTGCATTTATTCTACACTGGATAGCATGCAGCTGCGGGAAGTAAGCTGAGTTTTTAATTTTTTCGCCAGCTGCAAGCTTAATTTGTTCTTTAATTAAATCGTAATTGATTACCTCTTCAGTAATGGTATGTTCAACTTGAATTCGGGTATTCATTTCCATAAAGTAGAAGTTTTTATGTTTATCTACTAAATACTCAATCGTCCCAACTCCCTCGTATTTCACAGCTTTTACAGCTTTTACTGATGCATCTCCCATCTTTTCTCTCAGGGCCTGGTCAACAAAAGGCGAAGGTGTTTCTTCTACTAATTTTTGATGTCTTCTTTGGATAGAACAATCTCTTTCAGATAAATGACAAGCGTTTCCATAGCGGTCGCCTGCAATTTGAATTTCTATATGACGTGGCTCCTCAATGTACTTTTCCATATACATAGCATCATTTCCAAAAGCAGCTTTAGATTCTTGTCTAGCAGAGTTCCAATGCTCTTCCATTTCGTCTTCTGACCACACAATTCGCATCCCTTTTCCACCGCCACCGGCAGTAGCTTTAATCATTACAGGGTACTTGATTTCTTTTGCTTCTTTTTTGGCATGAGCTAGGTCGTCCAATAATCCTGCACCTCCTGGAATACAGGGTACACCTGCATCAATCATGGTTTGTTTTGCTGAAGCTTTGTCTCCCATTGCTTCAATCATTTCTGGAGATGCGCCAATAAACTTAATTCCATGTTCTTGACAGATTTTAGAGAATTTTGCATTCTCAGATAAAAATCCATATCCTGGATGAATGGCATCTGCATTTGTAATTTCTGCAGCTGCAATTATTCTATCCATTACTAAGTATGATTCTGAACTTGGTGCTGGACCAATACAGACCGCCTCATCCGCGAATCTAACGTGGAGAGATTCTTTATCGGCTGTTGAATACACAGCAACCGTTTTTATACCCATCTCTTTACATGTTCTTAAAATACGTAAAGCAATCTCGCCTCTGTTGGCAATTAATATTTTTTTAAACATAATTGTGGCTATTTAAGGTGACTATGAAGGATCAACTAAAAATAATGGTTGATCATATTCCACTGGTGACATGTCGTCAACTAATATTTTAACAATTTTGCCAGACATTTCTGATTCAATTTCGTTAAATAATTTCATGGCTTCAATAATACAGATCACATCACCTTCAGCAATTGAGTCGCCAACATTCACAAATAAATCTTTATCTGGAGATGGTCTTCTGTAAAAAGTACCAATCATTGGTGATTTAATAGTGATGTATTTACTGTCATCTGCTGAAGCTCCTCCGTCAGTTTTTGCAGCAGCAGTTGCTGGTGCCTCAGGTGCACTTGCTACTGGTGCAGGTGCAGCCACAGCAGGTGGCATATTAGCAGGAACAGTTTGCTGAATGTAAACTGGGTCAGAACCTGCAACTTCAGTTTTAATAGTAATTTTAAAATCACCTTGCTCTAAGGCTACTTCATTCACACCTGATTTAGATACGAATTTGATTAGGTTTTGAATTTCTTTAATGTCCATATTTTCTTAGGTTACTTAGTCATTAGTTTTCAATTTATTTTGCATCATACGCCCATTTGAGATATGTGGCTCCCCATGTGAAGCCTCCACCAAATGCTGCGAGTATTATATTGTCTCCTTTTTTAAATTTCTTTTCCCATTCCCAAAGGCACAGAGGAATTGTACCAGCGGTAGTGTTTCCAAATTTATCTATGTTAATTGCTACTTTATCGGAATCTAGACCCATTCGTCTGGCCGTTGCGTCAATAATTCTTAAGTTGGCTTGGTGCGGTACCAAATATCGAACATCATCACTGCTCAGGTTGTTTTTTTCCATGATTTCAGCAGACACATCTGCCATGCTTCGTACAGCATTCTTGAACACTGTTTGTCCTTCTTGGTATACGTACATACCATCAGTTTCAACGTTATCTTTTGTGATTGGTTCTTTTGAACCACCAATTGCCTGTAATAAAAATTCACGACCAGAGCCATCCGCTTTTAAAATTGCATCTTGGATTCCATAACCATCAGTGTCTGGCTCTAAAAGTACTCCACCTGCTCCATCACCAAAAATAATACAAGTGGCTCTGTCTTTGTAATTAATTATACTAGACATGACATCTCCACCAATGACAATTACTTTTTTGTAAGTTCCGTTTTCAATATAGTTTTTTCCAACGTCAAGCCCATATAAAAAGCCAGAACATGCCGCACTTAAATCAAAGCCCCAAGCATTTGTTGCGCCTACTTTATCGCAAATGACATTGGAAGTACTTGGGAATCGGTAATCACCTGTAATTGTTCCAACAATTATCATATCGATTTCTGTTGGTTTAATACCACTTTTTTCACATATCCCTTCAACTACTTTTACACCAAAATCAGATAATGCTTCTCCTTTAGCTGCTAGTCTTCTTTCTTTTATTCCTGTTCTTGAAACAATCCACTCATTGTTGGTGTCAACCAATTTTTCGAGATCGAAATTACTTAAAACTTTTTCGGGTACATAGCCATGAACGGAAGTAATAGCTGCGGTAATTTTAGTCATTTGGTTGGTTGTTTTCTATTAACAAAGTTTTACAATTGCTAAGACGGTAAAATTATCAAAAATTCCTAAACCCACTTATATTTCTGCGAAAAATTGCGTTTTTTTTATCAAAAACGGCCTTTTTCTTCAAAAAACAGATAGTTTAAACTAAAAAAAGCTTGCTACATGTAGTAACAAGCTTGAAGTATTTTATAATTCAAAGGAATTTAAATAGCTACCTCTTTTTCAGCTAATACTTTTCCTTTGTAGTATAGTTTTCCCTCGTGCCAAAAAGCGCGGTGAAATAGGTGAGGCTGACCAGTTGTTGGGCAAGTTGAAATATTTGCTGCAACTGCTTTTACGTGAGTTCTTCTTTTGTCTCTTCTCGTTTTGCTAATCTTTCTTTTAGGATGCGCCATTTTTCTTTATTTTAATCTTTTAGTACTGTCTTTTTTTACTCTTCTTCTGAAATCAGAAGATATTGATCCATTATTTTAAGCATTTCTTCATTACATAGCCCTTTCGGATGTAAATTTCTTAAAGGTAGGCTAGTGCTTGTGAATTCGTAAATCGGATGAGTTACATCTATTTCAAATTCTCTTGGTAAAATTACAACTACTGATTCATCATCTATTGATTCTGAACCGAATTTGTAAATTAGTTCGCCAACTGTATTGACAGCAGTTTCAAAAACATCTGTACATCTGTCGCACATGACACTTACTTTTCCTTTTATTGAAAATTCAGCATTCATTAGGGTTGATTTTTTATCGAGTACCAACTCAACTTCCAAATTACCTGCCTCAATGGCTGAATATTCAAGATGCTCAAAGAACGAATCTTCAATTTTATAATTAAATATATGTTGACCTTCTTTTAAACTCGTGAAGTTAATTAGAAAATCGCTACGCATACTCAATTATAAAAATGAGAGTGCAAAGATATATATTTATTTTTAAAAACATTCAAATATATTTTAAATATTCATTTCTGGAACATGGTCCGGAATAACTAATGCTCCTTCTGTCGCGGCTTGTATTTCTTCAACTGAAACACCAGGCGCTCTTTCTACTAAATGAAAGGCATTATCTTTTACAGCTAAAACTGCTAAATTAGTAATCACTTTTGTTACGCATCCCACTCCAGTTAATGGAAGTGAGCATGATTTCAATATTTTTGATTCTCCTTTTTTATTGGTATGCATCATAGCTACAATTATATTTTGCGCAGATGCAACCAAGTCCATAGCACCACCCATACCTTTTACCATTCTTCCGGGGATTTTCCAATTCGCTATGTCTCCATTTTGAGCTACTTCCATGGCTCCTAAGACGGTTAATTGCACATGTTGTCCCCTTATCATTGCAAACGAAGTAGCTGAGTCAAAAATCACAGCTCCTTTATTTAAGGTCACAGTTTGTTTGCCAGCATTTATTAAATCGGCATCTTCTTCTCCATCAAAAGGAAAAGGACCCATGCCTAAAATACCGTTTTCAGATTGAAACTCAACCTCAATCCCTTCTGGAACATAGTTTGCTACTAGAGTGGGGATACCAATTCCTAAATTAACATACCAACCGTTTTGCAATTCTTGTGCAATTCTTTTTGCGATTCCAATTTTATCTAAAGCCATCTTATTTTTGTCTTACAGTTCGTTGTTCAATTCTTTTCTCAAATACTTCACCCTTAAATATTCTCTGAACGAATATTCCTGGTGTGTGCACAAAGTTTGGATCTAATTCGCCAGATGGAACAATTTCTTCAACTTCTGCAACCGTAATTTTTCCCGCCATAGCCATCATTGGATTAAAGTTTCTTGCTGTTGCTTTAAAAATTAAGTTTCCTTCAGTATCTCCCTTCCACGCTTTTACAAACGCAAAATCCGCCGTTAAAGCAGATTCTAAAATATGCGGTTTCCCGTTAAAAACTTTTACTTCTTTTCCATCAGCTACTTCAGTTCCATATCCAGCAGGTGTGTAAAATGCTGGAATTCCAGCCCCACCAGCACGGCATCTTTCAGCTAAGCTACCTTGTGGAATCAAGTCTACTTCTAGTTCGCCTGATAACATTTGTCGTTCAAATTCATCATTTTCTCCCACATAAGAAGAAATCATTTTTTTAATTTGTTTAGACTGCAAAAGTAAACCAAGGCCAAAATCATCAACTCCTGCATTATTAGAAATACAGGTTAATCCTTTTACACCGAGTTTTGCAATTTGAGCAATGCTATTTTCAGGAATCCCACAAAGTCCAAATCCACCAAGCATTAGTGTCATATTATCATCAAGCCCAACTAAGGCCTCTTCAACTGAGTTAACAACTTTATTCATTTTTTTTACTTATTAAAATAATCCATTCACTTTATTATTAGATTCGTTTTGACATCTAAAATTATCATCACTATAATTTGCAGGTCTTTCAAAGTCACCTTTTGAAATTTCTATGTCATTGTCTTTATAAACCTCTTGCATATAATATCCATAAATTGGTAGAGCCATTCTTGCGCCCTGTCCCCATGGATAGCTTCTGAAATGGACCTGTTTGTCGTCTGCACCGACCCAAACACCAGTTACTAAGTCTGGTGTTAAGCCCATAAACCAGCCATCTGCCGCTGAATTAGTAGTGCCAGTTTTACCTGCTGTGGGATATTTTATGCCACCCCAATCTCTACCACTTCGCAAGGATGAGCTTGTGGCATAAGCTCTACCACCTTGATATGGATTTGAAGCACCGTTTACAGCCCCCTTCATCATATTTATCATAGTGTAAGCCTGCTCAGCTGGCATTGCTTCACGGAGTTCAATTTCTAAATCTACAATAACATTCCCATTTTTATCCTCAATGCGCATAATGTATATTGGCTTGGTATAAATTCCTTTATTGGCAAATGTACTTTGTGCGCCTACCATATCATAAAGTGATAAACTCATTGGACCTAAACACATGGCAGGAACAGCATCCTCTGGTCGTAAATTAATACCCACTTGCTTTAATAGTTTGTTCATGGTTTCTGGGCCAGCTTTTGCTCCCATATCACGCATAACCGCAACAGTAACATTGTTCAATGAACCTGCTAGCCCGCATTTGGCAGGAATCATATCTCCGGTATTTTTCGTTCCAGTTGAAGGGCACCATGTTTTATCTCTAGTTGGTGAAACTGGAACATCAATACAATAAGAAATATCTGAATATGCTTTACATGGGTCAATTACCCCAATTCCAATTGCAGCAGCATAAACAAAAGGCTTTATTGTAGAACCAACTTGACGTTGTGTTTTTTTAACATGATCTAAAGCAAAGTAGTTGAAGTTTGGTCCGCCAACCCAAGCTTTAACAAAACCTGTATTCGGATCCATTGACATTAGGCCTGCCTGCAGAAAACCTTTGTAGTACTTCAGTGAATCCATAGGACTTAATATTGTATCTATATTTCCTCCATATGCGAAAAGAGACATAGGTACAGGTTTTTCGAACGACGCTTTTATTTTAGATTCTGAAATACCGTTTTTTTTCATTTTTTTGTATCGATCAGATCCTTTCATGGCTCTAGTCATTATCCTTTCAATTGCCTCAGGCGTATTGTCTCTGTCATTCGCAAACGGAGGGACTTTGTTTTTTTTATTGTTTTTGTCAAATTCTTTTTGAAGTGTTTTTGATAAATGCTTGTTTACCGCCTTTTCAGCATGTACCTGCATTTTAGAATTAATGGTCGTATATATTCTTAAACCATCTTTATAAATATTGTATGGCTCGCCATTCGCTTTGGCATAAACAAAAGTTCCATCAGGATTTTTTTCAGAAAATTTCTTTTTCAATTCACCTCTTAAGACTTCCTTAAAGTGTGGAGCTAACCCTTCTCTATGGTCAACTTTCTGATAATTTATAGCCAAAGGTAATTGTCTCAAAGAATCATAATCTTCTTGACTTATTTTTACTGGTAGAAATTCATTATCGGCATCTTTTTTCCATTGGCTCAGTACAACGTTTCTTCTATGCAAAGTGGTGTCGGCCTTTCGCAGGGGGTTAAAGATTGAAGGATTTTTACACATTCCTACTAACATAGCAGATTCTTCAGCGTTTAAATCAATAGGCTTTTTGTTAAAGTATACTTGTGCAGCAGTAGCAATACCAACTGCATTGTTCAAAAAATCGAAATTATTTAAGTACATGGTAATAATTTCCTCTTTAGTGTAGGCTTTTTCTAGTCTTACAGCAAGCACATTTTCACCAAACTTCTGTTTTAGTCTTTCAAATTTCGTTTTAGCTAAGCCTCCATTCACTGTGTCGTTCATAGTGTATAATAGCTTTGCTAATTGTTGGCTAATTGTTGAGGCACCACCTTTATTCATTCCCAAAAGTTCTCCAGAAACTGCTCTTCCTACTCCTTCGCCGTCAACGCCAGCATGCTCATAATATCGTTTATCTTCTGTTGCTATTAGTGCGGAAATTACGTTTGGAGATATGGCTTTGTATGAAACACTTTTTCTGTTGACACTCCAAAAACGACCCATTTCAACCATGTCTTCAGTTAGTATAATAGAAGCTTGTTTGTCGGGAGGGCTTGATAATTCCTCATAAGCAGGGATGTTGGCTTTCGATTTTTCCAACATAAAAACCACTACAAATAATGGTGTGAAGGCAATTAACCACGTTGCAATTATTAGAATCCTTTTTGTTTTTTTACTTGGCACTGTAACTTGATTTATCAATTAATAAAAGGCGAAATTAACGTTAAAGTTACATATATTCAATAAAGATAGATTTATAAGCTTCATTATTTATTAACCAAAAGTAGATTTATTATATTTGGCGACTTATTCCAATTATTTGTAAATGAAATCTGCCTCTTTATTTTTTGGTTTAGTTCTATTATCGCTGATAGCTTCGTGTAAAAAGGAAAAGAATTCAGCAGCTTTTACTGAAAGATACACCATTTCATCAGATTTAGAAACCACAGTTTCTGAGGGAGGAAAACTTGTTTTCGAGTCTGACAATGCGCAATACAGTTTTGGCAGTGGAGAATTTGCTAGCACTGATTTTGCTTTAAGTGGTAAGCAATCCATAAAACTTAATCAAGACCAAATTTATGGACTTAATTTAGTGCTGAATAATGTTCAAGAAGGACAATTTATACGAGCATCAGTATGGCAGAAAGAAGGCGGAAAAGACGGCGTTTTATCTGCTTCTGTGAAAGGTGAAAAATACATTAATAAGTTTAGAACCTATTATAATAAAAAGGCAAAATCGGAAAAAGGTTGGGTGCAACACTATTTAACTTTTGTAGTGACTAAAGGAGCCGAAGAGGTAAATTTCTTTATTTTTTCAGGAAAGCAAGAGGCTTATTTTGATGATATTAAGATTGAAGTATTGCCAACGGCTCCAGACAATAATTTATCTAAATCGCTCGATTTAATTATTCCTGCTAAAGGAAAACGGAAGCTTAATAAGTACATCAACTTTGCTTTACAGTCTGAAATAATCGAGGATAAGTACAAAAAATACGTTAAGGCCCATTTAAATTTAAATGGAGACACTGCCAAGGTAAAAATGAAGTTAAAGGGCGATTGGACCGATCATTTGCGGTCAGGTAAAACTTCGTATAGAATAAAAATGAGCGGTAATGATGGCTTTTATGGTTTGAAGTCATTTTCAATACAGCATCCAAAAACTAGAAATAATGTTCAAGAATGGGTTATTCATAAGATAGCGGATGGGATAGACTTATTAACAACGAGATACGATTTTATTAATGTGACTATTAACGGATTTAACTTTGGTGTTTATGCGTTGGAAGAGCATTTTGACAAGCAATTAGTGGAAAGTAGAAATAGAAGAGAAGGTCCAATTTTGAAATTTGATGAAACAGGCGCTTGGGCGTTCAATCAGGCAAAAAGGCTATTTCAACAAAAGTTTGCCATGTTGCCGTATTTTCAGGCAAGCACTGTTTCAGTGTTTAAAGAGGGAAGAACTTTATCTAACCCCCGACTTAAAAAGAATTTTGAAGAGGGGAGAAGTCTATTAACAAGATTTAAAAACGGAACTGTTGATGTTGAAACAGCATTTGATGTTGATTTAATGGCAAAGTTTTATGTAATGAATGAGCTTAGTTCACATAACCACGCTTTAGCGTGGCACAACCGCAGATTTTATTTCAATCCAATTACACAAAAACTAGAACCCATTTTATTTGATGTAATTCCTCACGCAAAAACAAACGATTTTAGCAATAATTTGGAATTAAGATTGACTGGAAAACCTTCTGAAATTGAAAATATTTTTGATAATCAGATTTTCTTAAATAAGAAATTTACTGACAGATATTTATACCATTTAAAAGCAATGACCACTGATCAGTATTTAGACTCTGTTTTTAAAGTATTAGAACCAGAACTCAATGTTTATGTAAAGGCAATTGCAGGCGAAGATGAGTCTTATGTTTTTGACAAGGATGAATATTATAGAAATGCAGCCTACCTTAGGGGAAGGATCGATATTTTAGATTCTATTATTCAAATGGCAGAAATTAAGCCAATTGAGAATTTTGATTGGGAAAAGAGCTTAGTGTACAAATCGGCACTTGATACATTTTTTGTGAAAGATGTGAGCATTAATGCCTTTTTAAATGAAATTGATTCAAGAAATTATGAAGTGGAAATGTTGAACTACCATGTGAGTCCAATAACTGTTTTAGGTTTTGAATTGGATAAGTATGATGATTCTCTGTTCTATTTTGAGCAACCTATTGTGTTAAACGGGTATGTAAATCAAGCAGATTCGAAAGTAAGCAGGGTAGTTGATAAACCAAAAAAACTACTATTGGAGGTCAGTAATGTACCGAATAAAGTATTTAAAAAAGGTTTGATTGAATGGCCAAGTAAAATTGAAAAAACAACAAGAGAAATTTTAGAAGATGGATTTAAAAATTCAAGCGCTTACTATTCAGTTTCTGGTAATAAAATAACTTTGAAGGGCAGTGCAAAAATTAGTCAAATGGTTTATATTCCATCAAAATATACAGTGGAAGTATTGCCAGGCTCTACTATTGAATTTAAAGATGGAGGCGGATTAATTGTAAATAATGACTTTACCGCAATGGGTACAAAGGATAGTCCAATTTCTTTTACTTGTAAAGATAGTTCCTCACATGGAGTAACGATACTTAATGCCGACAATGGCGTAAAAATGGCACATGTTAATTTTATTGGTTTATCCAATTTAAATTATGGTAAATGGGAATTGTCGGGCGCAGTTAATATTCACGAAAGTGAAACTGAGATGAGTTATGTAACCGTTGATGGAAATACTTGTGAAGATGCCTTGAATATTATTAGAAGTAATTTTACTATTGACCATTTACTGATTCAAAACACAACTTCAGATGGTTTTGATGCTGATTTTTGTACAGGCTCTATTACAGAAAGCAAATTTGTAGCTACTGGTAATGATTGCATTGATTTTTCAGGATCTGTAGTGGAAATAACAAATATTGAAATAGTAGATTCAGGCGACAAAGGAATTTCAGGAGGTGAAGGCAGTACATTAACAATAAGAAATATTGACGTTAATGGTGCAATAACTGGTGTAGCATCAAAAGATAGATCGGTTATTACAGGCAGTAATGTGACAGTGACAAAGTCGGAATACGGATTTGGAGCTTTCCAGAAAAAAGGAGAGTATGCCCCAGCAAAAATTATTTTAGAAAACAGCAAGTGGACTGAAGTCCAGGTTGAGACATTAATTGATAAAGGTTCAGTTATTTCATTAAATGGTAAGGAAGAAAAAGGAACAGTTAAGATTGATGTGGATAAACTTTACGAACGATTTGGACCTAAATAAGCCAATATTCATCAATTCTGTTGATTACTCACTATTTACCTAACTAGCTTTTCAAAGAATGCTTTAGGAGAAATTCCCTTACTTTTTTTAAAAGCACGATTGAATGTAGCCTTAGAATTAAACCCTGAATCATACGCAATTGATAGCATTGTATACTGGGACTTATCTTGCTCCGAGAATAGAGCGATAAAAGTATCTATTCTTAAATTATTAATGTAGTCGTTAAAATTCTTTTTAAAAACTTGATTGATTGCAGCAGATATTTCAGAACTGCTGGCATCTGCATGTTTTGATAGTTCGGTGAGGTTTAAATCTGGGTTTAAAAACAGTTGTTTGTTTTCCATTAATTGAGCTATTTTTTCGGCAATGCTCTGGTGCTTAGCACTTGTTTTTTTGTCAATTTCAGTATTAGCTTCATTAATATTACTTTTTTTAACATCAACAGTAGGATTAAAATTGATTCGAGTCGTTTGAATTTGGGCGTACCCAGTTAATCCAATATAAATGCTTACAACTACAAGTCCTAAATTCCACCACCAGTCTTGATAAAAAGGCAAGTCATATACTTCGTCTATGATGTACATTAGTTCTCTAAAACTTAGCCAAAAAATCATAGATAAAATAAAGTTCCGAAACCAATTAAAATTGATAAAGCGGGTATTACTGAATTGATTAATACTCCAGTTTTTATACTTTCTATACAATTGCAGAGATTTACTGAAATAATAAAAATAACTCAATAATAAGGTTGCATCAAGCAAATAACTTAATACTAGGTCGGTAGTAGAGTCTTGTTGTTGAATAACGACTTCAGGTCCTTGAATAAAAAAAGCAATGGAATACAGGAAATAGATAAAGTAGGGGACAAAATGGACCAATTCTTTTTTAGTAAACCTAAAAGCTTGATTTAGTTGACTACTAAAATAAAAATAGACCAATGGACCGAAAAGCAAGCTAAGACTCCTCGGAAATCCATTTAATTCAGTCCACAAGTAATTAATGCCTGCAAACCCAAAAGTATAGTCTTGCAGCTCAGTCGCCAAAATAAACATAATCCAACCAAGTAATTTATCTGATGTGCGTTGCTGTTTAATGCCACGAATGATCAGCAATACAAACATGAGTAAACAGAAGAAATAACCAAATTGAAGTGGTGTTGTACGCAGGGTCATTTAATGCATTTAGGTGGCCACTCCAATACGTGAAAATCGAATGGCCACTGTAAAAATAACAATTCTTATTTGTTGCTCGCTTCCATATCTGCAATTAAGGCAGCTACATCAAGGGTGTCTCCTGATTTTATATCATCTGACACTTCAAATAATAATTTTGACCGACCATTTTTTTTGTAAAACACTTTTTGCCCTATTTTTAGACTTACGCCACTATCAGAATTAGGTGATAAATTCGGATTCATAACACCTGGTATAATTAAGGCTATTGATTTGTTTGTACTATTATGTAATGTAAACTTGATAAAAGTGACTGGATTTTGTGCCTCAGGCGTTTTACTTTTTTTCAATAGACTTTCCACATTAATGGCAATATTTTTTTTGGATTCATTGCGGATATAAAGCTTATAATTGGGTTCAACTTTTACAGTCGCTTTTCCTAGAGCATTTAAATTGAAACTTCGTATTTTTTCACCTGAAGAAGGATTGATTACTTTAACTGCTATGGGGTGCCCGGAGCTGTTGAAAATTTTAATGTGATTCGTTTTTGTAGCCTCCGTTTTTACAACAATGGTTTCTGATCCTTTAATTTTAAGTTTAGTCTTTGTTTGAAAGCTAAAAAGACCTGTGATTAGCGCAATTGTTAAAAGTAATTTCATTGTTTCTAATTTTAGTTAATTTGATTATGATGCGTCTTGATTTGGGTACAAACATAATTACTCACTAGGCCATAAAAGACTTAAATTATGATTTGAGACCTTTTTTTGAAAAGATTTTTTAAAATTTTCACCACCAAACCACAAAAAACTGCAAATACGTTTCATTATGCTTTTGCCAGACAAAAGGAGCTTGTTTTTCGGCAATACTTGTTCGAATATAATGCTCAATGCCTTCAAAACTGGTCCAAAGTTCATTTTCAGAAGGATCGATTCCCCATTCTTTTTTAGTTGGAATATGGTATTTTTTATCTGAACTGTTGAGGTTAATAAATGTGCTCAGGTTAATATAATATCCCTTAATAGCTTGTTCGTCAATTTGGTCTAAACTCGCTTTATATTGATAAGGAATAAAAAGCGACACCAGCAAACATAAGGCCTGAGTAATCTCCTCGGTATGGAGTCCTTCAAAATGAGATTGAGCAGAAGAATGGTAGAGTAATGGAAACTGTTTCGATTTTAATTTATCTAATTTTTGGACAAGTGAATCTCTTCTGTTGGGTCCAATCCAATTTTGAATGGGTTCATCTGAAATTGTAGGATCAAAAAGATAAAATTTATAGGCCAATTCAAGGTGAATATTTTGTTTGGTTTCAAGATTGCGAATAATGAAATCTATTTCACCAATGGTATTTTTATCTTTTATAATCTGCATGTTTTCGAACAAAACCTCATAATTTGTAGAAACTTTAATGGCTTCCGAAACAAGCGCCTCTGCCAAATGCCCTAGCCGCACATTGGTGGGTAATTCAAAATTTAAATCATCAATTACCTTTAAATCAGATAAATCGAATACTGGAAAATTAGTAATTGAAGAACCTAGATGGTTGGCTTTTAGGATGGATGTTATTCTAGATTTTGAATTCATATTATAATTGCATTCAAAGCTAGTGATAAATGGAGGTTTTGTTGAGTTTTATTGAAATGTGTTTTTTGGTTGCTGTAAGTTTCGTAACAGCTATGAAATTTGCTTGCTTTATTAGCTGTCTGTAATAAGTTAACTAGACAAGCACTGGCAATTTCTAAAAGCAGAATTCCATATGATGAAAACTATCGTAGTAAAAATCCAACTTTATTGTGAAAATAGTTGGTGAAAAACTTTTTTATAAGCTCAGTTCTTTGTTA
>JBGCGA010000027.1:0-16010 GCA_045110285.1 Crocinitomicaceae bacterium | reverse complement strand
AGAGAAATGCGTAAAACATTTATTCCTCGTGATGAAACCTATCAGCTAATGGCAGCAGATTATTCTCAAATTGAGTTAAGAATTATTGCCGCTTTAGCCAAGGAGGATAATATGATTAAAGCCTTTAAAGATGGTTTAGATATTCATGCGGCCACGGCAGCAAAGGTATTTGAAGTTGAAAATATTGAGGACGTCACTTCTGACCAAAGGCGATCTGCCAAGGCGGTAAACTTTGGAATTATTTACGGACAGTCGGCATTTGGTTTATCGCAAAACTTAGGAATATCAAGAAAAGAAGCCAAGGCCATTATTGATAGTTATTTTGAGCAGTATCCAAAAATCAAAACCTTTATGGCCGATTCAGTGGAGTTTGCCCGTGAAAATGGATATGTAGAAACCATTATGAAGCGCCGAAGGTATTTAAAAGACATTCAGTCTGGCAATGCCATTGTAAGAGGATTTGCTGAGCGAAATGCCGTCAATGCTCCCATACAAGGGTCAGCCGCTGACGTGATTAAAATTGCCATGATAAGGCTAGCTGCAGCCATGAAGGAAGCGAATCTAAAATCAAAAATGCTATTGCAAGTGCATGATGAATTGGTTTTTGATGTCGCCAAAGGCGAAGAAGATCAATTAGCAAATATGGTAAAGGAAAACATGGAACAGGCCGTTAAAATGGAAGTGCCATTAGACGTGGAATATAAAATTGCAGAGAATTGGTTGGAAGCGCATTGATGTAAGTTAACTAGTTTTTTAGTTGGGTAGTTGTTTTACTTTAATTATATCCTTCGAAATAGTGTTATGCCGTTTTCAAAATTTTGTAGGATGAGGTTATTAAATTATGCTTAAATACCAGTAAATGAAATACATGAAAAATGAACCATAGAAATCCAAAAGATAAAGATTTAGCTATACTTTGGGCAAGAACTACTCTTAAAGACAAAAATAATTTTGTTATTCTAGATACTGAAACCTCTGGCCTTGGCAAAATGATGTTGTTCTTCAAATTGGAATTATTGATTTAGATGGTAATGAGCTTTTTAATTCATTAGTAAAACCTTCAAAAAGAAAAAGAATTTCTAAAGATGCAACAGCAATTCACGGACTTTCAATGTCGGATTTAAAAGAAGCTCCAGCATTTAAGGATCTGGCTTCAAAAATTAATTCCGTTATCAAAAATAAGATAGTTATTATTTATAATGCTGAATATGACGAAAGATTAATAATGAATACTTGTGAGCAGGACGAAATAAAATATCTTTCATTTAGAAGCCATTGTGCAATGATTCATTATTCCAAATACAAAGGAAAATGGTCTGACTATCATTATAGTTATACTTTTCAAAGGCTGCCAGGTGGAGATCACAGTGCAGTAGGAGATTGTTTAGCAACATTAAAAGTAATTCATACAATGGCTAATTCGGCGTTGCATCATAGTGAAGACCAAATTGAGAGTTGGTCTAGACCCGTAAAAAAGTGGTGGGAATTTTGGAAATAAAAGATATTAATAGTCTCTTCTTTTGTGTTTCAATCTGTATCAAGCTAAATATCAAAAGAATCGAAAAATTGAGCCAATTATTATCAGATTTTACTCAAAAGCCACTATTTTTGTTGGTCAATCAAATAACCTTATGAAAAAATCAATTTTAGTGCTTATAGTTTGTGCATTTACATTTTCTGCAGCTGCAGTTGAAGGAATGTTTATGCCTTTCAACCTAAAGCAAATTTACAAAGACATGAAAGCAGCTGGCTTAGCAATGTCTTACAAAAAAATATATCACGAAAAAAAACCAAGTGTTTCTGATGCTATTGTGTCCTTAGGAGGTTTTTGTACAGCAGAAATTATTTCGTCACAAGGATTAATGCTGACAAATCACCACTGCGGATATGACGCCATTCGTGAGCAATCAACACCTGAAAATGATTTATTGACGGACGGCTTTTGGGCAAAATCTTTGAGTGAAGAACGACCAATTGCTGGATTAACTGCTTCCATTGTTGTAAAAATTGAAGACGTTTCTGAAAGAATCAATGAATTATTAAATGATAACCTATCAGAAGATGAAAGACAGCAAGTTATCAGAGAAGAGTCGGGTAAAATAATTGAGGAGGCAACTGAAGGCAACAATTACAAAGCAATTGTGAAACCATTTTTTGAGGGAAATGAATTTTATTTGTTCCTTTCGGAGGTTTTCAAAGATGTTCGTTTAGTTGGCGCGCCGCCATCATCAATCGGAAAATATGGTGGAGATACGGATAACTGGATGTGGATTCGCCATACTGGTGATTTTTCAATGTTTAGAATTTATGCCAATGCCGACAATAAACCAGCATTATTCGATAAAAATAATAAGCCGTACCAACCAAAACATCATCTTCCAGTTTCAATAAAAGGAATTCAGAATGGGGACTTTACTATGATAATGGGATACCCAGGAAGTACCGACCGATATTTAACCGCAAGAGGTGTAAAGATGGCGGTTGAACAAGACCAGCCTTCGAGAGTAAAAGCAAGAGCTAAAAAGCTTGATATTATGAAAGCTGACATGAAAGCTAGTGATGCTGTACGTTTGCAGTACGCCTCTAATTATGCTCAGGTGAGTAATTACTGGAAGTATTTTATTGGACAAACAGAGCAGTTGAAAAGAAACAATGTTTACAGCAAGAAAAAAGCGATAGAAAATTCCTTTTCGAATTGGGCAAAATCAAGTCCTGACAGACAAAAAAAATATGGATCAGTTTTAACTGACATTGAAGAGTCTTATAGCGTTTTAAGTAAGTATAATCCAAGCAGGGTATATTTTTATGAAGCTGTTTATTCCATACCATACAATACATTTTTAATCCGAAATCAGAGATTGTATAATACTTTAAAAGCAGAAGAGCAGAATGATGAGCAGCTTGAGAAAATAGTGGCCTTTTGCCGTCAAATAGCTGAGAGCTCTTATGCTGGATTTAATTATGGTACAGAACAAAAATTGGTAGCGAATTTGTTGAAGATGTATTTAGAGGAAGTACCGAAAAGTCAATTCTCAACGGAGCTAATGAACGTGTACCAAAAATCTAAAACAAATGTTGCAAATTTTGTGGAACTGCATATGAAGAATTCCATATTTTCAAGCAAGGAAAATTATTTAGAATTTCTTGATAATCCGTCTGCAGAAGTAATGAGAGAGGACAAACTATTTGTTTTAATGACAGATATGTTTGATAATTTCAGAAAAATGAACAGTTCTGAAGAGGTAAAAAACGCAAAGCAAAAACTCGATCAAGCCAATAGACTATTTATATCAGCACTGCGAGAAATGAACCCTGATAAAAAGTACTATCCAAATGCTAATTCAACACTGCGTTTAAGTTACGGTAATGTGGGTAGATACAAAAAAAGTGATGGCTTACTTTACGATTTTTACACTACCATTGAAGGGTTAATGGCCAAAGAAAATCCCAATGATGATGAGTTTATAGTGCCAAGTAGATTAAAGGAACTATACAATAAAAAAGATTATGGTAGGTATGCAGCAAATGGAACCTTGCCAGTTAATTTTATTTCTGACAACGACATCACTGGTGGAAACTCTGGAAGTCCGGTAATGAATGCGAAAGGTGAATTGATTGGTTGTGCTTTTGATGGCAATTGGGAAGCAATGAGTGGCGATATTGCATTTGAAAAATCATTGCAACGGACCATTAGTGTAGACATTAGGTATGTATTGTTTGTAATTGATAAATATGCTGGTGCAACAAATCTAATTGAGGAAATGACAATAGTAGAGTAATTAATATATAAACCTACTGACTACAGTCTTGTAATTATAAAATGCCTAGTTTTTAACTGGGCATTTTTATGAATCTACCTGTTTTGTTCTGGAACGAATATCGTCGGCAAAATTATCGTTTGTTTGGGTAATAGGAAGTGAAAAAATTGGTGGCTTAATTCCTATCTTCTCAGCAACAAAAGCCTCGATTGATGAAAATAAATTGGCTTTTGTTTGTGCAGTGATAACTGTATGGATAGTTTTACAAACTTGGCCTTCTAAAATAGTGTAATACTCATTATCTGAATCAATAGAAGCACTTGCAACAAGTCTGTTGGTTAGTAGATCGTTTACAAGTGTTTTAGCCTCAGATTCGCTATTTAAGTATATAATTAGGTTTATCATTGATTTGGCTTTTTCTAAAGATAAAAAGAATCAATAAAACCACAAAGATTAACACCGATTTGAAAATATAAAAAACGTTAAGTTTATTCGAATATCAATGTGTCGGAATGCACTGAAGCCGATCCAAAAATACCATACCCGTTAGTAATATTACTGTATACCGAAACAGGTTCCGCAAATGGATTACCCTGATTGTTTAAGTAAATTGATTTAGTTACTGAATAGGTAAAATAGTCATAGTTATATGAAGAGTATTCTATTACAGCTCTTGTTTTGTATCCTTCTCCTGGTTCGAAGAAAGAATTACTATTTGGTTCTACAAACATTCTTAAAGTATGATTACTGTTTTTAAACGTTTTATCAGAAAATAAAAAACTACCTGCACAATTAGAACTTGACAATAATTCGCTTTGAGGATGTTCAATAATATAATCGTTGGTGCAGAAGTATCCATTCATCCACGGTGGATAATAGAATTGTGAATTGATAATAGCAGTATCTTCTGTAAAATAACCATACATAAAACGGACTTCAAAAAAGTTATCTTCATTTTTAGCATCTTCAATAATTAGCTCCGCATTCCAACCATTATTTTCCAGCATTTCTATATTAAAATCTAAATTTGAAAAAGGAGCACTAACAGTTGTTTCAGCATCAACATCAACAAATCCATCACTGCTGGCTTTAATAGCATATTTAGCACCTGGTTTCACGGTGTAAGGTAATATGTATATCTCTCCAAATAATGCCAATTCGCCTATTTTTATGTCATTTTCAAATAATTCAATAGTGGCGTCTGAAACAACTGGAAATGTATTTTTGTCGTACAGCAAATCTCGGCTCTCTGTTAGGCTTAGTTTTACAGTATCTTCAAAGGGCGATAATACGCAATTAATGACTAGCTTAGGTTGAACAATATCTCTGTCAATTTCTATTGCTTTTTGGCAGCTAATAATCGAAATTGAAATAAGTGCTAATGTTTTTATAAATTTCATCTTATTAAAATTTTACTGAATAACTAATTGAAGGAATAACAGGGAAAAGGCTGAGTTGTTTTAGAACTTTTGATGGATTCGGGGAGATATCATTTGGTAGGTATCCGTATTCAATATAAAATGGATTTTGCCTATTGTAAGCATTGTACAAACCATAGCTCCAAACAACTTCGCCCCATTTTTTTATTTTATGTTTATTGAAACCAATATCAAGTCTGTGATAAGCAGGCATGCGATAGTCGTTTTTCGATTCATAATTTTCAATGGTTGGATTCCACCAATAATTAAATTGATTGTCTGCTCCCGTATATTGCTGATACTGCTGAACTGGCAGGGTTAAAGAATTTCCAGTGCCATAAACCCATACCACACCAACATCCCATTTGTCATTTATTTTATAAGTTGCTGCAACGCTTATATCATGTCTTCTATCGTATCGATAAGGGTATACTTTTCCAAAATTCAAGTTTTCAAACTGCCTATTGGTCCACGATAGTGTATAGCCAATCCAACCGCTAAGCTTACCAATTTTTTTCTCAAGCAGAATTTCACCACCGTAACTCCATCCTTTCCCTCGTTCTATCAGGTTTTCCCAGTTTCCTCCTCCAAATAGAAAGCTTGCTCCTTCTTTATATTCTATCAAACCAGTCATGGTTTTATAGTAGCCTTCAACGCTTAAAGCATACCCTTTTTTAAAGTCAAGGGCATAACCAGCTGCAATTTGATGTCCGCGCTGAGGCGGTGTGTTTTCTGTTGCTGGTACCCAAAAATCTGTTGGTAAACCAATAGATGTATTGGAGAGCAGGTGTAAAAATTGGGTCATAGAGGCGTAACTCAGTTTGACTGATGATTTTTCATTCAATAAATAATTAATTGCAGCTCTAGGCTGCAAAGAATTATAATATTTTCCATTCACAATTAAGTTGGAAAAATGCAGCCCAAAATTGGCGCTTATTCTTTTTGTAATGCTATAGTCATCTTCCACGTATACATAAAACTCATCTGAATTTGTAACGGCCGAACCAAAAGTAGAGTCGAGCTTTGGAGAAGAGCTCCCTTCGCTAATAATTGTTCCTACTCCCGGTGAAAATTGATGTCTAATATAATTTGTTCCGAACTGAATTTTATGCTTTGGGTTTGGATAATAATAATAGTCCAATTTTGCACCTACGTCTTTTATCCCTGAAAGATATTGGAATGAATTAGAATACTCAGGCTTCTCAATATCATAATATTCCTCGTCGGCAAAGCCCACCACAAACTCATAATTACTAAAATTAACCGTTAAATTTGATAATAGCTTAGCATTGTATTGATGGTTCCAGCGTGCTGAAAATATTTTATTCCCCCAATTCATTCCTGCCTCTGTGGTACTCACTCTATTTTTTAAGGAGTCGTAGTCATAAAACTTGAATTCATCTTCGAGGTAAAATTTATCTTTACCCATGTATGCACTTAAATAAATTCGGTTTTTGTCGTTTACCTTATAATTTATTTTGCCGTTTAGATCATAAAAAAAGTAGCCCACTTTTGTTTTGTAATTCGAAGACTGGTTGTTAACGGCATTAATAATTGGTCGAGCTAGCACATCAATATATGTTCTTCTGCCGGACACCATAAACGACATTTTGTCTTTCATTATAGGGCCACTTAACATTAGTTTTGATGATATCAATCCAACTGACCCTTCAGCATGGTATTCTTTCATGTTACCTTCAATCATGTTAATGTCAATCACTGAGCTCAGTCTTCCTCCATATCGAGCTGGAAAGCCACCTTTAATAATTTTAACACTATTAATGGCATCTGCATTAAAAACCGAGAAAAATCCGAATAGGTGATTGGCATTGTAAATTGGCACTCCATCTAACAAAATCAAGTTCTGATCAGGGCCACCTCCTCTGACATAAATTCCACTCGAACCCTCACTACCCGAATGAATGCCAGGCAGTAAAGCGGCTGTTTTTAAAATATCAATTTCCCCTAGTAAAACAGGTAAGGTTTTAACCTTTTCCATTGACAGGTTAATAGTACTAATTTCGGTCGATTCGTGATTGAGTTCCTCAGCAGTTACAACAATTTCTCCTAATAAATTGCCTTCAACTAGAAGAATGTCTGCGCTGAGGTTCTCGTTTAAAGTGAATTCTTTTTTTTGAGGTTCGTAACCAACAAAACTAAAGAGAATGCTCTGTTTTCCCGCAGGAAGCGTTAAAGAAAAGAAGCCAAATACATTGGTAACAGTTCCTATCTCTAATTCTTTGCAATACACTCGTGCTCCAATAATGGCCTCACTCGATTTTGAGTCTTTAATATAACCACTTACAGTATACTTTTGTTGACAAAATGCACTGTGGAAAATAAAAATGAACAGGGCAAAAAACAAACCTTTTATCATAATAATCAGCTTAATAATATGGTTGAACGCAATTTAGTTTTTTTTATTTTGTTTTTGTTTGTAAAGTGATAATAAAAAATAAATCGACCTTTGATCGGTCTTATTTTTCCGCTCATATGAATCCATAAAATGCAAAAAAAAGAAAAAGTGGCAACCATTTTCCATTTTATTCGTATTTTTATTAACAACAATAACACTGCCTATGAAAGTTTTGTTAACTGCAATACTTTTGTTTTTAGTGTCATTTCCATCTGAAGCTTTCTTATACAGCGAGTTTCTGTGGCAGCCGAACACAAGAGTTCTAGAAACTATTGTTTCTCTCGACAATTCAACCGAAAATAAAACTGTTGAATTTTCAAGTGCAACCGACCTAGAATTTAAAGCTAAATGTGCTGAGACAAATGACCAGCGAAACAAAGTATTTAAGAAATTATTGGATAGATTTTCGTGCATTTTGAATCTTCAAAATGATAGAAAAAAATTGTTTTCAAATTTAGATGAAGACTTACCTGCAAGTAATTATGGGTTTAAAAGACTAAAACAAATTGATTTTAGTAGTTCGCTGTGGGTGTCGCAACCAATTCAAGTAAATCATACTAAATCTTTAATGGCAATTAGCGAATTTAAAGTGTATTCAAATCACACTTCTAACATGATTACTATTGCCTTAGATTACCTGTCGAATCAGGAAATTCAAGTGTTTAATTCGTCTGGAAAATTAATGTCTAAGATAATAATTGGCGATATTAATAAAGCTTTTATTGATCTTGATATCAGCAATTTTCCAAAAGGAATTTATCTGGCTTCAGACGGGGAGTCAACAATAGAATTTACAAAAAAGTAAAAGAGGCTCAGTTTTTGTACTAAAGTTTTTTACCGTATGCTTTTGGTATTTCTTTGAAATTTAATGAACTCAAAAAAGTATCATCTGCATAAACCTTTCTACGGTTTAAACCGTATGTATAGTTAAGCAAATTAACAATGTTGACATGAAGCAAACTGTATTGACAAGTCTCGCTTTGCTGTGTTCATTTTGGGTACAGTCACAAATTATAAGTCAATTTGATTGGGATTCGAACCCAGTAACCACAGCAACTGTAGGCCCTAATGCAACTGGAATTAGCACGTCCGCCACTTCGGCTAGTGGTGGTGCAACAGGAAATGGTCTAAATCCGAGTGCGGCAGGAAGCCCAAAATTGGATGTTAATATGACAATTCCCGGAAGTCCAACCTTTGACGTGGATGGAATCGATTTTTCAATAGATTATCACAGGGAGGAGAGTGATGCAGAGTTTTTCACAAGGGGAGCAAGCTTAGTTATTGGATGTGGAAACCAATTTGAAGTCAGTTACAGGGTTGATGATGGTGCGGGCGGTTTCCTTCCCGTTTCTTCCGGAAATGTTTACCCAATACCCAATGATGACACTTACAGAACATATCGATTTTATTATCTACCAGCAACAGGCGAAGGTTTTTTAACTGTTGATGGTGTTCAGGTTTGGACAGATGATGGACCTGACAATAGAAATTTGTACTGGGTTGGGGCTGGCAATGTTGTGATCGGAAATCGTCTAGATGGGAGTGGGAACAATGATACGCATTTAGATAATATGATTATTGGGTCAGTAACAAACTCAGCCCTTCCAATTGAACTCTTGAATTTCGAAGTTTCTGAAGTTCCGCAATCACATACAGCACTCATTGAATGGAGAACAACTTCTGAAACAAATTCAGATTATTTTGAAATTCAAAAGTCTGCCGACGGAGAGTATTGGCAACAAATTGGTGAATTGGATGCAGCAGGACAGTCCTCTGGTGAACTTTATTACAGTTTTGTAGACGATAATCCTTTTATTGGCGTGTCGTACTACAGATTAAAACAAGTCGATTTTGATGGGAAATTCGAGATATTTGCTCCGGAAAGGCTGAACACTAAAATGGCTGAAGGGGAGCAGGCTGAGCTTACTGTTTTTCCTAATCCTGCTTATGAAACAGTTTCTATTCTTAACAGTTTTATGAATACAACAGGACAACCTGCAACAATTTACAATTTGACCGGTCAAAAAATGCCGATTGTTATTGATACTGGAGGCTCAAGTCCGCTTCAAACTTATAGCGTCAGTTCATATCCCCCTGGCACTTATTTTATTTCAATAGGTGCCAAAACAGTGTCATTTATTAAGCAGTAGTTTTAAATTAATCAAAATTATGGCGTGGTGGGTTAAAGTCATATGTGCTTGTAGTCCTACTAGTTTACACTGAGTTTTTTAGTTGCACCCCCAATCTTCATAAAGTAAATGCCTGATGCTAAATTACTAATATCAAGAATTGTTTTTTGATTGGTCACATCACCTTGCTTTACTATCTTTCCTGTACTGGTAACAATTAAGTATGGTAGCGTAGAGATATTATGAGGAAAAGAAATTGTAATTTGATTTGAACTTGGATTTGGGTAAATATTAAAGTCACTGTCAATAAAATCAACAGCTGAAAGGTAAACAGCGTTTGTATTTTTCGAATTAAAAGTAGGGGCAAGGTAAGTAAAATTGCCTATGCCGTTCAATAGTTTGCCATAACTTATATTGGCTTGCTGGCTTCCAAAAACAACACTGTCTACAAAGTCTTCATTGGCATCAGTCAAATAAACTGCTTCGCCACCAGCCGACAGTTTAAAATTAGCGTGAAACCCACTAGTTGGCATAGAATCTTTGTCAGCCCAAACTATTAAATAACCATCAGCAGCAATAGAAGTCCCATTAGGAAATTGATATTTACTAAGATTTGAGGAATTATCTGATAAATAATAATCAGTTAAATCAATTGAGTTGCTACTGTTATTATATAGCTCAATCCAATCATCAAAACCACCGTCAGCATCTGCTTGGTAATTTAAGTTACTAGCCATAATTTCATTAATTACTAATCCTCTAAGAGGAGAGATTCTATAATACTCATAAGCCGCTCGTACCGGCGAGAACTTTCCTGCATCAGCATTGCTGGCATAAACATAGTATTCCATTTCAGAATCCTCAATTTGAACCGAGGCGCCATAGATTCCATCATTTGCAGCATTATCGCCATTTAAACCATCATCAAGCATTATTACTTTTGAAAAAGCATCAAAATGATGGTGACGATAGTATAAGTAACAATTTGTTGCATTGGTAGTGTTGGCAGTGATGGATATATTTGAAAAAGCGACTGGTTGAGTATTCGTTACTGATACAGCACTGATATTTGGAGCCGTTAATTGAAATTCTGGTAAACCATTCAAATAGGTAGTTCGCGTATCCATTAAGTTCGCTAAGCCAGGTCTTAAATTAAACCAGCCTCCAACATCATTAGTTAAGTTCGACTGGAATTCCGAATATGTGTAACTATTATATGGTTCATTTTGCACATCAGAGTCAACTAAGCTATGCATGAATTGAGCCCTTTGAAAATAATAGTCATTATCTAAATTTTCTTCAATAATGGTTTTGTAATGAGCTATGTACTTTTTCTTTATTTCGGGCTGCGTTAACAAACGGGCAATCAAAGGCCGATAATTTAAAGCATTTGCATGCAAAAATGGTGATTGATCCTGCAAAGCTTGTAAATTTAGAGGCAGTAAATTGGTTCCATTCCATAGTAAACCGCCAAACGACATATTAACATCCCACAGAATAATGCTCCATAGTCCATTGTCCATTTTGTAGACATAAAAGTTGTGCGCAAATGCTGTATACCCATCATTGTGGACTAATGCATTACTAAGTGCTAAAAACCACAATGCTCTGTCAACATCTAAGTGCTGTTCAATAGTGCTTGCGCTAAATTCTAGATTAAAGCATAAATCCTGCAATTCAGCTAATCCGCCATCCGATTTCATATCATACAAAGTATCGTAAGCCATGGTGTCCGCGTGAAAAGCCAGATTAGAATTGTCACCATAAATTTCAAATGACACCGGGTCGCACTTAAAGAAAGGATTGTCCTTCGATCCATAGAATTCTTCTAAGTATTCATTGTCAATTGATTCCGTATTCGTGTAAATCCCTCTGTAACCTCCATTAATATAAAGCTTTACAAAGCTAGCTCGGGGACAATCCATATATTGGTTAGCCAGTTCATAAGTTAAAGCCTCCCTCACCATACTTGGATCCGAAAAGCAATTTGCTAATTTTATTTTATCCTTTCCCAGATATGATTGCCCAGCTATCGTATAATTGATGTCAATATTAAATGGATTTTTATTGCTTGTGGTGTCCATTGAACTATTACCTTTATATCTAACACCACAGCTGTCCAATTGCACTCCATCAATAATAACGTCTGCTAATATTCTACCTGTTCCACTGCCTGTTCCTGTATTTGCAGAAGCTAGAGAGTCTAAAATATGATCCCAATTATTGTCAAAAAATTGTATATCAATCGTTCGAATGGTATTGATGTCAAATAAATTTTGGCAATGAGATATTGCGGAAAAATAAAAAATAAAAACAAGCAAAAATGGTCGAAACATCACAGGCTATTTAACCTCAAAGATAATTAAATAAATGTGGACAAAAATAATGAATGCTGTTTCCGGTAGTGAACGCAATTGTTTAAATACATTTTTGGTTCACTAATTGCTATCTGATATTTCTCTAAAATCATTTTAGAATTGTAAATTTACTAGGACTTTAAACTAGCGTCATGAAAATACTTTTTGTTTTAACTATTCTTTTAATCTCTTCGTTTACCTATGGACAGGTTAATGATTCACCGCTTTCGGCCTA
The DNA here is from genome assembly GCA_045110285.1 of Crocinitomicaceae bacterium. Lineage (GTDB taxonomy): Bacteria > Bacteroidota > Bacteroidia > Flavobacteriales_D > Crocinitomicaceae > Putridiphycobacter. The sequence continues at coordinate 3,697 of JBGCGA010000027.1, read as the reverse complement.
TACATGGAAAGGTAAAAAAACTGAATTAAGCCCCGGCTATGTGGTATTAAAATCTGGTAAGAAAATGATGGGAGAGATTTCATTAACGGGTAAAAGTGGCAACGTTTCAGGAATTTATTTTGAAGGTGATGGTAAAGAGATTGATTTTCCATTGACAGCTATTCAATCTTATGGCTTAAAAGGAGCTGACTCTGAAACTGGAAATTCAAGTTATTATTCTGGCCGAATAGTATGTGATGTGAATGCAGACATGTTTACTTGGCGAGATATGGGCGTTCAAATGGGTAAGCAAATTAATAATACCAAACCGAGGTCAGGGTATGTGATTAAGCGAGATGGATCACGAGTAGATGGGGAATTACAAATAAAAATGGTTGATAAGGTGATGACAGAATTCGTTGTTAAATCTGGAAAAAATAAGTTTAAAATTCCAAGCAGTGATGTTGGTCATTACGGGTTAAAAATGCTCATGTCAGAGCTTACTAAAAATGGCGAAAAAAACTATAAAGACGAAGCTAAAAACTTTCACAGAGGAGTGGTGCAATTAGCCAATGGGCAAACCTTAGAAGGGATGATTGCTTTTAAAGATAAATCGCCAATTAATCCTAATCGTCCAGGTGCAGGCGATAAGTATAACGGTATGTACTATGCAAAAGATGCTAAGTCGTTCGTGGAATCGTATTCTGACAATGAGCTGGTTTCAGTAACACAGTACGTGAATGGACAGGAAGAATTGTACAGTCCATACGAAGGTGGTTTTGTTAGTTCAACTACCATGGATAATGCTAGGTATTCCGACAAATCTAAAGCATTTAATCAGGGAACTGTTACTTTGTTGAACGGTGAAACAAAAACTGGAGAAGTGGCAAAGCCAAATAGTCAAAAAATTAATTTTCGATCGGCTCAAGGTATTATCTCTGCATATGAACCTAACCAGGTTGAAAAAGTTGAAGTTAAAGTTGAAGGTGAACCTATGGTTTTTATAAATGTTGATGGTTTTTTTATGGAAGAGATTGTAAATGGAAATACATTCTGGGTTTATAAAAATCCGAATCCAACCACTGTTAACCAAAGAAAAACTAATCTTGCCAACAGCATCCAAAGCGCTGCCGCAAGTGGTGCTTCAGCTGTGGCATCAAATCAAACAGAAAAAGATCTAGGAGTTGATGTTAACTTAGACTCGGTAGTGAGAAGCAAAACCACTGAAGAGTTAACTCAAGCCCGCCTTGCAATTGCAAAATCTAATGGATATAACACAATTGAGGAGCGTGATGCTGGTTCAATTCCTGAGGGACCAACAGCAAAATTAGATTTAGCTATGAGGTTTGAATTGTTGGCAAGAAGTAATGAAAATGATGTGGTGATATATTACGAAGAGTATATTATGATTAATAAATCAACCAACAATCAAACTATTTTGTACAAAGACAAGGATGTAATGACCGAAAGATTAGAAGGCATTTTAATGGGGTGTTATACCTTTTTGGAACTCGACAAAAAAGAACAAAAAGAATTTTACGATATTGACAATTTAAAGCGAACCTTTAAAATTTTAGAAGAATGCTATTAGTAAAACACGCCAATGTTATTTAGATTAGTAGTTAGTATTTTCTTTATCAGTCATTTTATATGTGGTTTTTCACAATTATCGGTAACTGAAGTTGGTTTTTTGCCTGAGGCGGTTTCAAATAACGCGCAGTGCGAAGGTTTTGTAAATGGTGTGCCGTACTTATATTCTTTTGGTGGAATTGATACTACAAAAAGCTATCAAGGCATTCATTTACGATCTTATAGATACAATACCCTAACAAATACCGCAACTCAATTGCCTGACTTACCGGATACTCTTGGTAAAATTGCAGCCGCAGCAAACAGAGTAGGAGATACCATTTATATTTCGGGTGGATACCATGTGTTTCAGGGCGGAAATGAGGTGTCTTCTAACAAAATGCACCGTTTTAATACGGTCACAAATCAATTTATGCCAGACGCGCCAAACATTCCGCAAGCCACTGATGATCATGTACAAGTGGTGTGGCGCGATAGTCTTATTATCTTAATTACGGGTTGGAAAAATACAGGTAACATCACTGATGTTCAAATTTTCAATCCGAGTTTAAATGCGTGGTCAATAGGCACACCCATTCCAAATAATCACTTTTATAAATCTTTTGGTGCTAGTGGCGAAGTGCTAGGCGATACCATTTATTATTTTGGTGGTGCTCGATCATCTTTTGGTTTTACTATTCAAAATATTATGCGAAAAGGGGTAATCAACCCTACAAATCCAACTCAAATTACTTGGTCGGATGTGGTGATAGATCCTAATGCAGTTGGTTACCGAATGGCTGCAACCACTGTGGGCGAAACACTTCATTGGCTGGGTGGAAGTGCGGTGACCTATAATTACAATGGCATAGCTTACAATAATTCTGGTGGAGTGCCACCCGTTAATAGAGATTTATACGCCACAGCAGCACTTGACCAATGGCAGAGTAGTTTTGTTACTGAATTGCCAATGGACTTGAGAGGGATTGCCAATGTAAATGATTCTTTAAAGTTTATTGGAGGTGGGATGATTGCCAATCAAACGGTGACTGACAAAGTATATAAACTGAACTGGGATCTTAGTTTTTTAACAAATGAAGATAAAAATACGGATCTTAGTTTTCAAATCTTTCCAATACCATTTAACAGTTCTTTTACAGTAACATTAAGTAATTTGGAAACTAGCAATACACTTGTAATTTACGACCTAAATGGGAAAGTGGTGCTGCAATCTGAATTGACTCAACTTAGCACTTCAATAAATGCTAACACGCTGGCTAAAGGATTGTATTTGGCGAAAATAGAAACAGCTGCAGGGTGGTACACAAAAAAAATAGTCAAACTCAATTAACTCTAGTCTTCCTTTAAAAACTTCAGTCTAAGTTTTGCATTTTTTTCTTCAACCGGTCGCACAATTAAAGTGTCGCCCTTAAACGAAAATTTTCTTCTAGCAGTAGTAAACCATTCCCCAGGGTTGGAGTGCGAAATCTTATAGTGACTGACAATGCTGCTGTCGTAATCTATTTTATAAGTGCCAAAATAATTGTAATTATTGGTAATGTACCGTAATGCATCTATAGAAATGGTGTCGGTGAAGTTTGGAAATTCTAATGTCGTTTTTTCATAGTCCGACGGAATTAAATGAAGGGCCATATGTCCTTTTCCGTCGTATAACAAATACCCTTTCATCCCATCTCTCCATTCACTCCAATTTCCGGCATCATCTTTTAATTCCATGGTTTGAAGGTTCCATAACCCCTCAATGGGTTCAGTCACGGTTTCAACTGCAACTTTTGGTTTTATATTATCTGTACAGGCTAAGAATGTGCACAATAAAAAAGCAATCAACAATTTTGTCATGCCCCAAATATAAGGGTTCAAAATTAATCTTCGCAGCCAATTCCAGCGCAATTATCCGTAGTTTTATACGTATAAAAATACGGATAATTTTTTTTGCTTGAAAGTGATTTAATACCTTTAAGTAAGCCCGTAGCATTGGGGTTTCCGGCTTTATATGGATATCAATCAATCTGTCATATTTTTAATTAAGAAGTAGTCGAAAATTCGCTAGATTTACTATATTTACCTCACAATCAGCAAAACACCATAAGTTGAATAAAGTTCACTAGGTGTTTATACCCGGTTGTTA
>JBGCGA010000026.1:0-3035 GCA_045110285.1 Crocinitomicaceae bacterium | reverse complement strand
ATTGCCAGATTCTGCAGGATATTTTATTGTCGATTCAATAATTCCTACTGTGCAAATTGATGGAGACACTTACAATCATTTTTATTTAACAGCTTTAGATTCTGCAAAGTCGGTTACTGGCAGAGCAGAGTGGATTGAAGGCATAGGCTCATTAAATTTAATAAATACTCCAGGGGCATACGGAGATGTGAATAATTGGGGAGCGTTGAGCTGTTTTTTTAATAACCAAACGTTACATTATAGCAAATTAGATTCTATAGCTGGTTGTATTCAAGTTTATCCTAATTTAAGTATTGATGAGGGTTTGACGGCGACTGAAAGTGTTAACATTTTTCCAAACCCAGCTAGCACTGTTTTGCACTTTGATACATTTGGGCAAGAAATTGATGGAATATCGGTTTTTGATATGTTTGGAAGAAAGTTGTTAATTGTTTCAATAGAAGACATTTCTGAAAATAAAATTGACATTAGTAGTTTACCTCAAGGAAGTTTTCTTGTTCAATTTTTATCTGTGGACGGCAGTAAAACAGCTAGAAAATTAATTGTTGAGTAAAAACGGCTACTTAGCTTTGTTAACCAACTTTCCAATCATTCCCTTAAAAATAAGGCCATGGAAAGGCAATACCGAATACCAATACAGTCTTCCTCTTAGTCCTAAAGGCCTGAAAGTAGCGGTTTGCACCAGTTGATTATTGATTATTTTAAACTCGAGCCAGGCCTCACCAGGCAGTTTCATTTCAGCAAAAAGCAAAAGCCTTCCTTCAACTTTGTTAGCATATAGCACGCGCCAGAAATCTAAAGCATCACCTGCTTGAATACTTTCTTCGTTTGTACGTCCTCGTCTCAAACCAACTCCACCAACTAACTTGTCAATAAAACCTCTGATTCGCCACAGAAAATTACCGTAATACCATCCTGTTTTACCTCCAATTCTCCATATTTTATCTTTTGTGGAATCTATGTCTATAATATCTTGTTTTCTTTCGTCAACAAAGCAACCAAATGATGGCACTTTTATAAAATCACTTATATTAAATTCAACTCCACTGCTGGAGTATGAGTCTTTCCAGCTCGACATAATTTCATTACTTTCAATTTTAGCAAATGCTTTTTCAAGCGCTAATTGGTAATTGATAGGCTGAATTTTAAGAATTTGATTGATTCTATTATCTCTGCAAATGACCTCAATTTTCATGCTTTTCACCAAGCTAGAAGCAAGTTGGTAAGACGTTGAGGTGACAAAGTATAGCCAATATGACGATAACCGTGGAGTCATAACGGGTACAGACCAAATTATCCTTTTCAGACCTCTCATTTTTCCAAATTTCAATAGCATTTCTTTATATGTCAGTACGTTTGGTCCACCAATATCAAAATTATCATTAAAAGTACTTTCATTTAAAAAGCTGTTTTTAAGAATGGAAATAACGTCTGAAATAGCAATTGGCTGGCATTTAGTATTTAACCACTTTGGTGTAATCATAAATGGTAACTTTTCTACCAAATCTCTAATGATTTCGAATGAGGCACTGCCTGAACCAATAATAATTCCTGCCCGCAGTGAAGTGAAATGGTAAATGCCTTTTGACAATTCATCCTCTACTTTTTTTCTTGAAGAAAGATGTTGAGATAGTTCAGTTTCATTAACAATACCACTTAGGTAAAGTACATGTTTACAGGTTGTTTTTGAAACAGCATTTCTAAAATTAATTGCAGATTGTTGCTCTAATTTTTCATAATCGCCTGCGGTAGCCATTGAGTGCACTAAGTAATAAGCGCCGTCAATATCCTCCGGAATATCTTTTAAGCTACTCTCATCCAATAAATCTACTTGAATAATTGTAATGGCATCTTTTAGTGAAGTAGGAGGGTGGAATCTACTTTTTTCACGAACGCAACAAACCACATGATAGCCTGCTTCCACTAAAACAGGTAATAACCGTTTGCCAATATAACCAGTAGCACCAGTGAGCAGAATTTTCATTTTGATGTGATTTATTTTGTGCTAATTTATAGCTCTAAAGTTAGTTGAAAATGAGAGAACTTGTAAAAGCTATATATTTTAATTACTTTTTTAAGCAGATACAAATTAAAATATTTATCAATAGATTTTTATTGGTTTTGAAAAATACTGATGATCAGTTTTTTTGTTAGGAAATAGTTCGCTTAATACTTTTGCTAATTTTTTTATTTCAAAATAACAAATGGTAAATACTCTCTCTTTTTCTTATACGTTTTTAGTAAAAGTTTCTTTAGAGTTTTATTGTTTTTCATAACCAAAAATAATGCGCCTTGAGCTCTTAATAATCTATCATCAATATTAGTTCCTAGCTTAACCTTTATCACTTCTTTGATACCATTGATTAGTTCTGCTTGCATACTGTAAAGCTTACCATCATAATTTTCAAAAATTGTTGCAAAACAAAAAGCTTCGACATGCGGATTTCTGGTTTCATTTGTAAAACGTAAACCGTTGTGACCTCCGCAGACTTGTCCTAAATAATGGCCATTTTCATTAATGCCTGTTATCAAGAAAAATTTTACCGCATAATTCATTAATTGATCCAATGATATTGTATCTGAGACAAATGTTTTTGGTTTATTAATTTTCTCTTCTACTTTTTTTAGAATCGAATTAAAAGTAGTGTCTTTTTTTAGATTGGAAATGAATTGCTTTTGAAGCTCAGTACTATCTTTTATCTCTAAAAGTATTGTGTCCTTTTTATAACTTGAGAAGTTTCCTTTTAAGTAATCAATATACCACTCATTTTCATTTACAAACTTGGCATAGCATTCACCCTCCTTTAATTTATTGACTCGTTTTGTTACAAAAGTTTTTTCGTTAAAAGTTTGCAATTTGGCTGTAAATATTTTTTCATACTGATCAACCATACTGCAGCTATTTTGGCTTAGGGCGGAAATGCTAGTTAATAGAATAAGAAGTAAAATTGATAATCTCATAGAAATGTAATTTACTTAGTAATTAGGTAAAGATACTAATTTTAAAGACTTTGATTTACGTGGACAATTTCAAT
>JBGCGA010000025.1:0-46236 GCA_045110285.1 Crocinitomicaceae bacterium | reverse complement strand
TCTTTCAAATGGTGATATTGAAATCATTAGAGAAGGTATTTCTGAATTAGACTATTAAGAAGCGGTAACTTGTCATCAACTTTGAAGGAGTAAAAATTAAATATTATCTTTGCGTTGCCGAATTTTATAAATGGAAAGTTTGGCAAATTTTTTAACCAAAAAACATGAAAATGATGAAAACGAAATTGATTTTAACAGCTGCGTTAGCTATTACTGTTGGTTTAACCGCTTGTAAAAAAAGAGGAGACTTTACAACTGATAAACAGGAATATGCTCAAGGAGATGTTATTACTGTCACAAACACCACTGAAAAAGCTTCTGAATTTTATAAGTGGTATTTCAACGGAGTTGAAGTTATTGATGAAAACCCCGTGTATACAATCCCGGAAGAAACGCCAGTTGGATCATTTACTATTAAGGTACTTCCTGTTAATAGCTTAAACACTACTGCAAATTCAAAAGAATACAGTAGAACAGTAAACATTGTTGAAGCAGAAAAAGCTCAAGTAATTTTCTTTTTACCTCAACCATACTGGGCGGGAGGAACAAATGAAAATTGTACAGTTACTTTTACACAGCCGGGACAAGTAAATCAAAGAACAATTGGAGTTGATCCTACAATCCCAAATTGTGAAAGCAGCAACAACTTATCGGCTTTTCAAATCGAAAATTTAAAATCAGGAACATATGACTACAATGTTAGTGGAAGTTCAAGTGCAGGTTCTTATGACCTTTCTGGAACTATAACTCTTGATGATGGTTTTGATTGCAGAATCATTGACATTTCAAAACTGTAAAATAATAATCAGAATTTGCGAAAGGGTTTGGCGCTGCCAAACCCTTTTTTGGTGCCATTTTTGCTATAAATGAGTTTGTGGAACTATATCTATACAGTAAATAAGTTACCTTTGCATTTTAATAATCAATAAAGTGCAATCCCGCACAACCAATCATATATGTTATTTTCCAAATTAGGACTATCACCAGAAATATTAGAAGCCATAGAAAAACAAGGCTACACTACCCCATCACCAATACAAGAAAAAGCAATACCCGAAGTTCTAAACGGACGTGATGTACTCGCTTCAGCCCAAACTGGAACAGGAAAAACTGCTGCATTTACTTTACCAATCATTGAGAAAATTTTACAGTCATCAGCTCACAAAAAAAGAGCAGTAAAAGCATTAATTATTACGCCAACAAGAGAGCTTGCCGCACAGATATTAAAAAACGTTCAAGACTACACAAAATTTACTGGCATTAAGTCAACAGTAATTTTTGGAGGAGTAAAGCAAAACTCGCAGGTTAACGCTCTTCGTCAAGGAATTGATATTTTAATAGCTACTCCAGGCAGACTGTTAGACTTAAGTCAACAAAGATTAGTAGACTTAAGACAAGTTGAAACATTAGTGCTTGATGAAGCAGATAGGATGCTCGATATGGGCTTTTTAAAAGACATTAAGCGAATCATTAACTTACTGCCAAAAGAGCGTCAAAACCTTCTATTTTCAGCTACATTTTCAAAAGAAATTAAAGGTTTAGCTCAGTCGTTTTTAAACAATCCTGTTCAAATTGAGGTAACTCCTGAAAATACGGCAGTTGAAATTATTGAGCAAAAAGCTTTCAGAGTTGATAAATCCGATAAATACAATGTTCTTTTTAAATTAATTAATGAAGGAAACTGGCAACAGGCGCTGATATTTACTCGCACAAAACACGGTGCGAATAGACTAGCTGAAAAATTAACTAAAAAGGGCTATAACGCTTCAGCCATTCATGGAAATAAAAGTCAAAACCAGAGAACCAAAGCGTTAGATGGGTTTAAAAAAGGGAAAGTAAGAATTTTAGTTGCCACTGACATTGCAGCCAGAGGGCTTGATATTCCGCTATTGCCGCATGTGGTTAACTTTGAATTGCCAAATATTGCGGAAGACTATGTTCATAGAATTGGAAGAACTGGTAGGGCTGGAGCAGACGGCGTAGCTATTTCATTAGTAGATATTGAAGAAGTAGCATACCTAAGAGGGATTGAAAAACTAATTGGAGAAAAAATTGACACGTCTGAAATAGAAGGTTTTGAGCCTAAAAACACAGTTGCCCAAGGAAAAGCTTCTAAAGGAAAAGGGGGGAATAGACCTGGTGGCAATCGCTCAAAAAAACCATTTGGAAACAGAAACAAGTTTAGCAATAAAAATCGGCGAAGAAATTAACTCTTAAGTCAAAAAACTATTTAAAAACCTATCTTACAATAGATTACTAACTAATAACATTGATGTTCAGGTCGTATTTTAGGTCATAAGTTAACCTTTGTTAAAAACTTTATTCGTCTGCGATTGTTAGTGGTATGTTATTTTGTTTAACTTTGCAACGTAATAGCTAAACAAAATGTTATGAAATTTCTTTTATCCTTTGGTTTACTCCTCAGTACTGTCTATCAAACAGTGCAGTATATTGTTCCATCAGAAGAAGCATCAGAGCTTGCTTCAACGTCAATTTATGATTTCGCAATAAAAGATATCGATAATAACCCAGTTAGTTTAGCAGACTTTAAAGGGAAAAAGATTTTATTTGTGAATGTCGCATCTAAATGTGGTTATACATCTCAATACGCTGAATTACAAAAGCTACACGAAAAATACAAAGAGAAACTCGTTGTAATTGGTTTACCTTGTAACCAATTTGGAGGACAAGAGCCTGGCACTGGTGAAGAAATAAAAACGTTCTGTCAAAAAAACTATGGCGTTGAATTTCTAATTACTGAAAAAATTGATGTAAAAGGAGACAATCAGCATGCTATATACAAGTGGTTAACTTCAAAAACAATGAATGGCAAAATGGATAGTGAAGTGAAATGGAACTTCACCAAGTACTTGGTAAGCGAAACCGGTACACTTATTGAATATTTTAGTAGCAATGTCGAGCCTATGAGTGAATTAATAACCAAACAGCTAAAGTGAAAAAAAGCATGAAGTTTTTACTTGTATCTGCAGGAATTATTGCATTGCTACTTATCATTAGCCAAATCTATGCTATGAGTATACAGAATGGGATTGAGACTTATTCCTTTACTATTGAGAAAAAATATGACAAGTTTGAAATCAGACGCTATGAAGCCAGTCTTTTCACATCTGTGAAGCTCTCAACTAATAAATATGAAGAAGCTTCAAGTAATGGTTTTCGTCAGCTTGCGGGCTACATTTTTGGTGGAAATGAAAAAAATCAGAAAATTGCCATGACTTCTCCCGTTTCTATGTCGCTTTCCGATTCAATGACCATGATGTTCATGGTTCCGAAGGCAATTGATAAAGAAGATTTGCCTATGCCGAATCAAAAAGGTATTAAATTTACTGAGGAGCCAGAGAAAAGAGTAGCCGCCATCAGTTTTGGAGGATGGGCAAGCAGTGAAAAAATACAAGAAGAGAAATTCAAACTCATTAACTACCTCAAAAGAGAGGGCATTGAACACAACAATAGTTTTTCATTTCTTGGTTATAACTCACCTTTTGAGATGGTCGGCAGAAAAAACGAAATTATTGTAGAATTACTTTAAATATTGTTTTTACTGAAAAACATATTTTACACCCATCAGAAAATTTCGGCCAGGCATTGGAATTAAGTTTTGCTCGCTGTATGCTACATCAAAAATATTATTAACCATTATCTGACTTTCAAATCCTTTAATTTTAATTCGGACATTGGCATCTACCACTTGAAAAGATTGGCCTTGCGTTCTTTCCATGTATCGGTAAACCAGCGATTGGCTTACAAAGCGAGAAAATTGACTATGCCACTGCCCCACAACCTGATGGCGTGTTGAATTAATGGCATATCTTGAAAATTCGGCATCAATACTTTGTAAATCATCTTCTAAAAATGTGTAACCAACCGTTAGCTTTTGAAAATGTTTATTGATTTTGAATCGATAGGTTGCTTCAGCTTCTAGCCCTTTTGTATTAACACTTCTTATGTTTTGCGCCTCAAACCTATCATTTTCATTACTTTTTACGTAATCTATTAAATTAGTTGCTTGACGGTTGAATAGAGCCGCACTAAAATTAAATGATTTTTGATTGAATTTTACACCCAATTCTTGTGAAAGCGCTTCTTCCTGCTGTAAATTTTCATTTCCCAATGTATTAGGATCGCTATAAAACAAATCAGTATAGGTAGGAATTCTATATGTTTGGCCAGCATTTGCATACAACTTCAAATTTTCATTGAGTGAATAGCCTATATCCAAACCGGGAAAAATGTTTCCTTTAAAATCTGAAAAATAATTAGCAGCAAAACCCGGAGTCACATCCAATCTATTATTGAAAAATTGGAATAAATGCTCAACAAAAACAGTCGTCATCAGCCTATTCCTGTCGCCCAAATTATTACTTCTTAAAAACACTTGCGCCACATCAATCCCCACTCCAGTTGTACCCAACTTCGATTGATAGCTTGCATTAATTTCTGCACCAACCTTATTTGTTAAATGTAAATTTCTGTACACACTTGGATTATTTCTGATGAAAATATACTCATCTTGATTCCTTCTCCAATAAACGCTTGGTTTTATGGTGAATTTGTCATTTTTAACAAGCGTTTTTAGAGCAACCAGACTACCTTGAGTTTCTTCATATTGTTCTGTTGCTGATGGGGTAGCATAGAATCCATTTGCTCCAAACTGACGTTCCATGAAAGTTGCGAGTACATCAATTGGTAAGGATTTAGTTTTAAAACTGCTTTTAAAAAAGTAGTTCAAATTATCATAATCCGTATTGTATCTGTAGCCATCAGATAAATTTCTAGAAAACTGAACAATATGATTTGAATTATCTAATTTCTGCCTTGCATTCACTTCAAAATTTTTTTGACCAAATGAGCCGACTTGAGTTTGAAGGCTCACTGAGTTCTCTTCACCTTTTTTAGTTACTATATTTACAGCTCCATTAAAAGCATTTTGCCCAAAAATACGGGCAGCAGGTCCTTTCACAATTTCAATCCGCTCAATCACCTCTATTGGCAAAGCTAGATTTAAAGTATGGTGTCCTGTTTGCGCATCTTCTACTTTAATTCCATCAATTAACAATAAAGTTTGATCAAAACTACCGCCCCTAATGTATAAATCAGCCTGCATACCATTTGTCCCTCTTCTTCGCACATCTACTCCTGCAACTTGCTGAAGTACGTCTGCTACATTAGTAACTCCGCTCCTTGCTATATCACTTGAAGTTATAATTTGAATGGTTCTAGAACTTTTCGAAAAAGGTAAATCAATTCTAGATGATGTGACTATCACTTCAGCAGCAGTATCGCTATTCATTATGTTCACTCTATCTTGCGCTGCAACAGTAAAAATGTATGCTAAGAATATTATGGTTGTCAGTAATACTTTCATATGTTTTAAAAAAAACGCGAAAATAATTATTTTACCGAAATACAGCGTCTTTAACATAAGTAATTCTACTGACAAACGAGACACCTTACACAAAAACTTATTAATCAAAGTGTTTAAGCCTATGACGCAAAATTATGGTTACCGAATCACTAATTCAGGATTTACAATAACCCAATTGTTGCTCATCTCATAATCCTGACCTCTAATAATCTGACCTAGCTTAAGAAAACCTATTCCGAGTAATGCAACAGGAACTGCGACAAGAATGATAATAGTTCCTTCTTTTATTAAAGAGTATACTCCAATTCCTGTAAACACTGCAGATGCACCTACGAATCCAGTACCATAAAGTAAACCCAAACATCCTAAAAAGTTTTTAGTTGGATCGCTGATATCCTTTATTTTGGTAATTGTTTTAATATCAATCCATTTTTTATCTGACTGTTGCTGTAAGGTTAAAATATCATCCTTCAAAGAAACAAATCGCCCCTTGTGGGCCTTTCCATTTGACCACACTTTAATTTTCCCTCCTTTTCTAATCAAAATGAATTCATTCGTAGTTGTATTTTGTAAAATTAAACTGTCTGAAAAATCAATAATTGTGGAATGCAGGCTTGTTTTGTTTCCGTATGTAAAGCCACTGAAAATAATTGCTGAAAATAATAAACACAGATGAACGCCTCTTTCTAATATCATCTCGCAAAATTAATTAAATTCTAAAATTTTTCATTTTAATTCTATAATCGTATTGAGCGTATTTTATTTTGTAATTTTTAACCGGTACATTAAGGCATTTATTTAAAATCTTAATGACTTCTTTTTTTTGTCCAAAGTCATACCTAAACCACAGAAACAAGCGGCTCACCATAATTTCTTGTTTTTCCTTGTCGACTGTGGTTTCTTGCTCTAAAAAACTTGAAGTTGATAAATCTAACTGCTCATCTATCCGAGTTGGCGAATAAATAGCAATTGGAGGACAACTATTTGCTCCACAATTTAAAGCAAAGTGAATCCGAAAATCTAAAGTTGAAGGTTCTAGTTTTTTATGAAGAGAGCTTCTGAAAAAAGATGTAATATAACCTAGGCCGTATTTATGCTTTCCTCGTCTTAAAATTCCATGCTCAATATCGTCTAAACTAAACTGTTTTTGTGCGATACAAATATCTTTTAAATTGTAAATAGATTTGCCAACACCAGGGTTGTTAGACGCAAGAACCTGATAAAAAGCATTATAAATATTAATCCAAAATGCTTTTTTTTGAGTATCGTTAGATATACTCAACAAATCGCTCAAGTTGACTATTGCCAACTCATTAACTAAAACAGAAAAATCTTCTTGCTTTTTGACTGCAAGCAAGATTGTTTCAGAAAGAAGATTTAAATCTAACATTTGAAATATGACGTTTCAAAATTCAATTCCTCACAAACTAATTTATAATAATTACTTCTTGATCATAGCCAAAATCTTTCTGAAACCTTAACACATAAAAACCAGCAGAGAATATACTCAAATCAACAACAGCCTGATTTTCAAACGTTGCTAATACTTGTCCCGTTAAACTAATCAGTTGAATTGCATTGACTTCGTCGGTGAGTCCTTCTATTTTTAGAACTCCAGATGTTGGGTTTGGGTATATTTTGTAATTTTTTGGTCCGCTAACTTTATTTTGTCCCACCGTATTAAGCGATCTTTTAATAGCGTAATATGCGTTGGCTTTGCCGACTCCCCACATTGGGTCTCCTTGCAAACCAATTGTCCCCGTTTCATCATCCAATCTGGCAGTTTGCATTAATATTTGTTTTACTTGATGTGGAGATAAATCAGGATTAGCTTCAAGCATTAATGCTGTAATACCGGCAACTGCAGGAGAGGACATGGAAGTACCACTAAATCTTGAAAAATGGTATGTTCTTCCATTAAAATCAATAGTGGTTAAACTAGTGAAGCCGTTATCCGTATAAGATGAAATTGAAGATGCAACACCAAAACCAGGAGCTGAAATATCTGGCTTCATTTCTTCGGTTATTAACGGCCCAATACTAGAAAAATTTGCTCGATCTCCTCCAAAGATATTCCCATTAAATCCTTCGTATTCTGCCTTATGAGCAGCTACAGTTATTGCTGTGCCAGAGCAAGCGGGTGCACCAATACTGTATAGTGCATCTCCTGCTGTATAGCCAGCACCTAAACTTGAAAAAGGCATTCCCCAGTTACCCACATCAGAACTTAATTCAGTGACATTCCAATAGTGCACTATTCCTGTTGAGCTTGTACTTTCAAGTACAACCCTATAATTTGCAGGCTGTTTTTTTATACGAACTCTCATTTGAGGTCGCCCATTAGTTGGATAGCTAGACTCTAGTGAAAGATTGTAGAATACGGAATCTGTCCCAATTACCAAAAAAGTATCAACATAAGCTGAAGTGTATGCTGTTCCATACCATGGCGTTTCAGTAAGAAAATTGTTAAAATTACCCAACACCTTTAATTTTACTTCAAATGATTGATTCGGTTCACCCCATCCATGAATACTTTGCCCCCATAAATTATTGGCAGTTCCTGAATAAAAATTAACCCTTGTTCTCATAGTATCGGAACTAAAATTATATTTTATATGAAAGTCCTCATCACCGTTATTTCCTGCAGAGGTAACAAATACAACACCTTGCTGTGAAAAGTTATCTAAAGCTTGACTGAGTAGTGAAGTTCCATCAAGAGCACCCGTATGATAAAGCCCCCAACTCATATTAATAACTAATCGCTTTCCCTCTGCTTGAGCTTTGTCATACATCCATTGCCAAGCGTCTAAGACGGCTGCTTCATCAACTAAAAAAGTAGTCATTAAAAATTGAGACTCAAAAGCCATTCCCCTGTAATCGGTACCCGCTCCACTGCCTCCTGCAATTCCAGCCACATGTGTGCCGTGTGTGCCGTAGGAATATATATTTGCCGTGTCGGTTCCAGCGGATATGAGGTCAGCTTGAGTATTATATTCTGCCCCATAATTAAATCCCATTGGATGAGGACCGCTTGTTTTAAACTGATCCCATGCTGCTAAAATTCTTGTATTTTGAAGCAGAGTATCATAAAACATTGGTGAAGAATAATCAAAACCCCAATCTGTAACACCTATTAATACATTTTTACCAGTAAATGGAGAATTTAAACCAATACCAGAATGAACAGAGTCAACTCTTGTATCGAACCTTGATTTAGATAATGTTGGCCTGATTTTCTGAGCCAATTGTATCACCTCAACACCTTCAACAGTCCATATTAAATCAATTTTGTTTACTGGCCATTTTACACTTAAAATATTCTGTGATTGGCCTCCTACTACCGCACCAATTGACTCTATTTTTTTGACTAGAAAATTGCTTTCTACCTTAAATAATAAGTTTACGTAATATGACTCATCTAACTTATAAACAGGGTATTTTTCTTCAAAATTTGTTAGTTGTTTATTAATTGTTTTTTTTTGAATGTGTAAAAGATCAGCTTTGCAATTAGCGGAAATTTTCACTTGACCATAGGCTGAAAACCCAAGGAAAATATAAGTACATAACACTAAAAAATTCATTCTCATAATTCTTCTCTTTTAATCCCCTTCCCTTTGCGCACCAATCGTCTAATTTATTGACAATAGTGGCAAAATATGTTTATCATTTTTAACTTTCTTGTGAAAATCGTAAAAAGACAACCAATCACTCTACCAATGACTACCTCATTTTAAAAGCTCCGTAACTGGCATCAAAAACAGCTAATTCTATTTTAAAATCTTTTCTGTAGTAAATGTACTTAAATTAATTCTTGACAAACACCTTCCTATTCAGAAATCATGGCTGGATTCTTGTGAATTAATGTTCTAATTGGGAATGGAATCTCAATTTTCGCCTCATCAAAAGCCTTTTTAATAACCATAATAGCTTCACTTTTCGCTTCCAATGCGGTCAACTTAGAAGTGGCATCTACCCAAAATCTAATATGAAAATCTATTGAACTTCCTCCAAACTCTAAATAATGGAATTCAATATTCTCACCTTCTTGTGTCGGAAAATTATTCTTAATACTTTTTATTGCAAGCTCTTTTACAGCTGTCAAATCAGAATCATAGCTGACACCGCATTTAACAATAGTTCGAATTCGCTCAGTTAGTCCAAAATTCTTAAAAGGATTATCTACAACCTTTCGATTTGGAATGATTATGATGTTATTATCAGCTTCTTTTATTTTAGTATTTCTCAAGTCAATCTCAACCACCTGACCTGAATACCCGTTGGTTTCTACCCAATCTCCTACGTTTAAAATGTCCTTTACTGCTAAGAAAATTCCACTGAAAGAATTGGCTAGAGTACCTTGTAGGGCTAAACCTATTGCTAAACCAAGCACACCTGCACCAGCTAAAATTGATTTTAAGACTGTATCAAGATTAAGCACACCCAGTGCAAGGACTAACCCTATAGCAATTACTACGATTGAAATTAAATTAGAAACTAACCTTCGCACTGAAGTCTGTTTCACTCGGCCTTTGAGTAATTTATTAGTCCACCCTTGTACATTTTTTGACAACCAAAATGCAAGTCCGAACACCAGGAAAGCGATTAAAATATTGGGCAGGTTAACAATCATTGCATCTAACCACCCCAATACACGTTCACTCATTTCATCCCAACTTGTTTTTACTTCGTTTGTCATATTTCCTTTTACTTTTTGTGTTTACTAAAAGATAGCAGAATTATGACGAAAAGCAAGGAAAAAGGCAACTATTAACTAAAAAAGAGGCGTTATAGAACGAAATAGGTGAAAAATGGCGAAAAAACAGCATCAGTTATCAAGCTCTAACTTCACGTTTTCTTCTTTCAATTCTTCTAAGTAGTCAGCTACTTTGAATTCAGATTCGCTAAAAGCACTATTTCTATTTTCGGCCTCTTCTTGCCTTCTGATACTTCGAGCGAATCTTCGTACTGCTGTTACATCACTTAAAACAATACCAGGGACAGGCACGCTTTTGCCATTATCTTTTGCCACCATTGTAAAGTAAGAGGAATTGCAATGCGTGCGCTTGCCAGTTTGAATATTTTCAGACACAACCCTAACGCCTACGACCATAGAGGTTCTACCTGTAAAATTAATAGATGCTTTCAGAGTCACTAACTCGCCTACTTCTATTGGATTTAGAAAATCTACTTTGTTAACAGAAGCAGTAACACAATAGTAACCTGAATGTTTAGAAGCGCAAGCAAATGCGATCTGATCCATTAAGTTAAGAATATAACCTCCATGAATTTTACCACTAAAATTAGAATGTGATGGCAGCATTAATTGAGTAATTGTAATCCTGGAATCTTTTGGGTCTTTGTAAATTGGCATATGATTAGGAATTATGGCCTTGGTTTCGAATCTGGAGTTTGGAGTTCGGGAACTTATTAAAAACGATTAATGTATCGTTCGTGTAATATATTTAAATGATGTTTAGCATGACCAGAAATAACGAAGCCTAGTGCACGCGGAGAAATTTCATAATTACTAGCCAGTCCTTTAAAATCTAGTACTTCGGGCTTCATTTTAGAATATAGCAATTGTGTCGTTTTCCTTAAAGAGATAAACTCTTCTTTGATTTCAGAGATAGCTAAAGCCTCCGAAAAGTCGTTTTTAGCATATAAATCCTGATCAAAACTAGCCATATTGGTCTTATCCTTTCTCGAAATTCTAAATGCACGATAAGCTAAAACGCGTTCTGTATCATTTATATGTTGTAGCACTTGCTTAATAGACCATTTACCTTCACTATATGAATACGAGCCGCTATCTTCACTTAAATCGTCCATAAAAGCTACCATTTCTTTTGTGGTCTGATCTAAAGATTCTAACAATGGCTTATCTGGTGCACAATTAATATAGTGATTAAAATAATGATTCGGGTCGAAATCTGTTGGTTTGTCAATACTCATATTCATTGATTAAATTACTACTCCATTATGTCCCTTTATAGGTGATGGTAAATTATCTTCATCCATCATATCTTTTATATCTATTTCAATTGTTCTGGCTAAAGATGTAATGGGAACATCATTTCCTATGCCTTCAAAAGGATTCTCAGAATAATCTCCAATTTTTTCCATTGTAAAAAATACCCATGATACAACTATACTTGCAGGAATTGCAAATAATACCTGCCATCTTGGAATTCCTTCTCCAACAAAAGCACCAATCATTGCAAACGGGATTATGAGAATAAATAACATAACAAAATAATAACTAATTGAGGTATATTGTCTGGGCA
Organism: Crocinitomicaceae bacterium; assembly: GCA_045110285.1. Taxonomy (GTDB): domain Bacteria; phylum Bacteroidota; class Bacteroidia; order Flavobacteriales_D; family Crocinitomicaceae; genus Putridiphycobacter. The sequence continues at coordinate 34,566 of JBGCGA010000025.1, read as the reverse complement.
AAGGGTAATTTTTAATCCGCTCTGATTTACCTTGTAAAGTATACAACTCTTCTAAAATATTTTTGAATTCCATATGTCTGAAATCATCAATCAAATTACGCTCTCTAAGTTTGGCAAATTCAGAAGATTGATTTCGAATGATATTTGTTGCTGGATTTACTTTTTTCAGAATAGATATGCTTTCTTCAGTTTCCAAATATGGTGCTAAAGCATCCTTAATCTCTACATCATGCTCTTCAACAGAAAACCCCCTTTTATCTTTTAATTTCTTGATGTCTTTATGATTAAAATGCTCCCATTCTTTTGGAGCTCTCAATTGATACCTTAATGCAGTTAACCAAGCAATATGCCTGTACATTATACGTTTTTTAATCGCTTTTAAATCAGTTTCTGAAATCGGTACAGATGCAAAGAAGCTACCAACAAAGTCGTTTGTCATTATAGTAAATGTGCGACTTGAATTAACGATTCCTCCCCAAATTTTTCTGGCCTCCCAGTTCCTATCGTAAGCATTATTATTTTTAAATCCAATATTAAAAGCGACGGCAGTTCCTAATAAAACAAGAGGTAAGGTTGGAATTACCATCCAATTAAAACCCCAAAAAAAGTAAACCAAAACCGGAATAGTTGACACAATTGTAAAATAAACTAAGTCCTTAATTGTCCAAAATAAAATTTGTTTCTTTGTAAAGCGTCTAAAGGTATACATTGGTGGTTAAAAAATATTTGCTGAGCTCTAATTTAACCAAAAAAATATTCCATCTTCATAATTAGTAGAATATATTCTTATTTTACTTCAACCAATTATGTGGCTCAAATCCACAATTTATTTTTAATATAATAGTTTCCGATTCAAACCTCTTATTTGCATTATTTCTATATTCGCTATAAAACAGACTAGTGGTACTAAATTACATTTGGATTACATTTTTTCTTGTCGCACTAATTGTTGCTATCCTTAAAACTTTTAATGGCGACATGGAGGTGTTTTCAGCCATTGTTAGTGCAACATTTGACATGGCTTCCGCTTCATTTACAATTGCCATTGGCCTAACGGGTGTTTTATGTCTTTGGCTTGGTATTATGAAGATTGGAGAAAATGGAGGAGCCATTAAAGTCCTAGCCAAATTAGTAGGCCCCTTTTTCAACAAACTTTTTCCAGATTTATCAGCCGACCACCCTGCACGAGGTTCAATGCTAATGAATTTTTCGGCTAATATGTTAGGGCTCGACAATGCTGCTACACCAATGGGTTTAAAAGCAATGAACGAAATGCAAGAGGCAAATCCAATCAAAGACAGAGCTAGCAATGCACAAATCATGTTTTTAGTTCTTAATACTTCTGGCTTAACACTAATACCTGTTGTGGTAATGAATTACAGGAATATTTATGGCGCCGAAAACCCTGCGGACATTTTTCTTCCAATCATGATAGCTACATTTTTTGCCTCACTTGTTGGATTAATAACCGTAGCCATTTACCAGAAAATAAATCTATTTGACAAAGTTATTATTGCCTATTTAGGAGGCCTTACCGCCTTAATAGCAGGGATGATTTGGTATTTTAATAACTTAGAACCTGAGGTTCTTGCTGTGCAGAGCAAGTTATTTAGTAGTATAATACTTTACGGGCTAATTTGCACTTTTATTATAATGGCCCTAGTTAAAAAGGTAAACGTTTACGAATCTTTTATTGAAGGTGCCAAAGATGGATTTGGGATTGCCATTAAAATCATACCCTATTTGGTTGCCATTTTAGTATCAATTGCTGTTTTTAGAGCCTCTGGAGCCTTTGATTATGTGATTGATGGATTGAGGTTTATAGTAAGCTTATTTACCGACAAAACTGAATTTGTTGATGCTTTGCCAACTGCATTAATGAAACCTTTAAGTGGTTCAGGTGCCAGAGGAATGATGATAGATTCATTTGAGACGTATGGTGTGGATAGTTTTGTTGGAAAACTGAGCGCTACACTTCAGGGCGCCACTGACACTACTTTTTATATAATTGCACTATATTTTGGATCGGTAGGTATTAAAAAAACACGTTACGCTATTACAGCTGGCTTAATAGCTGACTTTGCTGGTATTATAGCAGCTATTATTATTGCTTATATGTTTTTTGGAGACTCCATAAACGTCACAAATTATAGCCAAGCTGAAATTAGTAAACAATATTCCTCAGCAGTTAATAATAAGGATTATAGTACCATTGGTAGAATTATTGACAAAGAAGTGATTATTTACGATCAAGCATTAGATACCATTGCTACAGACTCATCAAGTGCTATGTTGAATTTCTTTAAAAATGATCCTGTAACCATTTCACTTCAAAACAATATAAAAGAAGATGGTAAAACAATCACTTATATTAAAGGTGAAACTGCGGCTGGTGTTAAAAAAAGCTATCAATTGGAAATAGCTAAGCAAAAAATTCAATCTATTAAATACTTAGGAAATTTTTAAAATGTTTGGGAATAAGAATAAACAAAAAAATATTGAAGGCATTGTAAAATTACAGCCTTTAGATTTTCCGTCGAAAGTTATTCATGTTTGGTCACAAGCGATTGAAGGGGATAAGAAATGTCTAGATATTCTTTTGCGAAGTGAATACAAACCTCTTGGGCTATTTGTTTATGCCTTGCATTTAAAGGATGATGCGAGACAATGGCTTTTGCATAATGGGTATGCGCATTTAATGGCCATGATTAACGGCGTTGAAGGAAACAAAGACGCCATTCATTGGTTAGCGAAAAACAATTTTAATGTATTAATGCACATGGCGCTTTCAGCAGATGGAGAACAAGAATCCTTTGAATGGTTAGTTGCTAATGGACAAAAAGATTTTGCTTTGATGTCAAAGAAAATTGAACACATTAAAGATCAAATAGAAACAGATCATAATGATGTGCATAAGATTAGTGGCAATTAGTAGCGAGCAGTGAATATTGAGTAGCTAACACGAGACATAAAAAAACTGATTGTAAATAAATTAATTGGAATTTGTTTCGATAAAAACGGTTGTACTTCTACCACTTTTTTAATGAATTTAACTTACATACCCCGCTTCAAATCATTTAAAATTTGCTTTAACTTTTTATAAATTTGGCAACATTACCATTGGCTATATTTATAAAATAAACACCAGAAGTCAAATTCGAAACGTCAATTTTATCATTTTTTGAAACTTGCCCTTCAATCAGTAATTTTCCAGAAATATCATAAATAGAATATTTTTCCTGTTGCTATGGTCCTGATATTTGAATAAAGTTAAAGGAAGGATTAGGGAATACACTCAATTTTGGTTTTGAATCAATTTCAGTGGTTGTTAACGTTCTAAAAGATACTTTAGAAATTCTATTGACATCATATTGCGCAAAATACAGATCGGTTGCGTTTGCAAAGGACAAGCCAAGCGGCCATTCTAAATCGTCAACTAACAATTCTGGAATTGGATTGTTAACTGATACATCCATTTTCGAAATGGTTCCCTCTCTCCCATCCGTGAATTACAATTAATGTTTACACTTCAGGAAGCTTTCTTCATTAATGTCATACAAGACAATATAAATCAGTGATTAAGCTTCATTAAAGTCCACAAATTCTTCTAAGATAAAGATTTTGCTTGGACAGTTACAGTGTATTAAAAAAGCCCATCCGTTTTAAACAGATGGGCTTGGAAAGCTTTTCTTTAAGGAGTTTAATTTACAATTTTATTGTACTCAGCCATAAACTGCTTGTCTTTTTCATACAAATGCTTAATCTCTCCTAGAATGGAGCGTGCGGCTGAAACCTCATCCATTTGCACCAAGAGTTTTGCATATTGAACAACACCAAACTGAAATACTTTTCTATCAATAGCTTTTTTATCAGCTTGTTCAACTGTATCGTCATCACTTAAAACTAAGGACCCTTTATCCATTGATTCAAATAATGCTAATGCACTCTTCTGTTCAATTTTAAACCCACTCTTATCACCTCTGTGATATTTGGCAACTGCTTTTAAAAATGCGCACCCAACTTCTCCTTTTTCTAATTTGTCCATTAGGGGAATAGAACCCAATAGTCGACCAAAATCATCAGCTGCCACCAAATTATTGATGTCTTCAAACACTGCTTTCTTTAAGTTTGTAAAATGATCTAAATTGTTTTTGTACACAGTTTTTGCGTCATCATCTTTCTGAATGGCTTTACTTGCATATTTCACAGCATCTTTATATGCTCTAGGAAACTCTTCAGACAATTCTTGATCATCACCCTTTGAAATTTCGTAATTTGCTTTTGACAAGTATAAATATGGCAAAGCATCCTTACGGCTATCATCTCCTTGGGTATACTTCATTGCTTTGGAAATTAATTTTTCGTAATCTCCATCTGCATAATAGATATTCAAGTCCTCGTAATCGGGACGTTGCGCAGAAGCACTATATGCTGTGACTGCTAAAAATAATATAATTGCTATCTTTTTCATAATTTCCATTTGCCTTGACTAATCCAAATATAATGCCTTAAAGTTAAAAAAGGCTTTTCTTAACTAATTTTTAACAAGTACTATTCATAAACTATTCATAAACTTTTAGTAGAATATTTAGTATTTCAATGGCGGCTTTCGATATTTTTGTACCAGGACCAAACACGCCCATCACTCCTCTACTGTACAAATAATCATAATCTTGCACAGGAATAACGCCACCAGCAATTACCATAATATCATCTCTTCCCAGCGCCTTTAACTCCTCCATCACTTGAGGGACTAGTGTTTTATGTCCAGCAGCTAAAGATGACACGCCCAATATATGAACATCATTTTCAACAGCTTGTTTTGCTGCTTCGGCAGGCGTTTGGAATAAGGGTCCAATATCAACATCAAATCCAATATCAGCAAATGACGTGGCAATGACCTTGGCACCACGGTCGTGGCCATCTTGTCCCATTTTTGCAACCATAATTCTTGGTCGACGACCATCATAAGCTGCAAATTTATCTGCTAATTCTTTCGCAAACGTAAAATCTTTATCTGTCATAGCTTCTGCTGAATATACACCTGAAATAGATCGTATGGTAGCTTGGTAGCGACCAAAATGTTTTTCCATGGCATCAGAGATTTCACCTAATGATGCCCGTTCACGCGCACAATCTATTGCCAATTCTAACAAATTACCTTCTTCGCGGGCACCTTTGGATAGAGCTGAAAGTGCCAACTGAACAGCTTTTTCATTCCTATTCGCTCTCATTTCCTTTAATCGCTCTATTTGCCCTAATCGCACTTTAGAATTGTCAATTTCGCGAATTTCTAGTGGCGCTTCTTTTTCAAGTTGGTATCGATTTACACCAACAATTATATCTTTTTCGGCATCTATTCTGGCTTGCTTTCTGGCTGCGGCTTCTTCAATCCTCATTTTGGGCACGCCAGATTCAATGGCTTTTGCCATTCCTCCTAATTCCTCTACTTCTTGAATTCGCTCCCAAGCCTTTTCTGCAATTTCTTCCGTTAATTTTTCAATATAAAAAGAGCCAGCCCAAGGGTCAATATGATTAGTGACTCCTGTTTCTTCCTGTATATATATTTGTGTGTTTCTAGCTATTCTGGCAGAAAAATCTGTAGGTAAAGCAATGGCCTCATCAAGCGCGTTTGTATGCAAACTTTGTGTACCTCCCAGCACTGCCGCTAATGCTTCAACACATGTTCTAGCAATATTATTGTAAGGATCTTGCTCAGTTAAGCTCCATCCTGAAGTCTGGCAATGCGTTCGCAAAATTAAAGATTTAGGATTTTCAGGTTTAAATTGATTAACCAATTTTGCCCACAGCATTCTAGCAGCTCTCATTTTTGCGATTTCCATAAAATGATTCATGCCTATTGCCCAAAAGAAAGACAATCGTGGAGCAAAATCATCTACCTTCATTCCTGCTTTAATTCCTGCCCGTATGTATTCCAAACCATCCGCTAACGTATACGCCAATTCCAAATCGGCAGTAGCCCCTGCCTCTTGCATATGATAACCAGATATGGAAATCGAATTAAATTTTGGCATTTTTTTAGCAGTAAACTCAAAAATATCTGAAATAATACGCATGGACTGCTTTGGAGGGTAGATATAAGTATTTCGAACCATAAACTCCTTCAAAATATCATTTTGAATGGTTCCTGCCAATAATTCAGGTAACACGCCTTGCTCTTCAGCAGCAACAATATAAAAAGCCAAAATTGGAACCACCGCCCCATTCATGGTCATTGATACCGACATTTTATCTAGAGGAATTTGATCGAATAAAATCTTCATATCCTCAACAGAATCAATTGCAACACCCGCCTTACCTACATCTCCCTCTACTCTTGGGTGGTCAGAATCGTATCCCCTGTGCGTTGCTAAATCAAAAGCAACTGACAGTCCTTTTTGGCCTGCCGCTAAATTTTTTCTGTAAAATTCATTCGACTTTTCAGCAGTCGAAAACCCTGCATATTGGCGAATGGTCCATGGACGGATTGTATACATTGTTGAATAAGGCCCACGGGTGTTTGGCGCTATCCCAGATACAAAATTAAGATGATCAGTTTCAGCAATATCATCTTGACTATAATACCGCTTTAAGTTAATGCTTTCAGCAGTTTCAAAAATTGAATTTGCTGCAATTAGCTTGGCATTAGACAGACGTTTTTTATTTAGTGGTTTGATTATTCTTCTACTCATACTTCAGGATTTTCAAAATGAGACTCCAAATTAAATGCGGAAAAACTTTTAAAGTCTGTATTCGGACCCATAGCAACATCAGCAGGCTCTCTCCAATTTTCAGCTGAATTTTGAAATTTATTTACTCCCAAAAGTGTTTTTGCTCCATTTGATAAGTCATTGATCATTTCTTTTTTCGACTTTTCAATTAAGGAATGAATAAAACCATTGTCAATGGCGTCATAATACCCTCCTTCATTTTCTATTTGTAAGAAATAATCCCAAGCTTTTTCTATTAATTGATTTGTTAGTGATTCTATTGCATACGATCCTGCACCAGGATCAATTACCTGATTTAAAAAGGCTTCTTCTTTCAATATTAACTGAATATTTTTTGATAATCGGTTTGACAAGTCCTTGTCGTTCTCTGTTAGTTCAGAATAAGGTCTAATGACCAATTGGTCTACACCACCTATTACTGCCGCCATGGCTGAAGTTGTTTGGCGCAAGACATTATTATGTCTGTCATTCACTGCCATATGTCTTAAAACGGTCTCCCCTGATGTCCATGGCATAGTATCAGTAACCATACTCCATTGTTCTTGCAGTTGCAGAACTAGTTCTTTAACCGCTCTAAACTTTGAAATATTAACGAAGTAATTATCAGTAATCCCTAAATGCAGTGCTATTTTTTCATGTAATCTTTCCACGTGAATTTTCTGATTACTTAATCGCTGAAAATATTCATTTAACTGACTTAATGCAATTGCCAGCTCTTGCGCAGTAGATGCTCCAAATTGGCAAAAACAATATCCATCTATCACTAAATTTTTGGTGCAATACATGGCACTATCTGACACGAAATTATCAATATCTAACTGATTTAATGTTAATGTTCCCTTATCTAAGCCTTTGGTTAGAAAAGGCATTTCTATCATTGAAACCTTTGTATTTGTATCAGCTAAATATTGAACAAATCTTTTGTAATCATTTGTGGACAAACAAATAATATGTGTAAAGATATGTTCAATCAAAACCTCATTAAATAATAGTTGAAAATTAGAATCCTCAGTTATAGTTATTTTCAAACCACTAACGCCTTCATTTAAAACTTTCAGTATTTCAAAATTGGTTTTTTTTGAATTGGTATCCACAAAAGTTTGAGAAATTGACCAATCATTATTATCGGCATTTAAATCACTGCCTACAGAAGAAGCATGATTGGAAAATTCTGATGGATGATAATAGGCTTTGTCTGATAGATCAAACTCCGGCTTAAAGTTCAAGGATTCAATTGATTTTCCTTTTAAGTCTTTTATCATCTTCTCTTCCCACTCAGAAAGAGATACAGGTTTGAATTCGGCGAATAAATTGGAGGTTTTGGAACCCATTTTTATAATTTTACACTAAATTATAAATAATCTTTTATAAGCTTTACGCAAAGTGATAAAATTCCGAGAGAAGCAATAAACCCTGTAATGAATTGACGCCAAAATGAGTATCCATTTTTTTGACCATAAAATCCGCTAAACAATGCTATAGCCAGTGATGCACAGGCTGTATAAAAAAACGTTTCCATTATTTAAAGAAGTTAAGAATTGCTTTGACGCCGTTTGCTATCGCTCCTTTAAAATCTGACTTTTCAATTTTTGGTTCTATTTCTTCTTCAAGAATCTTTTTTTTATCATCTTTTGAAATAATTTTAGTTACCTCATTTCCAATATATAATTTAAGTTTTGATTTAGACTTGCTGATGAATAGCACAACTGACTTAGATAATTGACTCTTATTAATTCCCCAACTAATAAATACTTGTTGTAAATATCTAGGAATTGTTATTCTTTGATTTAAACTACCTGAGGTTATGACTAACAAGCGGTATTCCGTTCCATTCAATCTTCTATTGATTCTCTTATTTATTTTCTTTTCAAAACTTTCAGTAATCAGTTCTTCAAAATCTTTGATTGATGACTTTGTCGAAGAACTATCTTGCCCAATACAAAAGGAACTCACGAATAAAAATAAAGTCACTAGTATTTTCATAACTATTAGTTTTTAGGATTAAAAAAAGTACCCTAATAACTCAGGATACTTTTTTATTTGTTTTAAACTATGTCTTATCCTGCAAAGTAGAACTGAACAGAATTTGATTTTGTGACCGGATTAACGATTAAAACAGGCACCTTAGCAGAATTTGTAATCATTACTTGCTCATGCTTACCTGTAATAGACCCAAACATTTGGTTTTTCTGTAAATTCATAATAGCTATAAGATCAGCATTGGCTTTATCAGCCAGCCTAATCACTTCTGAGTCAAAATCTTTTGAATCCGCAATTTGAGTTGTAACTTCAATACCTCTTTCTGCAAAAAACTTATTTGCAAAAATGATGTTTGCTTTTACTGTTGTCAATAAAAACTCATCTGTTTCATCAGGAATAATCACATGAACTCTTGACTTAAAGTACTTGGCCATATTCGCAACAATAGTCAGTTTTTGCTTAGTTTCCTTGTGTAAATCTAAAGGTACGACAATGTCGTCGTAGCCATTATCAGAAATATCACCATTTTGAACAATGATAAAAGGAACCTCAGATGACGTGACTACTTTCAATGCATGCGACCCTGTAATGTGCTGCCAACCATGCGCACCATGCGTACCCATAATAATTAATTCAGCTCCAGTTTCAGAAGCAAAATCTCCGATATCATCAAATATATTTCCGATTCTGGTATGTTGAACAATTTCAACATTATTTTTATTTTCAGTTTTTTCTATTAATTCTTGAAGCTTTTTTTCTGCTTTCGAAATTTCAGATCGTTTTTCAACAACATGTAAAACATGTACTTCAGCATCAATTGCTGCTGCAGTGATAATGGCATGCTTAAGAGCGGCGTCAGCCACTTCTGTAAAATCATGTGGTACAATTACTGACTTTTTGTTCATATCGTATTCTTTGTTGGTTTTAGTTTCCTTACAAATTTAAAAAATAATAAATTTATAATACCATATCTCGCGACTTATTAAACTACACTCCCATTTTTTCGTGCAATTTTCTTTAAATATGCATTGACAAAAATGGCCAAAAGGATTAAGCTTCCACCAATGTAGAAACCTGCGCTCATTTTCTCTTTCATTGGACTGATTGCCAAGGCGACAAGGATTGTGTAAATGGGTTCCATATTTATACTCACACTTACTGTAAACGGTGTCACATGCTTCATCACCCAAACGCTAACCATAAAAGCAAATGTTGTGCAAACAAGCGCAAGAATAACCAAATAAAAAGTATTTGTTTTTGAAACATCAAATAGAGTCCATTGCCATTCATTAAAAAAGTAAAGACAAAAACCAGTAAAAATAGCAGCTCCCAGCATTTCAAATTTTGTAATTTTAAAAGATGGAATTGATTTAATAAAACGCCCATTTAAAACTGTAAATAAAGAAGCAAAAAAGGCTGAAATTATGCCAAAAGTGATGCCAACAGCATATTCAAATTCAAACCCAAATATGATTGTAATTCCAATAATAATGACAATACTGATAATAATTTCTGAAAATCGGATCCCGCGTCCAAATATTAACGGCTCTAAAAAAGAAGTAAACAGAGTTGATAGTGTCATGCAAACAACTCCTATTGAGACCGTGCTGACTTTGATGGCATAAAAAAATGAAAACCAATGCAAGCCAATGACACATCCTACTCCCATTAGCATTAGCATTTGCTTAAAATTAAGTTTTGACTGCTGCTTTATGAATAGCCCAATAATAAATAATGAACATGCGGCTATTAAAGTTCTAAAAAAAACTATTTTAAATGAAACTGTTGCTTGATTTAATTCAAACCCTAAGTCTGAAAAAGTAGGCAGCTTGATGAAATCACCCAATATACCAGTAAGCCCCCATACAAGAACTATAAAGTGGAGAATGAGTTGGTATTTTAAGTTGTTTTTCAACTATTTGCAATTAATTAAAAATGCCTGCAAATTAAGTTGCAGGCATTTAATGTATTTTAATCTTGTCTTCCTAAATCTATTTTACTGCCGCCTTTTTCACTCTAATAGCTTCAACTTTTGCGGCAATTGTTTTGATTTCATTTTCTTTTTTCAACTTAGATTCTTTCCCAGTTTTTATAGCTTCTTCTGCTTCTTCAATGGCTTTTTTAGCTGCAATAATCGCATCTTTTTGCTTTTCAATTTCATTTTTAATGTCCTCCAACTCATCTGCCTGATCGTCTAAAACTTTCTCTTGTTCTTTTGCTTCCTCTTCAATAATTTCTTTCGAAGTTTCAACTGCAAAATCGTACAATTTTTTTTCAAATATTTTATACTCCGCTGGGTGAACTTTAGAACTCAAATAAGCACCACCTAAGTCAATTTGAATGGACATTGTTACTCCACCTTTTGTAACATCTGCAACAACTGCATATACGTCAAAGGTATTGTCGCCAATTGATTTTAATTTGCAGTCATCAGCAAAAAAATGATCTTTTGAAGACACCTTCCCCTTCCAGCTTTTCAATTCATCTTTAAAAGACTTGTCAAAAACTTTTTTATCTCCATAAGGTATCGTCAGATAAATACCGTTTTCTGTTTGTACAACCTTTACACTTTCTTCCGAAACTGTTATTTGTGCTGACAAGCTTAATCCAAAAATTATTGCAAATAGTGTAATTAGAGTTTTCATAGTCTGTTTTTATTAAAAATAGTAAATTAAATGATTCGATTATTCTGTAACTGTTTTTTTATTTTTAATGACCTTTGAATTTAGAGAATCTAAGGCGGATTCAAGCAGTAAAAATAAGCTATCTGGTTTTAACGAATAATAGTTTAATGTAGATTTGAGTTGCGTTTCTAAAATTCCATGGTCAGCCATTATTCTTCTACTCGCACTGTCTAAAGTTTTTTTATACAAATTTGGTCTTTTGTGGACTTGTTCGTAATAGGCCTCCATAATTTCTAAATCTATTAACAAAGCAGTTAAATCTTGCTTAGGTATTAAGTCGTTGGGAACAGATTCAATGTCTTCTCCTCCGCAAGACAAAGACAACAATGCAATTACAATGCCTAAAAAATACTTCATCTATCAAATGTCATTCGTTTGGCTGCACGCTGTTCAATCACTTTTCCATTTTCATATACAATTGAACCATTAACAAAAGTGGTATCTATGGCATGTGTAAACGTAGTACCTTCAAAAGGTGACCATCCGCATTTATATAATAAGTTGGACTTTTCAACAGTTAATGATGCTTTTGGATTGACTACAACCAAATCTGCGAAGTATCCCTCACGCACAAAACCTCTTTCACTAATTTGAAAACAAATGGCTGGTGAATGGCTCATTTTTTCAACGGCCCTCTCTAAAGAAATTTTACCTTCTTTCACTTTTTCAAGAATGGCTAAAACGGCGTGCTGAACTAAAGGTCCTCCAGAAGGAGCCTTAAAATAGTTCTGCTCTTTTTCGGCTATTGTATGTGGCGCATGATCAGTTGCAAAAATATCAATTCTATCGTCGTTCACTGCTTCCCAAATTGCCTCTCTGTCGGCAGCAGACTTTACCGCAGGATTCCATTTTATATAAGTCCCTTTCTCATCATAATCCTGATCAGTAAACCACAAATGGTGCAAACAAGCTTCGGCGGTTAATCTTTTATCTTTTAACGGGATGCTATTGTCAAACAAGTCCAATTCCTTTGCTGTTGACAAATGTAAAATATGCAAACGGGTATCGTATTTTTTAGCCAACCGGGCTGCTAGACTCGACGATAAATAACAAGCTTCTTCACTTCTGATTTCAGGGTGATACTTGATGGGCATATTTTCGCCATATTTAGCCTCATAATCTGTCAAATTTTTTCTTACTGTTGCTTCATCCTCACAATGCGTTGCAATTAACATGTCACATTTCGAAAAAATACCGGTCAGCGTATCTTCATTATCTACTAGCATATTTCCCGTAGAGGATCCCATAAATACTTTTACGCCACATACATTTTTAGGATCTGTCTTTAAAACCTCCTCAATATTATCGTTTGAAGCACCCATAAAAAATGAATAGTTGGCAATTGATTGTTTTGCGCCAATTTCATATTTATCTGCCAATAATTCTTGCGTTAAAGCGTTTGGTACTGTATTGGGCATTTCCATAAAGCTCGTGATTCCGCCAGCTACTGCAGCTCTTGATTCTGTATAGATTTCGCCCTTGTGTGTTAAGCCAGGCTCTCTGAAATGCACTTGGTCATCAATCATACCGGGCATCAACCATTTTCCTGCAAGATCGATTACTTCGGCATTGGGATCAGTAATATTTTTGGCGATTTTTTCAATCCGTTCACCCTTAATTAAAACATCCGTTTCTATAATTTGGCCTTCATTGATTAAGGTGGCATTTTTCAGTAAATACTGTGTCATTTCAGTTGTGATTTTAATGCTAACAAAGGTATAAAAATATCATTATTTTATGAGATTAATGATAACTTTGTAAGAGAATCAAATAGAAAAAAAATGTACCAACATACCGTAAAAAACAGATTTTTAAAGTACGTCACCATAGATACGACTGCCGACCCTAATTCAAGTACTTTTCCGAGTACTATGAAGCAAAAAGATTTGGCCAAAGTGCTAGTGGCGGAATTGCATGAAATGGGCATTAAAAATGCTGAAATGGATGAATGGGGTTATGTTTATGCAACGATTGCTAGTAATTCAGATAAAAAAGACATTCCGAAAATTTGTTTTTGCTCGCACATGGATACCGCGCCAGATTGCAGTGGAACAAACGTTAAACCAATCCTGCACGAAAAATGGGATGGATCAGACATTACACTACCAGACGATACAAGTCAGGTCGTTTCTAAAAACAAGCATGTTTATTTGAACGAAAAAATTGGAGATGATATTATAACAGCAAGTGGTTTAACTTTACTTGGTGCTGACGACAAAGCGGGCGTGGCTTGCATTATGGATTATGCCCATTTTGTGATGACCAATCCTGACTATAAACACGGTGATATTAAAATATTATTTACACCTGACGAAGAAGTTGGTAGAGGTGTTGACCATGTTGACATGGACCGGTTGGATGCTGATTATGGCTATACATTAGATGGCGGAACATTAGGTTCTATTGAGGACGAGAGTTTTAGTGCAGATGCCGTAACCATTGAAATACATGGTGTAAGTGCACACCCTGGCTATGCAAAAGGAAAACTGGTGAATGCTTTAAAAGTAGCGAGTGATTTTATTGATCAGTTACCAAAAGATAGTTGGAGTCCCGAAACGACTGAAAAAAGAGAAGGATTTGTACATCCAGTTTCAATTAATGGAATTATGGAGAAAGCCACTTTAAAATTCATCATCCGCGACCATATCACTAGCAAATTAGCTGAGTATGAAAATAGATTAGAGACCCTACTAAACAATATTGTTGCTAAATACAATGGAGTGACTGCTTCATTTACTGTTGTGGAGCAGTATAGAAATATGAAAGAAGTGATACAAACCGTTCCGTTTGTAACTGATTACGCCATTGAAGCTATGGAACGTGTTGGTATTACGCCAAAACCAGTAATTATAAGAGGTGGTACAGATGGTTCAAGACTCTCATTTATGGGACTTCCTTGTCCGAACTTGTTTACTGGAGAAATGGCGATTCATTCAAAGCACGAATACGTGTCAGTACAAGACATGGAGAAGGCTGTTAAAACCATGGTGGAAATTATTTCTATTTGGGAAGAAAGAGCATAACCTTACTTTACAAATGCTTCTAAATTCTAGAAGTAATTATTTATGGAAAAACTGAATTATCAATACCTTATTTACATTCAGTTTTTAGGATTTAGGTATTCTGGTTGGATGTATCAACCCAAAGTAAAAACAGTGCAAGGCATGGTTGACAAGACTTTTGAGTTTATGTTTCCTAAAACCGCCTTTAAAACTTTTGGAACAGGAAGAACAGATGCCAGGGTGTCGGCCAATAAGTTTGGTTTTCAATTGCAAATCGATACAGAACTACCTGCTGATTTTATTGATCAATTTAATATTAATTTGCCAAGCGACATTCGCGCATTATCCTACAAAGCAGTTGCTGCAGATTTTAATCCTTTAGGTCAGCATGGTTTAAAATACTATATCTATTTGTTCTCATACGGTGAAAAGGCGCATCCTTTTTCGGCTAATATGGTGCACAACCAATTGGGTCATTTAAATATTGAATTAATGCAAGTAGGTGCGCGATTATTCGAGGGTGAACATGATTTCAGGAAATATTGCACCAGACCAAGTGAAAACACTGAATTCATTAGAACCATTTCACTTTGTGAAATCAACAAAGACATACCTTACCAAGCCAGTTTTTTTCCTGATAATTTACATGCGTTGCATATCAAATCTGCCGGTTTTATGCGCTACCAAATTAGGTTAATTATGGGGCAACTATTGGCACTAGGTAGAGGCGACTTAAATATTGAAGATATTGAAGCATCTCTGAATCCAAAAGATAATGATCCTATGCGCTATAATACACCTGGGTCAGGATTGATTTTAGAGGCTATTGAAGACAAATAATCCCACCTTTAATTCAAAGTAAACAAAACGGTAGAAACTCGTTTCAGTTTGGAATTCGCAATCGTCCCTAGTCTTTTTTTTAGCTATTTCTAGCTATTATTCAATAACTAATTTTTTTGTTTTAGATTGACCAGAGCTAGACAGATTTACCATATAGACGCCAGTTGAAAATTGCGATACATCCACTATTTCTGATTCATTAAAATCTGAATTCAAGATTAACCGTCCTCTAGAGTCATAAATCTGTAGCTTATAATCCAAACTGCCATTCGTTTTAATTTGAATTGAATTTGAAGATGGGTTGGGAAATATACTAAATTCTAACTCTTGATTTTCTGAAATTAAAGCTGGACCTACAGAATAGCAAATTTTTAATTTTGGATGTTTAGAGGCGTTTGGATGATCACTCGAAGCAAATACCATTCTTCTGTAGTAAGACTCAGTAACCAATTTAATTAAGAATCCATAATTATTGTTTGATCCTCCAACCATATCTTGAGTTAATGGCAGTACATCAATGTCAATAAAGTTTTGAACCGCAGAAGTAGTTGCAGGTAAATTAACTTGATTGACACTTGTTGAGCTAGGTTGACTGTTCCAAGCAACTGTATTTTCATCCCATGCTTGAGTTACTCTTTGTATAACCGATTCATTTGGACCTGATAAATTAGAATGAGATCCGTTGGCAGGAGAATTTTGACCGTACAAAGACAACTCAGCGCTTAGGAGATTAACATTTAGAGGAATAGCTGACAAATCAAACTCTATCAAGCTTCTTCCGTCAACAGGAACGCCTCCATTTGTCCATGAAATTGAATACAAGTCAGAATGATTACCAAAATTATTATTCTGCAACCTACTCTCTATGATTGCATCTTTACCTATTTCAGAAGAAGGTTGAAAAACTAAGCAAGTATCAATTGAAGGAGAAGCTTCCCGATAAACGATATTAATTTTGGGATGCAATTCTGAATTGGGGTGATCACTTGATGCGAAAATTAATCGCTTATAAGGATCTTCGCTTATTGATTGCAATAAAAAACCAAAATTACTTGTTGGATTATTAATCATGTCTTGCACTAATATAGTGACGTCAATTGATGTGTAATTTTGGCTGCTCGAAGTACTTTGAGGAATATAAACTTCATTTACGCTAGTTGTGCTCGGCTGATTGGCCCATGTTACAGTATTTTCATCCCATGCGCTAAGTACTCTTTTTAAAGTAGCTTCATTTGAACCAGTTAAACTTGAATGTGTTCCATTTTGACTATTAGGATTATGATAAAATGATAATGTCGCTGACACAACAGTTGACTGTGCTGGTATTGATGTAAAATCAAATTCTATTATACTTCTTAAATCAGATTCAGCTCCTGAATTTGTCCATCCAGCAGTAGCAAAGTCAGCACCTGTTCCATAATTGGTATTTAAATATCCACATGGTATACAATTTGCAAGTAAAGCATCTTTTCCATCTGCTGCATTAGGCTGTAAAACTGCAGTTACTTGGGCAATCGAGATTTGACTGAGCACTAATAGGGCTATGAGAGAGAAATACTTTTTCATAGTAGAACTTTGTTTAATTGTGTACAAACTATCCAAACATACAAAAAAACATTCTAACTATCATGATAATAGCGTTTTATTTAGACATAAATCAAAAAAAGGTGCGAAAACAAATAACCGCACCTCTCAATTTCTGCAAGATAATTTAGAGATTTCTACTCTTCGGTGTTTATAGATTGATGATTTTCAATATTCTCTTTTTCTAAGTTCTTTTCAGAATTCCCAAAATTGATTAAGGCAAAAACCATTCCTGCAGCACCAATCATATATGCAGTATTGATAATAGCCGTAAATTTAGTTTCAGGATCCTTATACTTAACAATAAAATACATAGGAATAAATACTAAAGTAAATACAAGTAAACTTGAAAACATGAGGATGTTAGCCCCTGGCCAATGCATTAGCTTAAATAAAGTGCCAAGCATAGCTGCCGAAACTGCGAGTAAACCAATAGTTGTAATGACTCTATTACTACCCTGCTTGTCCTCTTGAAATTTAAAGACAATATTAAGGGGTATAAATATTAAACTGAAAAAGGCAACTCCGAGTACAATTAGGACGCCAGCCCCTGGCCAATGCATAGATTTAAAAATGATACCCAAAATAATGAGTATAATTGAAGTTACTGCTGATATTTTTAATGTACGTTTCATAGCGTAATAATGTTTAAAGATTAATAATTTTTGTGTTTCTTCCTCAATTTCATGCAATTCTTTATGGTAAAATTGGGCAATTGCATTTTCATAAAACTTTTCAAAGTTCTCTTCTTCCGTCAATTCATTTTCAATGATACAGCAGACGTGATCCAAAATATTATACCTGACGTCTTCAGTTATAATGCCTTTTTTCTCTATATCACTTAAAATGTAATCAACTTGTTTGTCTGTTACATTATACATGCCGGACAGATGAATCTAAGTCCAACAAAAAGCGCATGGTTTTCATAAAGTCAGCCAATTCATTAACACGCTCAGCCACGGTCTTTTTCCCTTGATCTGTTAAGATATAATACTTGCGAACGCGTTTCCCAATATATACCTTTTCTGTAATCAAATCTCCTTGCTTCTCGAGTGCGTGAAGAGTGGGATAAAGTGCGCCTTCAGTAATTTGAATTTTACCAGCTGTCATGTCTTTCACTTGTTGAGTGATTTCGTAACCATACATTTTTTTCCCATCCTTTAGTAAATTTAAAATGATGGTTTTTAATGTTCCTTTTATTAGTTCTGATGAATACATAGGACAAATATACATAAGACTTTTATGTATAACAAATATTTACCTAAGAAACTTATGTATTTAAACTTAAAATACTGTTTATCATATAAATAAATTATTCTCTACCTCTTTTCAAAAACAAGTTCATATTTAATACCATCTAAATCTTTGAAAAAAATTGCATAATAATGATCACCATGCTGGGGAAATAACTGAGGTGAGGAAACAATATTTACATTAATTAATAATAGTTGTTTGTAAAAATGATCAACCTCTTCTTCCGACTCAGCTTTAAAGGCAAGGTGATGAATGGAACCTGGTTTTCTTCGGTGAACCTCATCATTTTTAAATTGCGAACGCGGAGAATTGATGGCGAAAATGATGTTAGGATGCGAATATTCTATCACATCAAATTCATGAGCCTCTACTCTACCTTTTGATTTTTTTGATAGATCAAATCCTAAAAGTGGCATTAATTGATCGTAAAAAACTTCCGCTTTTACAAGGTCTTTTACTGTTATTTGAATGTGGTCAATTATCGGTTTCATAAATTATTGAAAACTAAATTTACAATTAAAATGAATGATAAAAATAAGTGAAATAGACAAAATAACCGAATCGCTTGCAAAATCTATTCCTTCAAAGCCTCTAACCTTTTCGACACTTTATCACTAAAATTTGAACTATACTTGTTTAGTTGTAATTGCAAACTCAATTTAAACTCATTTTTAAGGTCTGGGTATTTCGTAATCATGCGATCTAGTATCAAAATAGCTCTTGATTTTGTTGTAACATTCATAGTTGATGAATTAATCCATTTTAGAAGCAAGTCAATGACTTCTGCTTCGTCTTGCTCTGGTATTCCAGCTATCAACCAATAGTTGGCATAAGTTGATTCTATGTTCTTAATTTTAATAGAATCCTTAAACGACATCAATAGACTTAACACTTTGTTTAGCCTAATTGGCGCAATTTTTCCAATGTCACTTAGTAGCCACAAATAACGACTTAGTATTTTATCTTCCGACTTAAGGAAATGTTTAGTTATAAACATGACTGAGTGGTTGTTTTCGACGATACTAATTGCCCAAATTTGTCGTTCTTTTGTGGTGCTGCTAGACAGACCATTTTCAAGCACCTTAATCAATTTCATCAGCTCCGGCATCTAACTCTGAACTCAATCTTGTATCGCTGTCAAAATCAACTGACGGGAATTCTATAGCTCCCTGTGCAAATCCGTTTGCAGAAGAACTTGATTTTATGTGCAAATCACGACCAGTAAAATTTACAAAACCAATATCAGTTGCCGATTCTAAATTATACGAATTCGAATAATCTATTGATCCGAAAATGTAATTTGTTAGGCCATCTGTTCTAATTAAGATGTTTCCTGTAATATCTACTAAAACATCTGACAGATCATCACCTAAACCAATTGGAGATTTATCTTTAGACAAGATAGAATTGAATTGGATTAAAGTACTCCCTATATGATTGGCAACCGTACCGTCACTTGCTAAATTAATGCCTCGTTTTCCGTTATCATAAATGATGTTATTCTCTATTAACAAGGCTCCTTCATTCGCAGGATGATCTGAAAAGTAACTGATGCCATGATCAGTGGCATTGTGCAATAGATTCCGAGAAACTGTTCCACTTGTTCTAATACTCACGCAATTGCCTTGGTCGTTATTAATGTCGTAAATAGTATTTTCGGTAATTAGCACATTAATACCTTGGAAATATATACCATGGTGTGGTGCACCGAACTGACTAGAAGTATTACTAGTGGCTACATTGTAAATAGTATTGCCTTTGATAACAGTGTTAATATGATTTTCTGGAGCAAGTATACCGTTTTGCTTAATATTATATATTTCGTTTTTAATAATTTTTACGCCATCTGAACTGCCACTATTTCTAAATCGAATAGCGTTCTCCGAAATATTTTTAAAAATGCAATTCTCAATGCATAATCCTACAACATCTCTAATTTGCAAACCATCTCCTTCAACGTCTTCAAAGGTGCAATTTCTGATGACTGTGCCATCATAAGTATGGCCATCAATTAAAACAGTATTATTAAAAATTTGGTTTTCTATGATCCCTGGTTCAAGTTCAGAATTTGCATCTTTCTTTTTACAAGATAAAGCAGCAAATAAGAGGATTACTGCAAAATAAAAAAGTTTTATGTTTATCATATAGGTAAAATTAAGCCTTGTGCAGACTTTAGTAGTTTTCAAACCAAGAAAATTCATCCTCCACAATATTTGTGCGCTCCTCTAAAATATGATTTGCGAAAGCTTTTGCTACCGGAGACATTTTTTTTGCCTTAAGCCAAATCAAATTCCAATGCGTTACTAGCGGTAAACCTTTCATTGGAATAATTTCTAACTCACCAGTTTTTATTTCATTTCTAATTCCTATTAACGGCATTATTGAGCAACCCAAACCAGCTATTAAAGCTTGTTTTACAGCTTCGTTAGACGTTAATTCAATTTTCTTTTTAGAAATAATTCCTTGCGATTGGATAAATTTTTCCATTTGATTTCTAGTTGCTGAGCCTTCTTCACGATAGATAAGAGGATATTTTTCGAAAATACTTTTCTTTACATTTGTTTTTTTAATTTTTAATTTAGGACTGGCTACCAAAAATAATTTGTTTTGAAGCAGTTCTATTTGATTCGTTTTTAGTTGATCAGGCACCACTGATACAAGTGAAAAATCGACATCATTTTTTTCAAGACTTTTTACAACCAATGATTTATTGGTCACATCCATAGCTAAATCAACCGCCTGATGGGTGGCCATAAACTTTGTTAAAAAGAAAGGCATAACATATTTTCCAGTGGAAACAATTGAAAGTTTCAGTCTACCTGCTAAATCATTCTGATACATAGCTGTTTTGTAAGTAATTGCATTTACTTCATTAATGATGTTTTCAGCTGCTTTAGCAATTTCTTTTCCAAAATCAGTCACAAATAGTTTCCGCCCAACCACCTCTGTGAGCGGCACAGAAAACTGATCTTGAAATTTTTTTAACTGAATTGAAACGGCTGGCTGAGTCAAAAACAACTCTTCTGAAGCTTTAGTAATACTCTCTAATTCACTAACTTTAAGGAAAATCTTAAGCTGATGCAAGGTGTAATTCATAAAAAATAGTTATGTTTTTCATTACAAATATAAATAAAAATATATAGAATTAAACATAGACATTTGTGCCAACCAAATAAATCAGTCATGATCAATTATAACAAGAAAACTTTAAAGTACAAAGGGGATTTTGAAAAAGTGGTTTCCCAATCGAATAACAGACGTTCAATTATTCTTGCCTACTTACTTTTTGGAATAGTAGCTATTCTAACTATAGCGGTATATGTAAAACAGCTTCCTTTTTTCACTGAAGTACTGCCTGGGTCAGTTATAATCTGCGCAATAGCACTAATCAGAATACAAGAATTGAAGTCTATTAAATAGCAATACGAATTAAAATTAAGACTATGAAAACAAAAGGAAGTACCAAAACAGTTGAATTGAATGATTCGAATTTCACAACTTCAGAAATGACTGAATTTGTTACAAAAATAATTGATGATCGTATTAACTATCAAAAATTACAATTTTTAAAAGCGTGGGAGCAAAATCACAAAATGGATAAAAGTCCTTTTTCTAAAAAAATTACTGAGCTGGAACAAAAGAAAGGTGAGGCCTATTCATTACTAGCTAAAACTAGTAAAAATCAACTATCCATTATGATGCAAGATACATTAAAACTTGCACTTGTAGGATAGTAAACATTTCAATATCAAAAAAATACTGCAAATAGTTATTAGCAATGGATATTCAAATATTAATTGATAATTTAACCAACCCTGCCCTTCTTTTTTTCTTTCTTGGTTTACTAGCTGTTCGGCTTAAAAGTGACCTAGAAATTCCGGGAACATCTTCGAAGTTCATCTCTTTATATCTATTGTTCTCCATTGGTTTTAAAGGAGGTCAAGAATTATCTCACAGTAATTTAGATCTTGAAATTGCATGGTCTCTTTTATTTGGCGTGTTTTTAGCACTGGCAATCCCTATTTATGCATTCTTTTTATTAAAGAAAAAGTTAGGTGTCCCCAATGCTGGAGCAATTGCCGCAGCATACGGGTCAGTGAGTGCTGTCACTTTTGTAACAGCTGTTTCCTTTTTGGAAGTTCAACAGATTCAATTTGATGGACACATGGTTGCAGTGATGGCTTTAATGGAAGCACCTTCCATTATTATCGGCGTCATGTTAATTAAAATATTTTCGAAAAAAGATAAAGATACAGTTACCTCGTTTGGTGGCGTATTAAAGCACGCGGTTACAAATGGAAGCGTTTTGCTGATAATGGGAAGTTTAGTGGTTGGGTTTTTAGCCAACGATTCACAGGCTCAGGGAATTGAACCATTCACAACCGATATTTTTAAAGGATTTTTAGCTGTGTTCCTGCTGGATATGGGAATTGTTAGTGGTCGAAAACTAGCATCTTTTATGGAAAATGGATGGCAACCACTATTATTTGCAGTAATTATTCCTTTAATAAACGGAATAGTAGTAGCGTACTGCAGTCAATTTATAACTGACAATGCAGGAAACCAGTTTTTATTTGCAATTTTAGCGGCAAGTGCATCATACATAGCAGTGCCAGCAGCTATGAAACTAGCGGCACCAAAAGCAAACCCTGGACTCTATTTACCAATGGCTCTTGGCATAACATTTCCGGTAAACATTACTATTGGAATGCCCCTTTATTTAATGATCATAAATTATAACTAGTCAATTCCATATTTTTTATAAATGTATAAAAAGGAGCAGGATTTCTACCCATTGAAATCCTGCTCCTTTTTTATGAATACACTCGCAAAAAAACCAAACATTCTACTTTTTGACTTTAGACTTTTAATATTTCTAGTTTTAGTGAAAATACTATCTTTGCGCCTTTATTTGCCATATTTATGATTGAATTATTGAAAAGTGGAACGAAGAATGCCAAAGATGAAATCTTATCGGGTTTAACTGTTGCGTTAGCGCTAGTTCCTGAAGCTGTTGCCTTTGCTTTTGTGGCTGGTGTTGATCCCTTGGTTGGATTATATGGTGCTTTTATGATGGGTATTATTACCTCTATTTTTGGTGGTCGTCCTGGAATGATATCAGGTGCAACAGGAGCCATGGCAGTTGTAATGGTGAGTTTAGTGAAAGAAGGTAACGCTTTAGGAGCTGCGCTCGAAACTCCTCAGGCTACATTAGGCCTCCAATATTTATTCATCACCTTATTGTTGGTAGGAATAATTCAGGTTCTATTTGGAGTGTTAAAACTAGGTAAATTTATTAGATTGATTCCTCACCCAGTTATGATGGGATTTGTAAATGGCTTAGCTATTGTTATATTTTTGTCGCAAGTTGGCATGTTTAAAGAAAAAGTACTGAGTACTGAAACAGGACAGATGGTGAATGAATTCCTTCCTTATCCTGAGTTATTAATTATGCTTGGATTTGTAGCCCTTACAATGGCCATCATGTTTTTATTACCGAAATTAACTAAGAAAATACCTGCGGCATTAACCGCCATTGTAGTTGTTTCTGCCATTGTAATTTTAGGCAAATTCGATACGAGCACTGTCAAATCTTTTATTGTAGACGGAAGTGGTAACCCAGATGCCGGCATAAAAGGAGGATTACCTATATTTCAAAGTGGCATGTTCGATTATATATCCTTTAACCTAGAAACCCTTTGGTTTATTCTGCCTTATGCTGCAATATTGGCTGCAGTTGGTCTAATTGAATCATTGTTAACCTTAAATTTAATTGATGAATTAACTGAGACCAGAGGAAATTCAAATCGAGAATGCGTGGCGCAAGGTGGCGCTAATTTTATCAACGGATTATTTGGAGGTATGGGTGGCTGTGCCATGATTGGTCAATCCATTATTAATGTAAACTCTGGCGGGAAAGGCCGCTTGTCAGGTATAGTTGCTGCTGTTGCACTCCTGTGTTTTATATTATTTGCCGCACCATTAATTGAACAAGTGCCAATTGCAGCCCTAGTTGGGGTGATGTTTATGGTTGTAATTGGAACTTTTGCTTGGTCTAGTTTTAGAATTATTAATAAGATACCAAAGGCGGATGCTTTTGTTTTGATTTTGGTGTCTGCCTTAACAGTAATATTTGACCTAGCTATTGCCGTAATAGCTGGTGTTATTGTGTCGGCATTGGTATTTAGCTGGGAGAATGCTAAACGAATTCGAGCACGGAAAAACATTCGTGAAGATGGTACGAAAGTTTATGAAATATGGGGACCACTGTTTTTTGGCTCTATTTCCGCATTTAACGACAAGTTTGATATTCAAAATGATCCAAAAAACATTGAAATCGATTTTATTGAATCTAAAGTATCTGATCACTCAGGAATTGAAGCTATTAAAAACTTAATAGAAAAATATGAAAAAGCTGGTAAATCCGTTAGATTAAAACACTTAAGCCCTGACTGTGATGCAATTCTCATAAAAGCTAATCCACATTTTAAGGATATTATTGAAAAAGATATTGATGATCCTAGATACTATGTCGTAACCGATCAGGTTGAAGCCATTTAATAGTATGGCGTTTCAATTTAAGCAATTTGCTATTAAACAAACTGAAAATCAGCATAAGGTAGGTACAGACTCAATGGTATTGGGAGCATGGGTATCAAAGAAATTCGAAAAAGGATTAGACATTGGTACTGGTACTGGAATACTTGCTTTAATGATTGCTCAAGAGAATTTAGGAGCCAAAATAACAGCAATTGAGCCTAATGAAGATTCGTGCAACGAGGCGAAGCTTAATTTTAAAAACAGCCCTTTTTCTGATCGAATTGTCTGTATCCATTCGAGATTGCAAGACTTTGAATCTGCCAATTTATTCGATTTTATTATTTGCAACCCACCTTATTTTGTTGGCTCTACTTTAAGTCGAACCAATACGAAAAACAAAGCCCGACATACCATTGATTTAACAATTGATGACCTCTATTTTCATGTTAGTAGATTACTGACTACTGATGGGAATTGTAATGTTATTTTTCCGGCAGACCTATTGAGTACTCACTTATTAGCTTCAAAAAATAATGACTTATTCCCGACAGAAATATTAATTATTGAAAACGAAAACAAAAAAGCCATTAGACATCTCATCAAATTTTCAAAAAAAATTCTGCCATCTAAGAAGTCAAGTATGATTGTAAAATATGGATCAGGGGTTTACAGTAAACAGTATGTTAATTTAACGAAGAATTTTCATAGTAAAACCTTACATTTCAAAGCATAAAAAAAGCCTATCAATCCGCGATCAATAGGCTTTTAATTTCTTAAAAAACTGAGTTAGTTCTTTACAAAGGTGCTCTTGAATTGTTTATTTCCAGACTGTCCGTAGATGACATAAGTTCCTTTAGGTAATCTTACCACATTAACTTCATCTGAATTATTCTGACGCAATACCACTTGTCCATTCATATTAACTATTTCCACAAGATTGATAGTTTCTGGAGAATTAATTCTTAGGATATCTGAAACTGGATTAGGGTAAACTACCACATCTAAAGTCTCTACTTCTGTAACAGAGGCGATACTTGTGAAATCAAACTTCCTTAATTCTGCTAAATATAAGTCTCCGTTCCCATCTTCATAATGAGACAGTACTTCTGTTAAAAATCCATCAGAGTCATAACTGTATACAACACTATCCTCAAGAAACCCGTCTGCTACTAATTTATAGGTTTCTGGATCGTTTTGAGCATTAAATGTGAACGTTCCTACAGCAAAAACATTTGGATTTGGAACACCATTTACCGCTTCAAACGCATCAAAACCTGTCACTTGTGATCCGGTGTAATTATAATTTAAACGAAATGCAAAGTCTAGCGCCCCACTTCCATCTCCCTCCAGAATATCAAGCTGGTTTACATTATTTCCATTCCAATTGATTAAAGTTTGGTAACCCGGCACTATACTGGTTCCATTAAATCCATAGCTAGTGCTTTCAGTTAATCTAATTGATCCTGATTCATAAAATAAAGAATCCACTTCCTGTAAAGTAATTGGGCCTGATACTGAGTATTCAGCTTCAACTACCTTATTACCAAGCAAGTCATATTCATAAATTATGCTATCATTTGAAATCCAATCTGTTCCATTAAAAAATTGATTAACTCTAGAGCTCATGTCTCCTTGTGTATTATACGTATATAAGAGTCTAAATGATCCACCTGAATTATCTGTTTGGGTAACTAAATCATTGGTTATGATATTACTGTCTATTCCTACCAAAGATAAAGGGTACGAAAAACCTTGATAATTTAGTTCTTTATTACAATGAACTATAAAATCTTGCACGAGGAAATACATGATATCACCGTCATAACCAAAAACTGGCTTAAATTCGTCAAAATGGCCTTGAAAAGTACTATACAAAAACACAGTAGAATCTGCATAATCAATATTCCCAAATTCATCATAATTAATTTGAACTTCTGAATTCATTAGCTTTTGACTAAAACTAAAATTTGCCGCAAGGACGCCTAAAAATAATAAAGTCTTTTTCATCTTAATAATTGTTTTTTTATTTATTTGTTTGTTTTAAGTCGAGGTACAATTATCCTCCCCCTACCCAATTTTTTATTTTTTTTCAAAAATAACAAGTTCTCTTAAAAAAAACTCCTAATTTATTATAAATCAAAGGTGACAATTAGAGAAATTGGTGGATTAAACTGTCCAAAAACACTTTTGAGTCCTTCAATTTCATCATCCTCCCGAAAAGGAACTCCATCAAACCTAGCCGCAAAATATGTTCTAGTTGTTGTGTTCACAAAATTAACAGGAAAACTGGCCTCAGTGGTTAAACTAAGTCTGGGAGTAGCTTTAAACCGAAACCCTAACAAAGGAGCGACACCTAGAATTTTGCTTTTTATTTCTTGACCGACAACGTATTCAAAATTGTACTGCACTGCATCATCTCTGAAATACTGATAACTTGGTCTGAAATCAATACCGTAAAATGCTTGCCATCTTTTACTAATGTCTGTTTTGAGCTCATACCCTATTCTGATATTTAATGCATTGTTCATACGCTTTCTTACTGTCGAGTCTCCAATAAAGTTATTTTGAAACTCTTGCTCAGAATAATTTCCACCTGCCCCAAATCGAACATTCCCATACTTACTTTTTAACCGATAAGTAAATTGATAAGTCGGATTTGTTGGAGTGAAAAAATCAGTATTATTAAATGTTGTAAAATACTTAATAAATGAAGTGGCATCCAATCCAATTTCATGTGTTAAACCCAAAGAAGAATTTTCAGGCCGTGCTATTTCTTGGCCTTGTGCTTGTGTCTGACTAATAGCAATTGTAGCAGCTATGGCAAGGAGTATGTTTTTCATATTTTTTATTTAATTATCTGAGGCTAAGTTACAGTAAAAAGACTTTTAAACTCAAAAGAAAGAAAAATAGTTTAAAGTGTCGTTTTACAGCCTATCACTCAAATTTACTTAAATTTGATTCATAGCTATGAAAAATATTATTTCATTTCTTTCAATTCTTATTGGCATCATTGTATCACTGAACGGATGTAAAAAATTCCCTCAACGTGATGACAATTGCACAGGTAATTGTTTGACTTTTGGAGGCATAGTAGTAGACAGTATTACTAACAACGCCTTAAGTGATGTACAAGTGACTTTGCATCCTGTTGATGGAATTTTTGTAAAAGTAGGGGTTGAAACTTACACTGATGAGAATGGATACTACAAATTTTCTATTGCTGATTCTATATTCATGGAAGCGGGCAAAGGACAATTATCATATGTGAAGCAAGACTATATGGTAAATAGGAGCACTTTTTCATACGAAGAATTGGTTTATTTAAATGAAGATTTGGGTGAGACTCCTTTGTCACAAGCTGGCACTTTGACTATTCAAACCAGTGTTATTAACAAAAAAGTAAAGAGAATTCGCATTGAAATTGAAGAGGCTTCCTTTCCAAATATCAAATACTTCCACTTAAGTGATAAAGATTTACCAGTTACTAATTCGTTTTCTAAGATAATACCGGCAGACATACCTGTTTGGGTAAATATTGAGACATCCAACAATAAGAACGGTACATTTGGTGATAATTGGAAATCAATTACAGGCTATCCGCAAACTGTGGTAATTGAGCATCAAGAGACAATTACTTTAGAAGAGGTAATTGATTAAATTAATTATATAATTTTAAATTACTTTACCACCGTCCCATACAAATCATAATGATCTGCAGATGTAATGTGAATATTGGCGAAATCTCCAATACTTAAATAAGTGTCTTCATCTTTTAGAACTAACACTTCATTATCTACATCCGGCGAATCAAATTCAGTACGACCGATAAAGTAATCACCTTCTATTCTATCAAACAGCACTTTAAAGGTTTTACCAACCTTTAACTGATTTAATTCATAAGAAATGCCCATCTGTAAATCCATAATGGTTTCTGCACGTTCAACTTTTAACTCGGCAGACACATCATCTTCAAAATTATGAGCATGAGTATCTTCCTCATGAGAATACTGGAATACACCTAAACGATCGAAACGCATTTCTTCAACCCATTCTAACATTTCATTAAAATCAGCCTCAGTTTCACCAGGGTAACCAACAATTAGAGATGTTCTGACAGCAATACCTGGCACCTTTTCGCGGATATCCTTTAATAATGCTGTTGTTTTTTCACGGGTAATTCCTCTACGCATGGCTTTTAACATGGCTGTTGAGCCGTGTTGCAATGGCATGTCTAGGTAGAAACAAATATTGTCATACTTGTTCATGACATCAAACACGTCCATAGGGAAACCTGACGGAAAGGCGTAATGCAATCTAATCCATTCTATCCCTTCTATCTGCGCTAAATTTTCTAATAATTCAGCTAAGTGTCTTTTTTTGTAAATATCTAATCCGTAATAGGTTAAATCTTGTGCAATGAGTATTAATTCTTTCACTCCCTTTGCAGCCAAATTTTTAGCAGCGATTACTAATTCTTCAATTGGAGTAGACACGTGCTTACCTCTCATTAAAGGAATGGCACAAAAAGAACAAGGCCTATCACAACCTTCAGCAATCTTAAAATAAGCGTAATGTGATGGTGTGGTTAATAATCTTTCACCAACTAGCTCCTTTTTATAATCGGCTTTTAATGTCTTTAATAATTTTGGTAATTCCCTTGTTCCAAAATAGGCATCTACTTCAGGAATTTCTTTTTCTAATTCGTCTTTATATCTTTGCGATAGGCATCCTGTCACAAATACTTTATCAACTGCTCCTTCTTTCTTTGCCTCAACATACCTAACAATAGTATCTATAGATTCTTGTTTGGCATTATCTATAAAACCACATGTATTAATCACTACAATTTCTGAATCGTCTTGCTGTGCCTCGTGTTCAACCTCAAATTTATTAGCAGTTAACTGTGTCATTAACACCTCTGAATCAAAAGTGTTTTTTGAGCAACCCAAAGTCACTATATTGACTTTATTTTTTTTTAATGTTTTTGTTTTCACTACTGCTAAATAATTAGTTAAATAAAGAATCTACAAATTCTGTTTTGTTGAATAATTGTAAATCTTCCATACCTTCTCCAACTCCTATGTACTTTACAGGAATTTTCATTTGATCTGAAATACCAATTACAACACCACCTTTAGCAGTTCCGTCTAATTTTGTTATGGCTAATGCATTAATATCTGTTGCCAACGAGAATTGTTTAGCTTGTTCAAATGCATTTTGACCAGTAGACCCATCCAGTACCAACATCACTTCATGAGGTGCGCCTGGCACTACTTTATCCATTACATTTTTAATTTTGGATAACTCGTTCATTAAGTTAACCTTGTTGTGCAATCTACCTGCGGTATCAATAATTACCACATCAGCATTTTGCGCTTTAGCTGACTGTAAAGTATCAAAAGCAACTGAAGCAGGATCTGCATTCATGCCTTGCTGTACAATAGGTACACCTACTCTATCTGCCCAAATAATTAACTGATCAACAGCAGCCGCTCTAAACGTATCACTAGCTCCTAAAACCACGCTTTTACCCATGCTTTTAAATTGGTGTGCTAATTTCCCGATTGTAGTGGTTTTTCCAACGCCATTCACTCCAACTACCATAATAACATATGGGCCGTTTTCAACTTCTGGAATCACAATTTCATCAACTGATGATGCATTATTTTCTTCTAATAAAGCTGCAATTTCAGCTTTTAAAATATTGTTTAACTCATCAGTAGACACATATTTGTCTTTCGATACTCGCTCTTCAATTCTGTCAATAATTTTTAATGTAGTAGCCACTCCAACGTCCGAAGAAATTAGCACTTCTTCCAAATTGTCTAGTACATCCGCATCTACACGCGATTTACCAACAACCGTTCTGGTTAATTTGGATAAAAAACTTTGCTTGGTTTTTTCTAAACCTTTGTCTAAAGTTTCTTTTTTATCCTTCGAGAAAAAATTAAAAATACCCATATTCTAAAAATAAAAAAGCTCCTTCCAAATAATGGAAGAAGCTGTAATACAATAAAGTTTTATTGATTAGTTTTCTGCAAACCAAGCTTTCACTCTGTCATTATGTACAATTTCTTCCTTGAAAGTATAAGCTCCAGTTTTTGCGCTTTTGATCATTTTTACAACCTTTGTGTGCTCTTTTCCGCCACCTGTTTGTAAACTTGCTACTGTTTTCTTAGCCATGTCTTAATTATTTAATTTCTTTATGAATAGTATATTTCTTTAAAATAGGATTAAATTTCTTAATCTCCATTCTTTCAGGTGTGTTTTTTCTGTTTTTAGTTGTAATGTAACGTGAAGTTCCTGCAACACCAGAATCTTTATGCTCTGTACATTCTAAAATTACCTGTATTCTATTTCCTTTACTTTTCTTAGCCATCTCCTAAAGTATTATCCTTTGTAAACTCCACTCTTCTTAGCTTCTCTAAGCACAGCAGAAATTCCTTTTTTATTAATTGTTCTTAACATAGAAGCTGAAATCTTCAATGTTACATATTTATCTTCTTCAGGAATGTAGAACTTTTTTGTAACCAAGTTTGGGTAAAACTTACGCTTTGTTCTTCTTTTAGAGTGAGAAACATTGTTTCCGCTCATTACTTTTTTTCCTGACAATTCACAAATTCTTGACATCTTCTTAAATCTTTAAAGTCTTTAATCGTCCCAACAGAGGTTTAAATGAACCGCTTTCGGGAGCGCAAAGTTAATGATTTTTTTTAAATCCTACATCCTTGCTATCAATTTTTCATCTTTTTTTAAAAGATTACTATTTCTTGATTTCTTTCTCGTACAAATCAATCCATTCGTCAGCATTCATTTTAGCCACCAATTGTCCAATTAATTCGTATGGAATTTGGTCAACTTTTTTAAAGCGTATGCAACTTTTACCCATGTCTAACTTAGTTTTAACATGGTTTGGATATTCTGCTACAAACCAGTCATAGATATCTTTATTGGCATATAAACCCATATGATAAAATGCCACAAAGTTTTTTTGCGAAGCAATATTCATAAACGGCAATGGCAATTCTGTATTACAATGGTATCCATCTGGATATTTACTATGAGGAATTACATAACCTATCATTCCGTAATTCATTCTTACATCAATGTCCTTCCCCATATTATCAACTATGGTTTTGTGTAATTTTTGCATTGGCGCCTGACGTTCTTCTGGTAGTTCTGCAAAGTATTGCTCTGGGTTTTCTGCTTTGGATTGCATATTTTCTTTTTAGGTTGATAAAGATAATAAATTGATTCGATTTTATTAAAGCTTCTAATGAATCAGATATTAACCATTAAAGATCAGGTATTCATGCTGAAAAATATCAATCTGACACCTCATACATAGCTACAATAACTCTTCCATTGTGTGCACCACCATTAAAAAAAGGTCCAGATTCCGTTGACAGCCATGAATTAGTTAATAATGCACCATTAAAATAAACAATATCAATAAAAGTACCATTATAATTTGTTCTTGTATAAGTGAGGTTGCCAACAGGTCTAACGCGATTCCCATCTGGTGATTGAATATCAACTTTAGCTCCAACTGGGATAACTGTTTCTACACTAAGATTGTCAGTATCAACTGTGATTGTAACAGTAACAGATTCACCCTGAGTGCTCGCTTTAGCAGTATTGAAAGCGAACACTCTGTAACTCTGTCCACCACCTGGATCGCCTTGTGTGAAAACACAAGTAGTCATATTTAATGGCTCAGGAACAAACGAAACTCCTTTTTTTGGTTCACTTACTTCAAGCTCAGAACTAGCTCCAGGTTCAAAACCAGTATAACCAATAATAACGCCATTTTGAACTACATCTTGAGCTACTGTTCCATTAGCGGTATTTACCCAGCTGTTAGTATACATTTTTCCGCTGTACTTAAGAATAGAAAAACAATATTTGTTACCATAACTTCTGTTTTCCAAAAGCAATTGCCCACCTAATCTAACCCTATTATTTTCAGGTGAATACTCAGCCATATTTTGAATTACATAGGGTTCGAGATTATATAAATTACTCTCACCAGGGAAATTAACATTAACTTGCGCTTTAATGTCATAAGGAAAATGATAAAGACTAAATAAAAATTTAAATTCTCTGAAAGCAGCTCCGCCATCTGGATCTCCTAGTGAAAAAACTGTATTTCGTATTCTACTCATAACCATGTGTTTTTTTTGTAAGATACAATATTTTAAATATCAAATGCAAGATTCCTAAGAGCTTTAGGTTAGTAACAACTTTGCAATAATTGCTCAAATTAAAAAAATGAACCATTCTTAACCGCAGTTGTAAGTACTTTTAAATTCAATTAACAATACTAAAATACTATGCAACAGTTTTGATAGTTAACTTAAAAAAACTCAATATGAAATCCATTAACACATTTTTATCTCTTTTCTTTCTAATTTTCGTAAGCTCATGCAATGAGGCCAATGAATCTGGTCGGTCAGCTGTTGAAAGCGACTTGGCATCAGAAGATATTAGTTATAATTCACCAGAAGAACCTGGAGTATTTGAATCAGAAATGGACGGGAACACTTTAAAATCATTCAATACAAGCCAATCAAATGGAAGTGGAACTCCCGTAAAAAAAGTAGAAAATCCAGGACTGAATAGAAAAATGATATGGAAAGCTCAGGCAGAATTTCAGGTCGAAGACATGGAAAAATCATCCAAAAACATTGCTGACTTATGTAAAAAGCAAAACGCATTCATATCTGAAATGTCTATGACAAGCAATAGTCATAGAATTGAAAACAATATGCAAATTAGAGTTAAGAATGACGGTTTCAATGACTTGATAAGTCAACTAAAAGCGGAGTCTATTTATACTGAAAAGCTTGAAATTAAATCGAATGACGTAACTGAAGAGTTTGTTGACATTGAAAGTAGATTGAAAACGAAAAAAGATGTGCGTGATCGTTACATTTCTATTCTAAGGAATAAAACAGGCTCTATTAGTGATGTAATTGAAGCCGAAGAAGCGATAAGAAGAATAACGGAAGAAATTGAAGCCAAAGAAGGAAGACTAAGGTATTTGAAAGATCAGGTGAGTTTTAGCACTATTTCATTGACAATATACCAAACGGTAGTTTTTGAGCGTGCGCCAGATAAATATGAAAAATCATATGCAGATGATATGGCTGATTCGTTTGGAAATGGCTGGAGCTTTATTTCATTGCTTTTCTTAGGAATAATCAATATTTGGCCATTGATATTGGGCGGTATTATTGTCCTAATTTGGTTGAGATTTAGAAAGAAGAAGCAGATGAAAAGTTAATTGATAGCTCCTACTTCACCCTGATCAATGTCACTTCTCCTTCTCCAGAAAACTTTTTACCATTAAAGGACACTGCTTTATAAATATAAAAATAAACACCGTCAGAACATGGATTGCCAGATTTGAAATGACTCCCATCCCATTTATCGGAAATGGAAGAGAATTCATATACCTGAACACCATAACGGTTAAATACTGTGCATTCAAAATCCTGAATCCCTTCAGCAGGGAAATAGAATTCGTTATTAGGCGCACTTCCTGGTGTAAATACATTTGGAACAGCTAGCACTGGAAAATCGTGGACAATCACATCTTTGCAAATTGTGTCTTTACAGTCGTTAAAGTTTTTGGCTACTAGGCATACATTATAAATTTCTTCTCCTCCATAAGTGGTATCTACTTTTTCGTCTAAATCATAAGTAAAAAACCAGTTTTGGCTTGAATTTGGTGTTTGATTAGTGTATAAATTCCATTGAAAGATAGTGTCGGAATTTGGGTTATTAGCTTGCGCAAAATTTTGAGAGAGATTGGTAATTTTCACATTCACATCCTCTGTTCCTTCATAAACTAATGGATCTAAAAACTGCGGCGAATCCACCACAAAATCGGCAATTGGGTTTAATGAATCTACTTGAACCGTATCGATATATTGGCAGCCATTTACA
>JBGCGA010000024.1:0-22506 GCA_045110285.1 Crocinitomicaceae bacterium | reverse complement strand
ATTTATACAAGGTGAGTGCACCGCCAAAGTGAGCTCTAAATCCAGAATAGTCTTCACAGCCTTGCGCTTCTATTTTAATGGTGTCTGCAATAAAGTTGAATTTCAATTCACATTCTGCTTGACCTGAAAAATACCACTTGGCGGAATCTCCCAAAGCAGCCAAACCACTAATAGTGCCGCTGTGGCCATTCATTCCGCTAATATCATACACAAATCCAAAATGACGGTCGTCTATAAAACTAACCTTTATTACATCCTCCGTTAAATATGGGTCGTATTCGTCTGTTTCAGAATTGTACAATCCAGACTCATAACTATGCTTATACTTTTTAAACCGTCCTTTATCAGTTCTTAACGCTTCAGGATTAACGTCCACTACTTGCATTGAAAAATCGCTCCTATTTTGAAAGTCGGGTTTCGCGCTCCATTTTCCTGTAATGGTCGATTCAGTTAAAATGCCTTTGAAATAACCACTCTTTTTCCCCTTGTAAGCCTCTTCTAGCTCTATTTCTCCTGTTTCATAATTTACCTTACCACTTAGTTGCAAATCTTTCTGATACTGCGAATAATGATAGGATCCCGAAACACTTTCTTCCTTAAAAGTTAAATCAACGAAGCCCTGTGACTGATACTGACCAATTTTAGCAATATAAATTAGTGTTTTATTGTTTGCAAAAGTGCCGGGATCAACTGGATTAAATAATTCTGGATTTATAATGGCACTTTCAGTTTCAGATACTGCATCTTGCGCGGCTGAAATATCCATAGCATCTGAATCATTGTTTAAATTCACTTCTGCCTCGACAGCTTTGTCAGCAGAAATTTCAGTTTTATTTTGCTGATTTGTGCAGGCAATAAATAGCATCAAAATTACGGATAGCCCAGTTTTCTGCATTTGTATAAATTTTGCCCTAAATATACTGATTTGGACGCAAAAATCAGAGAAAAAAACAGCGAGTGTTTACCTGAATCACCTCAGATTTGTAAGCGTTAGAAATACTGTTTCTATAACTTTCCCCATTCTTACCAAGTCTAATGTTTCTAATGTATCAGTAGTTTGATGGTAATTTTTATTCCTGTAAAAGGCAGTGTCCGTTATCATTAAAGCACTATACCCAAAAGCCCAATAATTTAGATGATCTGAAAAATCGATACCTGGCAATGAAGCTGGTGCCGTAAACTTTTTTGTTCGCACCTGTTTGTGCTTTTTGAACTGCCTATTGAATTTACGTGAAAACTTTCCTTTTGTCAGTTTATTAACTAAAGTAATATAGTTTCCTTTATTGCCATAAATCATTGATAAAATGCCTATTGGATAATCTTGTGACTTTTTGGAATCATCAAAATAACCAATCATTTCTAAGCAAAACATTCCATATACATTTGTCTCGTTTTCACTAAGTGACTTTGCATGAATATAACTCCCCATGTTTTCACTTCTGAAAAATGGAGGTTCCTCCAAGGTGTATGCCACCAATTCAATTCTATGATTAATAACTTGGCCTTTTAATAACTTTGCTAATTCCAATAGTCCTACCAACCCTGTAGCATTATCGTCTGCCCCGTCTTGTTCTCCACAAACATCATAATGCGCGCCTACAACAACCGTTTTCGAAAATTCGACACCAAATATCGCTACCACATTTTTATACGTCTTGCCTTCTACTTCATAAGGTTGAAAATAAACAGTATCTGCATACTGCTTAAAATTATCATAAATATAGGTCGCTACAAAGTTGAGCGATTCCATATTCCGGTAATTCCGCGGTTTCTCGGTATTTATGATTGATTTAAGATGCTGATTAATATGAGCTGTGTCTACTGTTTGAGCGCTTACATGCAAACTAAAAATCAGAGAAAGTAAAATCAGTAATTTCATATATATTGATTCTCAACATTGTAAATCTATATAAAAAATGACTAAATGAATTCTATAAATAATAGTACTTTTAAGAAAATTCAAAATCTAGAAAAATGACAAAACGCGTATATGCAATAGCGAATTTAATTATTGGTTTTGCCGTAGTTGCATGGAATTACTTAGCGAATACAGGAAAAATAAATGGTAAAACTGTTGGTGGTGTTAGCGATAACTTAGACAACTTATTTACACCGGCAGGCTATGCTTTTGCTATTTGGGGGATTATATTTATTGGGATTATTTCTAATTCTATTTATCAAGTAAAGGTTGCTTTTGGTGATGATGAGGAACTTAAAACAAAAGTACTGACTGGACCTTGGTTAATAATAGCGAATATTGGAAATGGCGCATGGATTTGGTTTTGGCTGAATGAAGAAACAGGTACTTCGGTTTTGATTATGTCTGTTATTTTATTGGCATTGCTAAAAGTAGCCTTGTTATTGCGCCTAGAAAAACACAAAGCTTCTCTAACTACGAAGCTCTTGGCATGGTGGCCAAACACAATATATTTAGGATGGATATCGGTTGCTTTAATTGCCAATATAGCTGCTTACCTGTCAAAAATAGGATGGGCTGATACAGTTGACGAAGTGATGTACACTATTATTATGATTTTAACTGCTCTGTCGCTGAATTTATTGATGTTGTACAGCAGAAAAATGTATGCTTTTTGTTTGGTTGGTGTTTGGTCGTTAGCAGCCATTGCCTTTGCTAATTCTGGCATTGAACAAACCATTGCCACGGTGGCGGCAATATGTTCAAGCATACTTTTAATATTAACAATGACTCAATATTTCAGAATGAAATCTTCGAGCAGTTAAACCATCATGAATTTGCTACTTATTCAACTTCATAACAAGTAGCACTTTTTATCTTATCAAAAGGAATTGCAGCACCAAAATTTATAATAGCTGGAAAACGGTAGTCAAGATTATGCGATATTGGCCATAATTTAATTGTTTCTGGAAAATAATATGCGCCTTTATTTTTAGCTTTTTTAGTTGTGAATATCATCTGGTTGGCTGTGACAAACCAGTTCCACCTTCTCAGCTGCTTTTCTGCGTGAAAAACCAACCCTATTTGCGTAGTGACATACGTACCGTTTACTAATCGCGCGAAATTTGGAGCATAGATTTGTTGCCCATTACCATCATACATATTATCAAAACTTCGGTCACTACGATTAATCCAGTTCCAAGATATCCCACCGCCGATATTCCATTTTTTACTAAGCTTTTTGAGTAAAATAAGTTCATTTGTAAAACCAAATGTAAAACCATCCATTTTGGCTCTTCGTGTTTCACCAATATATGGTGTATTTGAAAAATACTTGGAAGGTTGATAGGTACTATCTTTATTTTCAAAATTGACTAATGTGTAATCAATTCGTTCACGAAAATAATCAAGAAAGTAGGACACATTTTGTCGAATAATATAATTTCGATTATTTACCCAGTTCAAACCCCATTTTAAATTAATTCCAGCAGATGACCCAAAATTTTGATAGTTGATATCATATTTTTCTATTTCGTAAAAGGAAACACCGCTATAACCCGAACTTGAGCGGAAATCAATATTTTCAAAACTCCTAAAACCTGTAAATACGGTAGAATGAAAACTCATTCCGAATTGCATTCGGTAATTGTCTTGTCCTATTAACATTACCGACCATAAGGTGAAAATTACGACTAACAGCTTCATACTAGTAGAACAAATTCAACTACTAATTTGTTACAAAAAGGCTCTATTTTTCGGCACAAAAAGAATCACAACTTAATAATCTAGCTTATATTTTCTAGAAGTCTAGCATCTAATTATACCTTCAAACCAAATTTATCTTCCGCAATATTTGCAATGTAATCGCCAATAGCTAATGATGCAGTGGCAGCAGGCGAAGGTGCATTTAAAACATGAATACTGTCGTCAGTTTGTTCAATTCTAAAATCATCTCTAGTATCACCATCAGCACCTAGTAGAAGCGCTCTAACACCTGCTCTGCCTGGTCTGATATCATCCATTGTTAACGAAGGCACCATGGTTTGCAATGTTTTCAAGAATAACCTCTTGGAAAATGCCCTCCTATACTCGTTAATACCAAATTTTATGTTTCCAAAGAATAATTTCCATGTGCCTCCATAGCTTAATGCATCAGCTGTATCTCTTAAACTGAAATCAGTTTTTCCATAACCTTCTCGTTTAAATGTAAAAACAGCATTTGGGCCACATTCTATTTCGCCATTTGTCATTCTTGTGAAGTGGACACCTAAAAACGGGAAATCAGGATTTGGAACTGGATAAATTAAATGATTGACTTTGTGCTTTCCTTGATCTGTTAATTCGTAATAATCACCTCTAAAACCAACTACTTTTTCTTTCAGTTTAACACCATCCTTGCGCGCTAACCTATCTGCTTGTAAGCCTCCACAAAAGATTAATTTTTTGGCTAAAAACTGTTTGTGTTCAGTCACAACCTCACTGTAATCTCTCTTTTTATTAATCGCTATTACTTTTTCTCCCAGCTGCACTACTGAGTTTTCGTTCATGCCAGTGGCAACTTCTGCCATTTTATTTGTTGCACCAACAAAATCTATTATTCCTGTGCAGGGAACATGAATTCCACCAATACTTTTTACATGAGGTTCAATTTCTCGAACTTGGTCGCCATTTATTTTCTCTATTCCTTCAATTTCATTTTTGATACCTGTGGCAAATATTTTTTCTAAAAAAGGTAGTTCGCTCTCTTTTGTTGCGACTACTACTTTGCCACAAACATCATGGGCAACATTGTATTCCTTTGAAAACTTCACTAATTCTCGGCGCCCTTTTACACAGTTTTCTGCCTTTAGTGAACCTGGCGTGTAATATAATCCCGAATGGATTACACCAGAATTATGTCCGGTCTGATGATTAGCTAATTTATCTTCTTTTTCAATCAAGATAATTTTTAAATCTTTATTTCTTTTCTGCAATTTGTACATTGTAGCGGCGCCAACAATACCTCCACCTATAATTGCAATATCAAAAACGTCTTTATTTTCCAAAATACTTAAATTTACCACAAAATTAATCAAAGAATCCTATTGGCTAGTCAAAACAATATAAATATCAAAAAGCCGTATTTTGAGAATTTAGATGCCTTACGGTTCCTAGCTGCATTTGCTGTTTTTGCCTTTCACTTTTTTAAGGAGGCGAATGGTATTTTTCTATTTAATGAAGGTAGTTTTAGCTTTAAAGCGGCTAACTTAATCCTTTCAAAAGGTGCACTTGGCGTTAACTTCTTTTTTGTACTAAGTGGATTTTTGATTACTTATTTAATACTATCTGAAAGAAAAAGCACTGGTCACTTTAATCTAAAGCATTTTTTGATCAGGCGGACTTTAAGAATTTGGCCATTATACTTTTTGATAGTATTTATAGGCTTTACTCTATTTCCGTTTTTATTTAATGACTATTCTACCAGCCATTCACCTCTCTATTATCTGTTTTTCTTAGCTAATTTTGATGAAATACGAGTTGGACTATCTGATTCAATTAACTTTTTAACAGCACCTTGGTCTGTTGCAGTTGAGGAACAGTTTTATCTATTTTGGGGCATAGTACTACTTATCCTACATAAAATGAAGGCATTCAATCTGTGGATTGTTCTAGCAATACTGCTTATCATATCTTTAATTTTTAGTTTTTTTAATTATTCTTCTGATCGCGTTCTATATTATCATACACTTTCAGTGATGGCGAATATTGTAATTGGAAGCGCTTTAGCACTAGCTTACTTTCAGAAGAAAGACTGGCTGATGACTTTGAAAAATTTAGAAAAATGGAAAATTATTAGCGTTTACATTGCGGGAATTATTATGATTTTGGCGAAAAATAAATTATTTAGTGGTCATTTAGTTATTGCAGAGCAAACTTGTATTTCACTATTTTTTGCCTTCATCATTTTTGATCAAGTCTGTTTGTCCAATTCATTTTATAAAATAGGCAATGTTAAATTCTTTACTCATTTAGGCAAAATATCGTACGGAATCTATTTATTTCATCTTGTCATAATGTTTGTGTTCCTAACTATAATACAGGATCTTCTGCTATTTTTAGGACCAATTTTCGGAACACTTTTTTATTTAATAGTCGCCGCATTAGGCACTTACTTTATATCATATTTCAGCTTTCAATTTTTCGAAAAACCATTTCTTCAACTAAAATCTAAATTCCAGTAAATGAAATTAGTATTACTATTTATTTTATTGTTTTCGATTAGTGCTTTTTCACAACAGGATAATAAAATACCCCGTTTCGAGAAGATAAATTGGCGCGGTGAGGGTATTGATTTGAAAATGAACTCAATTAAAAAAAAGATGGTTATTCCTTCTATTTTAATGATTTCCGGGTTATCGTTAAATACTATACCTACAAAAACTAAACTTCAGGATTTTATAAGGGAGCCATTTAATGGCTATAGTACCAATTTAGACGATTTCATTCAATATGCTCCAATAGTAATGATGTACAGTTCGGATTTATTTAAAATTCCTGCTAGAAATTCTATTTGGAACCAAACTAAATATTTGTTTATTTCGGAGCTTGTAACAGGAACTATTGTACAAGTATTGAAGCACACCACAAAAATAGCCCGACCAAATAGTAATACCTTAACCGCATTTCCATCTGGACATACCGCACAGGCATTTGTAGCCGGTCAAGTATTGTTTCACGAATTTTACAGAACACGACCTTTGTTGGGACTAAGTGGATTTATTTTTGCAAGTTCAACAGGCGCGCTCAGAGTGGTTAATAACAGGCATTGGGTACCTGACGTGCTAATGGGGGCTGGAATTGCTATTTTTGTGACTAATTTAGTGTACCATTTTGAGCCCTTTAAAAATTGGGATCCGTTTACCAAATTTGAAAAAGATTTAAGTTTATTTGTTAGTCCAGTTATTCAAAACGATAATTATGGTTTAAAAATGAATTTAGCCTTTTAAATTAAATACAATTTAGCATCACATGTCAAAACTAAAACAATACGCCATTTGCCAATTGGCTGTCTGCCCACTTAGGGCAGTCGCATCTGACGAAGCTGAAATGGTTACCCAATTGGTTTTTGGAGATTATGTCACGATTTTAGAAGACGGAAAACCGTGGATTAAGATAAAAAACAGTGCTGATCAATATGAAGGATGGATGGATTTTAAACAATTGAAATTTATTGAAGAATCTGAATTTTTGAATGGAATTAAACAAACGTCTGTAGTGGTTGGAAATTCGCAATTACTATTGGAGGGACCTTTTGGACCACTAACCATATTTTTAGGCGCTAGTCTACCAAATTTTGATGGCGATAATTGCATGATTGGCACAGACAGCTACACTTTAAAAAACAAGTTATTTAACGCAAAAAAATCTGATATTGTGGCACTGAGTAAAGCTTATTTAAACGCCCCGTATTTATGGGGCGGAAAGTCTTTATTCGGAATCGATTGTTCTGGTCTTACTCAAAGTGTTTTTAAAGCAATAGGCGTGCAGGTGGCACGAGATACATCAGAACAAGTAAAGCACGGTGATACTATTAAATGGGAAGATAGAGATGTAAATGATGTCGTTTTTTATACCACTTCAAGCAATAGGGTCACTCATGTAGGAATTTTAGTTCATAAAAATGAAATTATTCATGCTCATGGACGAGTAAGAATTGATAAATGTGATGAAAAAGGTATTTACAATGCTGAGCAAGATAAATACACCCATATGCATCACAGCATAAAACGTTGGTGTTAAAATTTTGAAGCATTTTAAACAAATCATATCATCTCCAAAATTGCCTTATCTGTTTTACAGTTTTTGGCTACTTCTGGCCTTGCTTCAAGCCAATTATACTGAATTACTAAGCGACGAGGCATACTACTGGAAGTATAGCCAATTTTTAGATTGGGGATATTTTGACCACCCTCCTGTGGTGGCTTTACTTATAAAAATTGGCACCTCTCTTTTTTCTGGTGAACTTGGTGTTAGGGTTGTATTTACGGTCATGGGAACGGCAACAATTTTTTTGATCGAAAGAATTATAAATCCACAAAACAAAAGCCTTTTTTATGTGATTGTATCTTCAGTAGGCTTGCTATATTTCACCTCCGTACTTGCCCTAGCAGATGTCCCACTTTTGTTTTTTACTGCTTTATTCTTTTACATACTAAAACTGTATTTAAACAAGTCCACAATTGGTTTGGCACTGCTTTTAGGTCTAACTATCGCGTGTTTGCTCCTTTCAAAATATCATGGATTTGTTATTATTTTTATTGCACTTATTGCTAACCTTAAGCTCCTTAAAAAAGGTCAGTTCTACATTATTGTTTTAACAGCTTTACTTTTGGTAATCCCTCATTTTTCATGGCAATTAAACAATGATTTCCCGAGTATTCAATACCATTTTCATGATAGAAATTTAAGTGGCTATACCCTTTCAAATAGTTTAAATTTTGTTGTGGCTCAACTCATATTATTTGGGCCATTTATTGGCATAATACTTTGGATTAGCTTTTTTAGAACAACAGTAAAATCTCAGCTTGAAAAAACTCTGTATTGGCAAGTCATTGGAATACTTGTTTTCTTTTTTCTACTCACATTTAATGGAAAAGTTCAAGGACATTGGACCAGTATTCTTGTCATTCCACTACTCTACTTTGGTTATCATTATTTACACAACAATAGCAGACTAAAAAAACTAACTTTTTACCACTGGCCAATCGCCTTACTTTTAGTGATCGTTGTTAAATTAGGCTTAGTTATTAATCTGCCTTTTGGTGAAAAGGTAAATTCGCTGTTTAGTGATTATAAAGGGCATGAAGATTGGGCGAAAGCCATTCAAAATAAAACCAAGGAATTACCAGTAGTTTTTATGAATTCCTATCAAAATGCTTCAAAATATGAATTTTACACAAAACAAAAAGCCATTACCATTAGCAATGTAATGAGTAGAAAAAATCAATACAATTTATGGAAATTTGAGGATAGTTTGCGTGGGAAAACAGTTGCTCTAATTCCCAACTATGTGGTAAAAGAGTTTGAAACCATTGAAGGAACTACGCCTGCAATGCAATTTGGCATAGTTGAAAATTTCCAATACTATTCACAAGTTGAATTGGTTCCTAAATTTTGGAGTAAAAAAATAACAATTATAGATTCTTTAGAAGTTAATCTTGAGATGCTATATTCCGATTCTTTTTCGTTTTTAGAAAACACAAGCTATCCATCTTATATATCTTATGTATTTTTTGAGGAAAACAAGTACCTATCACAGCACAAAACAGCTATTAATTGCGCTAAAGTTGATCGAAAAAATATTAGTTTAAAAATGAACCTACCTGAAAAAAAAGGAACTTACCAAGTCTACTTTTCAATTAAAACAGGCCGTTTTCCCGTTGGGCTGAATAGTAGGGTTTATGAGTTGACTTTGGAGTGATTAGATAAGCTTATTTAACCTCTTCCAATCTGCCCAGCAAGTAAATAAATGACAGCCATTCTAATGGCCACACCATTTTCTACTTGATGCAAAATTATGGATTGATCAGAATCAGCTACATCACTTGTAATTTCAACACCTCTATTGATAGGACCTGGGTGCATGACTGTTATTTTTTTACTCAAGCTATCAAGTAGCTTCTTATCTAATCCAAACATCATAGAATATTCCCGTAAAGACGGAAAGTACTTCATTTCTTGGCGTTCTAACTGAATTCTTAGCATATTGGCCACATCACACCATTCTAATGCTTTTCGTAAATTGTGTTCAACCTTAACACCTAATTCAGCAATATGCTTTGGGATTAGTGTTGTTGGACCGCAAACCATTACTTCTGCCCCTAATTTTTGTAAGCAAAATATATTAGATAGAGCTACCCTGGAATGTAATATGTCACCAACAATTACTACTTTTTTTCCAGTAAAATCTTCGCCGTGTTTTTCACGAATGGAATAGGCATCAAGCAAAGCTTGAGTAGGGTGTTCATGTGTTCCGTCACCTGCATTGACTACACTTGCCCCAATTTTTTGGCTGAGGAATTTTGCGGCTCCAGGATTGGGATGGCGCATCACTA
This sequence comes from Crocinitomicaceae bacterium, assembly GCA_045110285.1. Taxonomy (GTDB): domain Bacteria; phylum Bacteroidota; class Bacteroidia; order Flavobacteriales_D; family Crocinitomicaceae; genus Putridiphycobacter. The sequence continues at coordinate 12,495 of JBGCGA010000024.1, read as the reverse complement.
CCATGTCCACTTTCATTGAAAGAATATTGTTAACTGTATCCACCAATGTTTCTCCTTTTTTTACAGATGAACTGGCAGCAGAAAAATTCACAATATCAGCAGATAAACGCTTCTCAGCCAATTCAAAGGACAAGCGTGTTCGAGTAGAATTTTCAAAAAATAAATTGGCAATTGTAATATCCCTTAAGGATGGTACTTTTTTAATTGGGCGATTAATGACTTGTTTGAAATTATCGGCCGTTTTAAAAATAAGCTCAATGTCTTGCTTTGTTAAGTCCTTAATTCCTATGAGGTGTTTAACACTTAAATTATCCATTAGCCTCTTTATTTTGTGTAAACAATACTACTTTATCTTCTCCTTCAATTTCTTTCCATTCAACCGATACTCTTTCATCAATTAAAGTATCGACTACTTTTCCTGTATAATCGGGCTGAATGGGTAAATGTCGTTTAAAACGCCTGTCAATAAAAGTTAATAATTCTACTTTATTGGGTCTGCCGAATGCCAATAGCGCGTCTAGTCCGCTTCGAATAGTCCTTCCTGAAAACAGCACATCATCCATTAAGATGACATTTTTGTTTTCAATTTGAAAATCGATATTAGTAACGCTTGGAATAATTGGTTTTTCGTGTCTTCTAAAATCATCACGATAGAATGTGATATCAAGCTGCCCGCATTGTAATTCAACACCTAAATCGGCTTCTAAAATTGTTTTAAGTCTTGCTAAAACATTAACTCCTCTGGGTTGAAGACCAATTAGAACGGAATTACTAAAATTAAGGTGATTTTCTTTTAATTGACTGGCTAACCTTTCTAAGGTAATTTGGAAATGCTTACTGTTTAAAACTGTTCTTTTTTCCATGTTTTGGCGATTAAGCAAAAGTAATAGAAAACATTAATTTTTTAAAGTCACCTCCTGTTTTTTATTTTGCTTTTTGGTTAAATAAAAATTTATTACCGTTTAACCATTATAAAGAACATTTAACATCTTTTTATTGTAGAGCCATAATAATTGCCCTAATTTTACGTTCAGAAAGATATTAAGTTAGTTTAAATATATCCCGGCTTCTAGTTTATTTTCTTTTTTCATAGGGTTAACAAAGATTGGCGTAAACGTCAAAAATTGATGATGGAGTCGGGATTTTTTTTAGCCTCCAACCCTTTTTACTTTATAATCAGAGCTCTTCAAAACATCCATGATTTTTTGAACATGGTTTCCTTGAATCATAATTGAGCCTTCTTTCACTGAACCTCCTCCTCCGCATTTTGTTTTAAGTTGTTTTCCCAACGCTTTAAGGTCGTCTTCTAAGCCAACAAAACCCTCTATTAATGTCACATCTTTACCTTTCCTCTGTTTTCTATCCAACATCACTTTTAAGTTTTGCTGCTGAGGTGGTAGTGTTTCCAATTCTTCATCATCATCAAAATCAAAACTAAAATTAGGGTTTGTAGAGTATACTACATTTACTTTTTTCTTTTTTTGTTTCGCCATTACTTAGTAATTTTTTGAGTGAATACAAAGTTATCTGAAATAAAGCAATCTGGCTTGTATGATACTGTCTTTCTTATCTCTCCGTTTGATTTCCCACCAAAAGTGCCCCAATTGAAAGGTGAATGCAATAATCGAAAGACTGATTTTTCGTCTACTGCTTTATTAGGTACCATTACGTAATCGAATCCGTCTTCCTCCGCCACTCTTAGCACTTCATCAATAGTTGTTGATTCAAAACACTTATAATCGGTATTTAGCAGTTGCAATAGCTTTCTGTTTAATGAGCCTGCAATCACGAGTTTCCGCTCAAAATCACTATAATTTTTCATGATACTATCCACTTCATTAGCAATAATTTCAAGTGGTTTATTTACTCCGTTACAAAAATCGAACGGTTTAATATCAAGATAAACCTTTACTTTTCTATCCTTTAAATATTGCATTACCGTATCAAGTTTTACGATATGATAATCTGAATTATTATGTTTTAAATCTTTAAGCACATTCCATTTATAGTTTCCTATACAGCCACTAAAACCAGGAGATGTTGTAATAAAAGGATCGTGAAATAAAACGAGAACAGAATCTTTCGTTAATTGTACATCAATTTCAACGCCTTCTGCTCCCAAAACATCAGCAGAATATTGAATAGCTTCAAAGGAATTAGCTGGAAATAAAGCTCTTTCTTCGTATAGCGACATGCCTGCATGTGCAAAGACTAAAACGGTAGGTTTATCATTTAATTTATTGCAACTACTTAGCAGTTGAATGGTTAATATGAAAAACCAAACCAAGTGATATTTCGAAACTTGGATAAGCACTTTTTATCGTATTTAATTCGTTAAATAAATTTGTATTACTCATTATATAGCCTACTCCCACCTCATTTACCAAAGCTACATTTTTGCCTAAGTTATAACCTAATCCGTATTTTAAGTTAATTTCAGACAGTAATAAATTAGAATTTGATTTTTGCTCACGATATGCAGCATAACTGAGCGAAGGGTAAAAGAAAAATTTATCAGCTACTGTATTAAAATGATATTGGTACCCAATCTGAGGTCCTATCCGACTGGATTCGAAAAATAAATTATAACCATATATTTTAAAACCCATGTGAATTTGATGATTATTAATGTCAATTCCCACATGAGGATTTACAAAAACACCTATTCTATTATAGCCCGTTTCAACAGCTATTTCATGATTTTGCGAATATCCAGAATAATTGCTGCATAGTATGATTAATAATATTACTATATAGTTCTTCATTAAAAAATGTACACTGCAATAGAATCTTGCTTTATATTAAACCTGTCCTTTAGTTTCAATAGTATTTTCTTTTCAACTTTTAATTTTAATTCGTTTCGCTTAGACGGCTTCATTGCTTTATCTATCTTCAACAGCATGCTATAACTCGTATCCACTGCTCCTTCGTTAACTGTATACTGCTGGTTAACATAAATTTCCTCACATTCAGGATGATCAATTTTAAGGTCTTGAATAATACTTTTTAGGTTCAGTACCGATTGAGTTCTAACTTTCTCTATTTTAAAAACTTTCTCCGACAGCTTAGTTAATTTTTCATCTTTTTGCATCATTAAACTGATTAACTCTTCATTTCCTTCTCCAGTATTATCAAGCACATCTTTTAAACGCTCATCAATAAAAGCTTTATAATCACCTGCCTGAAAAACATGTATATACGTATCTGTTAAATGAAAATTTGAAAGTTGACTATTCCAAAACTCTTTGGTTTTAGCATCAATAATATCACCTTGAATCATGATGTCAATGAAAGACGAATCAATATCGTAACTCGCAGTTGTGGACACTTTTCCTTTGGTACTTGTCATAACAACCTGATGAACAAAATCATGAGCGTTACTTTCGAATATACTTCTTTTAGTCATTTTATAAAATAAATAACCAGATGGTGCCACCACTACAATCATAAAAATGATGATGTAGTTTTTTACTTTGCTCTCAATTTTTGGATCTACATATTCTCTTTTAGGAAAGTTAAAATATCTTACAATCAACAAGGTAGAAACTGCAATAAGTACGGAATTAATCAGAAATAAGTACGAAGCTCCTAAAAAATAGTTAAAATTACCAACTGCTAAGCCATAGCCTGCTGTGCACAAAGGTGGCATTAATGCTGTTGCAATTGCAACACCAGGAATAACAGTATCTTTTTTACCCTTTACAACAGCAATAACTCCAGCTAAACCACCAACAAATGCAACAACAACATCCAGAAAATTAGGCTCAGTTCTAATAAATAATTGTTGCGTAATCGTGTCAATTGGTGATACTAAAAAGTATAAGAAAGAAACCATTAAACTTACTGCAACAGTGATGCCTAAATTTTTCAATGACCGTACTAGTAATGTAAAATCATTTATTCCAACGCCTACACCAATTCCTCGAATTGGCCCCATTAAAGGAGAAATTAACATGGCTCCGACAATTACTGCTGTTGAATTTACATTTAAGCCAACTGAGGCAATAGCAATTGAACACATTAGAATCCAAACATTGTATCCAGTCATGCCAACACCATCTTTAGTTTCTTTAACTACTTCGGCATAGGACACCAGTTCGTCTTTAATTGAAAAAATACTTTTAATAAATGTAAAAACACTAGCTAAAATGGCCGACGGTTGTTTTTCGATATGAATTTTTGTAGGATCAGTTTCAATTGGGCCTTTATAATTGCCCTCAACTTTAACCGAACTTTTACTGCTTTCGTTTTTCGTATCCATTTTAATTCCTTAGCGTAACAAATGTATTAATTTTAATAGTTCGTTTTGATTAGTTGGGTTTTCGAATGTGCTTTTTATTTTTAATTTTTCCTTTTCTGTTAAATGCCAACTCAATGAAATTTGGTCTTGAGGGTTTTTACGCAGCAAAAAAGATATTTTATCGATTTGTAAGTCTGAATCAGAAGCGAAATCAAATAGCTCACTTGCATTGTATTCTTGCGCATGCAGATAGTTTCCATAAAAGTTTCCCACTGGTTTTGTTAACCTATCCATCATTGAAAAAGAAAGTGTAGAATCAATATCATAGTCCTTACTAATATCACGAATTTCAAGCAAAATAATTCCACTCGTATTATTTTTCAGCCATTTTTCAAAGGCCTTTAAATAGCTAACGGTTGTTTTTATACCATAATTATCTCTTATTCCTGCATCCATTACTACCACTTCGGGATTTGTTGGAAGGTTGACCATTGGCAGTACATATGGAAAAGTAGCATTCATTCTTAACGCAGTGATAAAACTTAACCCAAGCGGATCATTATTTTTAAAAAGCTTTAATAATTCAATGTTTTCGGGTCCAATATCTTTATTTTTAAAATGAGTACCATTTAAAAAAGCATAAGGCTGACTTCCGATAATCAAACGTCTGCCATCATTTACAATAGTTGGTGATAACACAATTAAGGGAATTTGACTGGTCAGTTCAGGTTTTTTATAATCAAGCAATGATTTTTGCAGTACACCATTGGTACTTTTGTTAAAATCATTTTCAAAAACTAAGCCTCTGTCCGAGGCATAAATCATTCCATTATCGGCATGTAATTTTCGTCTCAAAAACAAATCATTGGTCACTAGTTTAAAGGCTAAGCTATTTAACAAATCATTGCCCATATTATCAAGATATAAAGAATCCCTTAACAGGTCAACATCTCCCTTTGTTTGATAGTATAGTTCACGAAAATACGCGGCTCCTAGCATTCCACCTGATGCACCTGTCATTAAATGAGTGCTTTTCATGAATTTTCCTGAAAAAGCACTATTTAATTTTTGCAACACATTAAATGTCCACAATGCTGATCTTAGTCCACCTCCTGAAACATTTACTATAATTAGTTTTGGTTTTTTCTTGCCCTGCGCAATTTTAGATTTGGTGTGCCATGCCTTAAGAATTTCAGTGTGTGTTTTTATATCTTCAGCTAAAACAGAATCGTTGTATTGAATTACTTTTAAATTTTCGAGAGAATAGGTAACTGGATTCTCGTAATTTAGTCCGTATGCATAACTTTTAATTGAAAAGTAATCTGTTGTAAGAGATAAATAATTAATAACTACTATTCCTCCAACAATAACAACTAAGGTCCATTTTCGAAACCAGGAATATACAATACTAAAAATCATTAGCAACAAAGTAAATAGCAATAAAATACTGGCTGCTGCTGGGATTAGAAAAATCTCTTCATCAGAAAATAATCCAATAAAAATAAAAGATATGACCACCACAATTTCAAAAAGAGTGGCATTAAATTGATTTTGTTTCAGCACTTTTTCAAACATTCGTTCATCATAATGTTCCACTTCTCTTGTAGCTTTTATTTGAACCAAACTTTTCATGTAGTACTTTGACCGATATTTTTTTGCAACTTGCATTGGCATGTATGCACTTGGTTTGATAAAGATAGATTTTGCCAATTTATCTTTACCGTCTGCCATTTTTTTAGAATTTTTATTGGTCACTCTAAAATATAACATTGCACCTACAATAAATACCGCAATACCTGCTAAAAGGGCCACAATAAAAAAATGAATTTGGCTAATTGACTTTAAGTCTTCGTAATACTCAAGGCTATAAATATTTTTAATTAGTGTGATTAAAAATAAACAAGGAATAACAGAATTATTGATGCAGAACTTGTAAAAAGGACGGCCTAGGGAGGCCATGAAGGGGAATGAAGGACCCAAAACAAGGTAACTATACAGGTGAAATGCCATAAAAAAGCCTCCAATTGCAAACCCCAAAATAAAATATGATAGTTGACCTACTTCATTTAAGTACTCAGGAGATAAAAATAAATATGGAATGCCAAACTTTAATGCAATACTACTGCTGATAAAACCAAAAAGCAAAACCCAAATAAGCAGAAGAGCTTGATTTTTTTTAAAGTGCAGCAAAAAAAGTTGCAGAGGAAAAAATAAGAAATAGCTTTTAATTTTACCCATAAAAGTACTAAGATGAATATAACGATAAAAACGTATTTAACGTCAGATTAGTTGGATTGGCAGCGAATTATTACAACAAAAAGCGTCAATCCCACTTTAATTCATTTTGGTCTGTAACATTGAGGGTATATTTTAGCATCTCTGATTTTGTTTGAAAAATAGTTTGCTTCAATTCACTCTTGAAATTCAAGGCATTAGGAGAAAACTTTAAAATAACGATTGAAGTTTCAAACACTCCGCACCACAAAGGTTGTTCATCAATTCCTACTTTATTTTCTTGAATGCTAACCTCAGTACAAGATGCCCCAAAACATGCCAGAAGGTTATTAAATGCATTCATTGTCAATGTACTATCGGAAAAGGCATACAAATAAAATTCTGTTATCGCAGAACTGTCAGATTTAGAGACTAAACTTGTTTTTTCAGTATGCAATACAGAAAAACGATCAACTAAGGTTCTTTTAGTATTTGCTATGAGATCGTAGTTAGTATATAATTTTTGATTGATTTCGCTTACAAATGTGCCATCTAGTTCGGGCAGTGCAATTTCATTTACTTCAACCGCTTTCATGGTGTCATCTTCACCCAAAAGTTGTTCAATTGAAACCACCTCAACCTCAGCTTCAGACTTGCTGCAAGCCAGCATAGAAAATCCTATTAAAACAAGTAAAATATATCGGTTTATCTTCTTAATCACAATCTTTGGCTAATTCAACTTTTTGTTCAAAGTTAATTTGCTCTATCTCTTCAGAAATCGGACAGTATTCCATCATTTTATTCAAAAAACATGTACAGTACTCTTTCGACCCTCCTTCAGTAAAACAAGTGCTTAAAAACTCGTCTTGATCTACATCAGACCAGTTATCCCTGCTACATGAAGAACATATTAACATTATGACAACGCAAAGCCCACCAAAATATTTCATTTAGGAGTTTATAATTTTAACTAATTTTTCAATAGCAAATTCTACTTCTTTTATTTTGGTGAATCTACTAAACGAAAATCTAATATTACTCCTCGTTGTGTCAGCACCAATTCCCCTTAGAACATGAGAACCTGTATTTGCACCAGACGTGCATGCACTGCCACCTGAACAAGCAACACCTTCTAAATCCATCATAAAAAGTAACATGTCTTGCTTATCAAATGGCGGGAAACATACGTTTAAGACAGTATATAAACTTTTAGAAGGCTCAGTTTGGCCATGGAACTGCACCCCATTGATTTTACTAGTTAATTCACTAATCATATAATTTTTAAGCGACTGTACGTGCTTCTTATGCTCTTCAATTTCTGAAGTTGCTAGCTCAAGGGCCTTAGTTAAGCCCACAATGCCAGAAATATTTTCAGTTCCACCTCTTAAACCTCTTTCTTGAGCACCACCCTCAATAAAAGGTTTAAACTGTAGATTTTTGTTAAAATATAAGAAGCCAACTCCTTTTGGACCGTGAAATTTGTGAGCTGCACAAGTCAAAAAATCTATTCCCAAATCTTCCACTTTAATATCGTAATGCCCTAGGGTTTGCACGGTATCAGAATGAAATAGAGCATTGTATTTTTTGCAAATTTCAGCAACTTTTTGTACTGGCAAAAGCGTTCCAATTTCGTTATTCGCATGCATTAAACTTACCAAAGTTTTTTCAGCTGTTCCTTCCAATAATTCCACTAAATGAGCTAAATCAACATTGCCTTTTGAATCGACATTCACAAGAGAAATTTTCACTTGATGTTTTATGCCTGCCGCTTCGCACGAATGGACAACAGCATGGTGTTCAATAGCGGAAGTAATAATATGTTTCACTCCCAAATCAAGAACTGAACATAATATAGCCATATTGTCTGCCTCTGTTCCACCTGATGTAAAAATGATTTCTTTTGGTTCTGAACCAATAATTTCTGCAATTTTTCTTCTTGAATTTTCAATAATTGCCTTTGCATTCCGTCCAAAGGAATGAATTGAAGATGGATTTCCGTAGTCATTTTTCATGACGTCTATCATGCTTTCAATCACTTCAGCAGCCATGGGTGTTGTTGCTGCATTGTCTAAATAAACTGTCATTTTATTCATTAGGTCTAAAATACTCTAAATTTCTAAAAGTTTTATCAAAAACAAAATATTGAATCTGAACAAAAACATCATCTCTAATTAGTGCGTATAAGTTATTTCTATCAGTGGTAATTAGGTTACCATCATAATCGTATTCAATTTTAATGGGGTCTTTTAAGTGCGTAACAATACTAGTAGTAATACCTTTTTTATCGGTAACACGGATAGTATAGTAAGGTGTTGATGCTATTGTAGAGTCTCTAATTTCTTTAGGAATGATAGGCTCTTTTGTAGTGTAGTGCATTTTTGAGAATGCGGTGATATAACCTCTGACTTTTGTTGTATCAAATCGTTCTATTTTAACACCATTGCTGTAGAGTTCAAATCTATTCTCGTCAATGCTTATAATTTCAAAGTTTGATGATGAATCTTCATGCACGGTCACGTCAATTTTTTTTATGTCGAGTAGGTTTTCATAGCTAAAAATAGCTGAGCATTCATAATCTTTCTTTCTCAGTGAAAATTGATCTGCTAGATTTCCGTATACATTTGGTTGAAAAGTGATGAATGGCTCAGGAGATATTCCTTTGCCCTCTATCTTAAGTATCATATTAGTACCATAATGATCGGCCGTGCTCGTACCTATAAACCAAGTTTTTGACAATTTACCGTTTTGAAAAATTTCTACTTTTTTGTGCTGCGATAAAATTTGCTTATTCACATTTTCAACTCCACCTGCAGGGACAGGTGCTTTTACAGCTATGTATTTAATAGTTTCAAGAAAATTATGAATCATATGTTGCTGTGCGCAACCTCCTTCTTTAAAAGACCAACCGCCATTTTTCTTCACGAAATCAACCATGCCTCCTGCATTACTTGAAATCCTAAGTCTATCAATTGTAGCCGTATCTTTTATGCTAAACTCTGACAAAGATTCACTGCTTAAAGAAGATTTTTTTTTGGACATTAGTGTAAACACAAAATATCCCAAAACACCCAATACTACTACTAAAAAAATTAATCTGTATTTTTTCATTATCTAATTATTTAGCGTATTTATTTCTTCTAATTAACAACAAAACAAATCCAAATACACAAATAAACATGATTGGAAATACTATATTTACTCCTTTCCAAAAGCTTTTTTCCGATTTTACTTTGTCAGAATTTAACATTCTAAGCGATATTGATTTTGATCGAATGGCTAGCAAAGAAGCATCTTCCAAAAGATAATCAATGGCATTTAGAATAAACTCTTTATTTCCGTAGTGAAACTTTGCAGAACCGTTCTTTGTCTTAACTTGAAATCTGTCGACATTTAGGGGAATAGGTGCCATATTCTTTTTTCCTTTTTTATAGAACGAATAAGATCCATCTATCAGATTACCATCTCCAACAACAATCATTTTTGTAGGTTTAGAGATATATTTGGTTTCAAATGCATCACTATCGGCAAAGGAGCTACTTATCCTTCCTTTAAACGGAGAGGAAAATTCACCCTCAAGAAGAACAGCCATAGGATTATTTCCAAATTTGGGTTTAGAAAAATCTGGTTTAAATTGTTCTGCCACAAAACCATAATTAATTCGTATTGGCGCTAAGAGTCTTTTTGATTCATTTGAACTATTTAAGAGCACTGTTTTTTTCACCTTGGTGTCATTTTTATTTACTATTTCAACAGAACTTACATATTCAAATTTTATCGGGTCTAAATTCTTTACTATTGGATGGTCACCTGACTGAACTAAAGGATAAAAGTACCAAGGTGTTCCCGGAAAACTCATGTGAAGCGGAGGAATAAATTCGTGAGTGCATACATTGTCCATTATGAGATCATTGTTTATTCGTGCACCATATTTAAACAATAGATCGTTTTGAATGTTAAGATCCTCAGCAAAACCATAGGTTTCACCAGTAAAAACTAAAGAGTCTTCGTTAAATAAAATGGGATCAACCAACCACAATACCTTTCCTCCATTCATGATAAACTGATCAATAACAAATTTATCCTTTTCACTAAATCTTTCAGTTGGTTTTGCAACAACAAGCGCTTCAATTCCTTCCAGTGCATGAATACTACCCTCAATTTCTATATCTCCAACTCTGTAGTCCTTCTTAAGTGCATCCCTCACCTCTTGAGTTCTTTTTTCAGATAACTCCCCGTGTCCTTGCAAAAACCCAATTGACTTAGGTTTGGTATTTGTTACTCTTCGGATACAACTGATCAATTTATACTCAATGTCATTCACAGTGTTATCAACTAATCCTTGCAAATTTTCTCCAAGAACTATAGTTGGTCTATCAAAAAACTGAACAACATCTACAGTAGTTCCTCCATATTCTATAATGGCGCCAGGCCATACGTAAAACTCCTCAGCACTATTCGATTCAAAATTTTGAACTCTAGTTGGAAGAATTCCCTGTCCCTTATTGTATAGTTTATCTTGAACTTCACGGTTAAATTTATCATCATCTTCTCCGTTAGGATCAATAAACTCGTACTGCACTCTATCCCCCGCATAGGCTACAAATTCATCCAAAACATTTTGAATATTATTTCTGATACTTTGCATATCAGAAGGGAGATTTCCCTCAAGGTAAATTTTAAAAAAGATTCGGTCTTTCAGTCGGTCTTCTGTTTTTAATAATTCAATTGTATTTTCCGACAAGGTATACCTTTTGTCTTCCGTTATATCAACCCTCCAATTAAAAAATGAGGCAATGACATTAATTAACACCAATATTCCTGCTATTAAAACAAATTGAGCTATAGCGGATCTTTTCACTGTTTTCTTAGTTTTCTTCTCCATACTATTTACCATTTTCGAGATTGCAAAACTAATTTTGTAGCTAATATGAATATCATTATGCAAGTTAAGAAGTACAGAAAGTCAGATAATACTAAAACCCCTTTTTGAATAGACAAAAAGTGTTCAAAAACACCTAAGTTTTTCACTATATAATCTGAGTTACCAAACTGACTGTATGTTGCTAAAATATCGAACCCTAGATAAACAAACCAAGAAAAGAAAACCGCAAGTAATAATGCTACAATTTGATTTTCGGTTAAACTTGAAACAAAAACTCCTATGGCAACAAAAACTGCCCCAACTAGTATAAGCCCCAAATACGAAGCAAGGACAACACCATCATCAATATTTCCGACGGGTTCACCTAAAAAATGAATTGAAATATAATAAATTGTTGTCGGAAGAATGGCAATGACTACAAGAGTTAAACCTGCAAAATACTTCGATAAAATAATCTGGAAATCCGTTAAAGGTCTTGTAAACAGAAGTTCAATTGTACCCGTACGTTTTTCCTCAGAAAATGATCGCATGGTAATTGCGGGAATCAGAATCAGAAAAATAATTGGCGCAATACTAAAATACGAGACTAAATCTGCAGTTCCTCCATCAATTATATTTGTTCCAAAAGAAAAAACCCAAAGAAATAAGCTATTCAATACCAAAAATATTCCAATGACAGCATAGCCGATTAATGAGCCCAAGAATCCGCGAATTTCCTTTAGGTATAGTGCTTTCATAGAATACCAAATTAAGCCTTCAAAGTTATAAGAAATGTATGTATTTACAAACTAAAAAACCTTAAAATCTACAAGCGACTGAGTAAACTGTTTTCTATAGAAAATTGCAAACTAGAATCAGCTTCCAACAATTGTAAAATCTACTCTTCGGTTTTCTTTTCTTCCTTTAGGATTATCTCTTCCGTCAACTGTATTTGGCTTTTTAGGCAACTTTTCACCATTACTATTAATTCCCTGGATTTGCTTGTCAGTAATCCCATTCTTTTTTAAGTAATTGTATACTGACTTTGCTCTTTTTTCAGAAAGCCTCAAATTATAAGCAGAAGGCCCCATAGAATCAGTATTTCCTTCAACAACAATTCTTAAACTAGGATTGGCTTTAAGAGCAGCAATATTATTGTTAATTATTGCTTTTGCTTTTG
>JBGCGA010000023.1:0-3143 GCA_045110285.1 Crocinitomicaceae bacterium | reverse complement strand
AATACTATTAATAATTTCATATTTATTTAACTTGTTAAATAAGCGAGCATAATTAAATATTATGCTCGCTGATATAATTTACATTGTGTGCATTACACCAGTATATATTTCTATAATTCGGTGAAAATTTATTACTCCTATAGCATCAACTTCATAGTTGCAACCAAAAGCACCAAATGCTCCTGGGAGAGGGGTTATTGTACTAAAATTATTTAGAACTAAATCTTTTCCTCGTTGGTAATATTTTGGGTATTCCGTTGCTGGGAAAAAATAACCACCACCGTTAACATTTGAAATAATAACTTGATGAATGCCAGCAATATCATCATCCCACAAGCAATCATCTGAGGCAACCCCAAACTCATCAACACATCCAAAACTAGCTAATTGATATGAAGGATAATATGCTATAGTTTGTGTTAGAACGTTTACATTTGCAAAATAAGGATTTCCAGTTACAGAATAACTTCCAGATGCTGCATTTCCAACATATTGCTGAAATAATTGACCATAAATTGTCTGAGTTATTTTACTTTCCAATTCATCTCTAACAGTATAAATATCTCCATTTGTGGTTGGAAAAGTAACAGATGGTAAAATATCCTCACCATAAACTACATATGCTTGCAGTGTTGTTAAGCTATTCGACACGTTTACCACTTTAAAGTCTACCAAACGTGGCAATCTTTCAGATTCGTTCGCATATGAATTAACGGACACCATAAATGCATCAAATTTAGCATACAGATCAGCATCATTCATTTTAATAATTCCACCGTCAACGTAATTATCAACAGAAATATTAAATTGATGAGTTTCATCTGCACTTGTAGTTTCAAAATTTACATTTGTTAAATAATTTGCTGCTGCTTCCATCATCCAAACCCCTTCTTCAACTAAAGGGTCGGCTTCACTATTTGCGTATGCTGTGAAATCTGGATTCCCAGCAGTTGTATTATCCAGAACATTTTGAACTAGATTATCCGCCTCCGATTCGCTAGCTGGCATAAATGTAATTTCGATTCCTACTGAACCTGACTTTAAAGCAGGAGTACTATTAGAATCAGTAGACTCATTTTGTATTCCACCAATTTCTTCTTTTTCACAAGAAGCCAATCCAATTCCTACTATGGCAAGGAATAATGCGCCGTACTTTACTTTTTTCATAATAATTATGTTTTAAGTTAAGCCCACATTTATAAAACTTGTACCTTTGCACCGCAAGTGAGCACTACTGTGCGTAGGTTGCGTAAGTTAATTAGCCTGGCAAACAGATTAATTACGACTTTGAAGGGAAGCGTTGCCGCGCTTCTCTTCTTTTTTTGACTTGATTAGGAAACATAAAACCATCTTTTTTTGTTTTTAAAAACAGTTTCTCATTTATCCCTCCTATTTATTTGAAATAAAATGAATTATCATTTCAACCATACAATACTAAAAAAAAAAAAAACAAGTACCAAATTTAATTTCAAAGCCAAAATACTGATTTACAGTTGCAACTTCGACCAAAGCAGTTTTTGTGTCGACGAAGATGCTATTTTTATAGATGAAAGTGCTTTTTAGTAGTTATCAATAATTTAGGTATTAATGTTAATAACTTTTCTCAAACTAATATTCGAACATTGTTGTACTAAACTTAAAAATGACAGAGATATACTTTTATTGCTTTACAAATTTCGATACTAAACTTCCTAGTGATAAAAAATATATACCGGACTGTAAATCAACAATTTTTATTGAAAATTCGCTATCATTTCTCAAAACTTCTACAAGAACAGTTTGACCAGATAAATTTGTTATTGTGAACTTTTCACCTTTTAGATACTATCCATTCAACAGTATTATTGTATCATTTCAAAGATATAATTTATTGACAAGTTAGCAATGGTGAAAAAACTAGATTAATGAACTGTTCTATCTCACGTACTATTTAGTATAGCACTTTTGCTAAGTTGACGCTATACGCTAAGCAGGTTATAAACTATTTGTTTTTTTCAGCATACTGAGCCCATAAATACGCATTTCCAGCATATTTTTCAGGTTCTGCCTCGTATAAAAAATGTGTCCAGCCTTCTCTTTCCTTTTGTTTCACCCATTTTTCAGCTGTTTTTGCATTTTTAATGTCGTTTTTTGAAAATCCTTTGTTTTTCCATTTAACGATATCATTCAGCATATCTTTTGCATGTAATGCTGTTAAATACGGGGCATTGTCGGCTGTTATTCCTGAACCTGCAACAGAATAATTATGAAATACAATACTTTGAAAAGATTTATCTGGATTGTCGTCAAACGATTTTGCACCATATATTACTAATGAGGTGCATTCATTAAATGGGAACGGATCGGTAATTTTAAAAGAATCAGTTGATTTGCATGAAAAGAATGAAGCCATAATAAATAGAAATAGAAAAGATTTATAGAGCATTTTTTAGAATTTAGGTTGCCTTAAAAAAACGAATTAAACCCACACTACGCTAATTAACATGCATTTTACTTTATAAAGTTGGTAGATTTTGAGCACTTAATTACATAGTAAGTGCCATAATGAAGCATTTATTGGTGCTCTACAAACGAAAGTACTTTCTATTTTTTTAAAATTCTGTCAGCAATGGCCTGAGCATCTTTGGAAAACTGATCATCTCCACCTGCTTTCCATTCCCCAGTTTTATCAATAAAGTGCTTGACCGTTTTTTCAACCACTTTATCATAACCACCATAAAATTTAATCATAGCGCTTACTTCTTGCAAATACTTTCTTTGGTCCAACTTTCCATTTAACACCATGCTCCACAATTCTTTAATATAACTTGCATTTTCTTTATGGTCTGCTCCAACATTTTTGTGTGCCATTAAAAATAACGACAAAGCTTTGGCTTCTGGTGATGGTTTTTCTAGATTATTTTTCATGAATTCTTTATCTTCTTGCCTTTGGCACTCTTCCTCTTGGTTCTGTTCTTCTTTCGGCTTTAAATTCCTTCATTTTTCCAGCAAATATTTTGTATTGGCGAAAGTCACATTCTAAATCGCCATTGTAAACTCTTATCTTTTTTGATGGTTTTAAGCCAACTGACTTTAACCCTTCAACGCTTGAACTTAGAATCCAGCAATCATATCCTCCCATTTTGTGTTTAAAGAAAGTACCC
>JBGCGA010000022.1:0-3663 GCA_045110285.1 Crocinitomicaceae bacterium | reverse complement strand
TAAAGAAACCTGACATTGAAGATGTCTATCAATACCTTAATTAAGAAGGAAGTTGCGTACGAAAAATTATAAAGCCACTTAAAACTCTTTTTTTTGCCACCTTTACAGACAAGAAATCGTTGAGTTAGTAATTATGAAATTATTTATTTTTCTTTTAGTCTTCATCATTTTAGGTACTGCTTTCGGCCAACAGCAATTGTTCATTAATGAAGTAATGGGAAATAACAACAATGCGATTGAATCCGAATCGTATGATTGGGTTGAACTATACAATCCAAATAAAACTGCGATACAGTTAAAAGGATGGTATTTATCTGACAATCCAAAAGATCCTAAGAAATGGCAATTCCCAAATGTTAACATAAAAGGTCAGTCTTATTTTATAGTTTACCTATCAGGTTTAAAGTCTAGAAATAAAAAAGTAGTTCACGCCAATTTCAAACTTAATGCTAACGGAGAAATGCTAGTACTAAGTAATTCTGAAGGGCTGATTATTGACTGCTTTCAATCTGTGCCATGTAGCAAAGGAATTTCATATGGAAGAAGTAAAGATGGCGGCGACCAGTTTGAAAGATTTAATGAACCATCAATGAATGCTTCCAATTCCAGCGTAAATGGTATTGTTTTTTCTCATGAAGCTGGTTTATATGAACATTTTTTTAAATTGGAATTACTATCGAACCAGGGAGATTCAATATTGTACACAGAGGATGGCTCGATTCCCGATAAGAACTC
This sequence comes from Crocinitomicaceae bacterium, assembly GCA_045110285.1. Classification (GTDB taxonomy): domain Bacteria; phylum Bacteroidota; class Bacteroidia; order Flavobacteriales_D; family Crocinitomicaceae; genus Putridiphycobacter. Next base: position 2,928 of record JBGCGA010000022.1, on the reverse strand, counting down.
GAAAGTGTATTCCTCGAAAATTAAGATAAATTCTCGTCAAGATGAAATCGACATTTTATCTCAAGAACAGAACAGTAGACATAGTGCTAAAAGCTTTAAAGGCAATGTGATTAGAGCCGCAACATTTAAGAATGGAAAGATGTCTTCAAAAGTTTACACCAAGAGCTATTTTACTTATCCAAATATTGCAAATAAATACAAGGGGTTTAACATTGTGTCATTGGTAACAGACCAAAATAACCTTTTTCAGAAAGACAGTGGTTTATATATAGGTAATGAAGTGAATTCTGGGGCCAACTATAATAAAAGAGGGGTTAACTGGCAAAGGCAAGCATACGTCACACTTTTTGACACGCTTGGATCTATTGAATTTGACCAAGATATTGATATTAGGATTCATGGACAATCAACCAGGAAGTATCCGTCTAAATCGTTTAGGATTTATGCCCAAAATAAATACTTAGCACCAATTATTCGCACCACTTTATTCAATGAAACTAAGTCAAAAACATTTAGTAAGTTAGTTTTGAAAGCAAGTATGGGAGATTTGCAGAAGACCGTGTTTAAAGATGAATTGACAACCTACATTTGTAGAGATTTAAATGCTGACATTTTAGACTTTACGCCCTGTATCTTATTCATTAATGGCGAATATTGGGGAATCTATAATTTACGAGAGTTTTTGAATAATGAATACATTTCAAATAAGTACAAAGTAGATAAGGATTCAGTCAATATTGTAAACCATGCTAGCAAAAATCATAATCGACTGTTGGGTCATTTTTATATATATTCCCAAACTCTAGAATTTTCTGATTCCGCACGATATCAAATGATCTCCAATTACTTTAATGTCAAAAGTGTCATTGACTACTATTGCGCAAATCTATTTTTTGGTAACACTGACTATTTGGAAAATAATAACAAGCTATGGCAAGTAGGGATAAATGGAAAATGGAATCAATTCTTATTTGATTTAGACTATGGTTGGATGGATTATAAAATGAATAATATACAGCAACTACTCAACCCAAAATCTAGTTCCAGACATCCTTCATACGCAACACTTTTATTTAGAACAATTATTACCAATCCAATTTTTAAAACAAAATTTTTAGCGAGAATGAACCATTTACTTACATATGATTTTTCGGAAAAAAACTTGCTTGATGCTATTTTACTATTCAAAAAAAACTATGCTCCAGTTATGAGAGCACATGCCGACAGATGGCACCGACCAGGTTCTGTCAGCCAATGGGAGAAAAAAATCTCACACCTTATTACCTTTGCTAAAAATCGGCACACTTATTTTAGACAGTATTTGTCTGTCCTCAATTAAATATGAAAAACTGGACTATTGCAAACCTTACTGATGCTATTATTTATCTACTGGATTTAAAACTTCGAGGTCTTGAAATTATAAATAGCAGTGAACTATTTAAAAATTCTTTTTTAAACCTGTTCCAATTTCAAAACTTTAGTTGTCGCTTTTCTTGTTGTCAAACATAAATCACCATCATCAATTAAAGATTTGCCATAGGTAGGAATCAATTCATGTAATTTGGACTGCCATTCTTTGCTTTCCATTTGTTCAGGAAAACATTTGTTAAGCACATCAATCATTATAGAAACTGATGTAGAAGCCCCTGGAGATGCTCCCAGTAAGGCTGCTAGTGAGCCATCATCATCTGCTACTATCTCCGTTCCGAATTGAAGCACTCCGCCTTCTTCATCATCTTTTTTAATTATCTGAACACGTTGGCCGGCTTGGACTAATTCCCAATCTTCAAAATTTGCGTCTGGGTAATATTTTTTAAGCATCTCAAATCTATCTTCAGGCGACTGAATAACTTGTTTGACCAAATACTTTGTTAATGCAAAGTTTTTAATTCCTGCCGATAATAGTGGCCAAATATTATGAACTTCAATTGATAGTGGTAAATCAAAATAAGAACCGAATTTTAAGAACTTTGTAGAGAATCCTGCATAGGGTCCAAATAATAATGATCGTTCACCATCTAGCATTCTTGTGTCGAGATGGGGCACTGACATTGGCGGCGATCCAGTTTCAGCCATTCCATAAACCTTGGCTTCATGCTTAGCAATTACATCAGGATTATTACATTTTAACCACTGACCACTTACCGGAAAACCAGCATACCCCCTTGTTTGTGGTAAATCTGTTTTTTCTAATAAAGGAATGGCACCACCACCTGCACCAATAAACACAAAATCGGTTTTAAATTGAAAGTATTCTTTGTCAGATAAATCTTTTACGCCAACTTGCCATTGGCCGGTCTCTAATTTTTCAAAATCTTCGATTTCATGACCTAAATGTAATTCAACGCCATCCATTTTCTTTAAAGACTCAATCATCCCGCGGGTAATGGCACCAAAATTGACATCCGTACCAATAGGCATTCTGGTTGCCGCAATTTTATCCGTTGATTTTCTCTCATTCATGATTAAAGGTACCCATTCTGCTATCTGGTGGTGATCTTCGGAATATAACATGTCTTTAAAAATGGCATATTGCTGAAACGTTTCGTAGCGTTTTTTGAGAAACTTAACATTTTCATCTCCCCATACAAAACTCATATGATCGATATCGTTGATAAAAGGTGTTTTGGCTTCAATTAAATTATTAGCCACCAAATAGGCCCAAAACTGTTTAGACACCTCAAATGACTCTGCAATTTTTATCGCCTTGGTCATATCAATTGACCCATCTTCTCGCTGTGGCGTATAATTCAATTCGCAAAACGCGGAATGCCCTGTTCCGGCATTATTCCAAGCCGCCGAACTTTCCGCCCCTACCGAGTCTAACCGTTCATATATAGATATTTTAGCGTCTGGTTTTAGGAGCTTGATTAATGTACCCAGGGTTGCGCTCATGATTCCTGCGCCTATTAAAGTGTAATGGTTTGG
>JBGCGA010000021.1:0-3362 GCA_045110285.1 Crocinitomicaceae bacterium | reverse complement strand
ATGCTGAATTCCCCGTCTTTAATCCTGACTTTTTAGTGGAAGCCAACTTTGCTTATCCCGTATCATTTAACGGTAAAATGCGGTTTAAATTAGAATTACCAACCAATATGGGCAAAGAAGATGTTGAAAAAGCAGTGCTGGCAGATGAACAATCGCAAAAATGGTTAGATGGTAAACCACCTAAAAAAATGATTGTGGTACCTCGGAAAATTGTGAATGTGGTGATATAAAAAAAATGTATCTTTGGACATTAAAAATTATTGTCTTATTAAAAGATTACCATTGATTGCTCTAGTACTTTTAATCACGATTGCTAGTTGTAAAAAAGATCCATTTGTTGACTTAATTGATACTTGGGATATTGAAGGAGGTTCAAAAGGCGAAGTTACGTTTAACGCTGACGGAACAGGTCAAGCCATTTTATTGACTACGATTTTTTAAATGATTTAGAGTTTGGCATTCTAAAAAATCAGTGTATTGATAGCGATACAAGTACTTTTAAATGGATAGTAACACTTGAAAAAAGAGATAAAGGTGACTTAGAAATTACTTTCGACAATGATTCAACATGTACTTCAACATCTACTCCAAGGTATAACTTTTACCCTGGTAAAAATCAAGTTAGTTTAGGAAGAGGTATAGCCACGTTCGATATTTTTAGGAGAAAGTAAATCCTAATCTTCCTTTAAGAGGTATCGTGGTTTCATGACTAATGCTTAATTGTACTATAATTCCACTATAGCATTTGGCAGATGAACAATCACAAAAATGGTTAGATGGTAAACCGCCTAAAAAGATGATTGTGGTACTTGGTATGATTGTGAATGTGGTGGTTTAAGATTTCTTTTGTAAATTGCTAACTATATGATTCTTGGCATAAGAAATATAAAATTAATTTTGGTGCTAATGGCTCTGATTGTGGTTTCTTTGGCCTGCAATAAAAAATTTGAACAAGGCCCAACGCAACAGCAATTATTGGGAAGTTGGGAATTGATAGATGAATTTAATCCTTGGAATTCAGCAGACCAAGATTTTGACCATGAAACAATAGAATTTAAGCGCAATGGTCGTTTTATCGAAAAGCAACTACATAAAAAGGCAGTTGTTGGTCAATTCTCAGTTGAAAAAGATTTAACTATTGGCGAAACTGAGCGTTTAATAGTCAAACGAGGAAAAAATTATTATAAAATTGATCTGATTAGATTTGTCATTTGGGTACAGGGCTTTTTCAAAAACAGTGCTTATCATTCCAAAAGATCAATTTCTGTTTCCTTTGGGAGAAGGAGCTATTTATAATCCAGATTTTGAACATACATATGATAAAAGTATCCTCTATAATAAAGATAAATTCGGAAATCGATTGTCCGTAGGTCTTCAGTATGAACTCTTATATGTTGTGCAGCTTAAAAACGCAGAATTACTGCCTAAGCTAGTTATTTATAACGGCTTAATCTCTGATTATAGAGTTTTTGGAGATGGTGTTTTTAGATCATTTATTAGTCCTCAAATAAGTATTCGAAAGTCTATCTGATAGGTTACAATTACAGTTTTATCTAACTCTTTAACTGGTTATACTTGGGTGAACTAGAATTAGGCTAGGATAAGATTAATTGAGTCAATCATTTTATTGGCTGAGTAAAGCAACTATTATAGCCCATTTTAACAGCCGTTTAAAGGATTCATCAATTTAAAAAGCTGTATTTTAGCCAAACAATGTGGTTCAATAAGCACAATCAGGCAATGGTAAAATTATTAGTGATATTTACTTTCCAAATATCGAGTCTAAATATTTATGCTCAATTTTCGTTTGATGTAGCACTAAAATTAACTCCCGATACGCTTTATTTCCCTTTTGAAGATGATATCCAGATTATAATTATTAATGATTTTGATTCTTATAATAGGATTGGAGAATGGCATGATGCAATCTATCCACGTGGTGGTTCTTGGCTTATGGACAATGGACCAGCACCACAAAATATTTACTTATTTAGAGACAGGGCTGGCGAAGTCATAAAAATTTTCAATTCTGATTCAATTCACCATATCAATCTAAAAAGCGTCACTTATTTTAATACTGATGACTTATCGCTAATGGATATCATAGATTATCAAAATCTCAATAATCATTTTAGGTTTTATGAGGATGATAAAATAGGATTGATTAATACGAAAGGTGAAATAGCTGTAGCAGCAATTTATGATGACATTAGAAAATATCAAGACAAAGGAGGGAACAGTGATAAATTAATAATAAGAAATGGTCATAAATTTGGTTTCCTTGATTCTAATTTAAAAGTATTGTTTCCTCCCATCTATAGGACAAAAATAGACACTAATTATCGAGGATACCCTGAACACAATAGGATTGATGGCGAAAATATTGTCGTTTTCAAAGGTGATAAATGTGGATTGATTTCAGAGGAAGGAGAAATATTGATAGATTTTTTGTTTGGCGATATTAGACTCATTCATGATGGTATGTATATGGGTTTAATTTACAAAGATAGAAATGAGATGGCACACACCATCAAAAATCATTGGGGTAGCGGGTATTTAGTAAAGGCTTGTACTGTGTTTAACAATGACTTTAGCGTCATTACGAAACTTGAAGATTTTGAATACATATATTATTATGGCACCAAAAGATTGATTGTTAAAAAAGACGGTAAATTTGGTGTACTAAACCATTTAGGAGAAGAAATAGTTCCTTTAGAATATGATGAACTAATGCAAAAAGACAGTCATTATATGGTTCAAGTAAACAATAAATGGGGCCTAGTTAGCGGTAGAGGTGAGGTTATGCTTCCTCTGCAATACGAAGAAATTGATGGCATTTTTGTTATTCAAAATGATTTAATTGGAATTTGTAATCGCCATTTTAAATTAATAGCAGAACCGCAATTTGTAAACAAAACATGGGAAATGGGCAAGTATATTCTAACAAGACAAAATGGTTCAAGAGGATTTATAAAAAGCCGAAATGGCGAGTCTTACTATCAATCCCCAGAAGGGAAAATAATTAATCTTTAACAAAGCCCAATCATACAACAATGCGAACAAAAAATAGTTTAAACAGTAATTATTTAGTGCATTCCGCAGACATTTGTTCCTCGAAATGGTCTACTTTTGATTACCAAATCCTAAAAATATAAAAGCTTGAATCACTCCATGAGACTCCTATTTATTTTTTGTTTTGCCTTCATATTTCACTTGGTAGGGAGTGCTAGACCCAGTGATAATGATTCAATAAGCCTAGCAGTACAACCAGTATCAAAGTCGGCAAAAGAGGTCTCAAAACAACTCATATATGCCAAGTCTATTTTTAATGACAGCTTATCAAAATCCTTAAAAATTGTTGA
>JBGCGA010000020.1:0-25606 GCA_045110285.1 Crocinitomicaceae bacterium | reverse complement strand
ACAGCTTTTACTGCTTTGTCAATTCCTCTTTTTAAATCCATTGGATTAGCTCCGGCAGTAACGTTTTTTAAACCTGCCGCCACAATGGCTTGGGCTAAAACTGTAGCAGTAGTTGTACCGTCACCCGCAATGTCAGCTGTTTTTGAGGCAACTTCTTTTACCATTTGGGCACCCATGTTTTGAATAGGATCTTTTAAATCTATTTCCTTTGCTACTGATACGCCATCTTTGGTAACATGTGGTGCTCCAAATTTCTTATCAATAATAACGTTTCTTCCTTTCGGACCAAGTGTTACTTTTACGGCGTTTGCAATTGCATCTACACCTTTTTTCAATTGGTCTCTTGCTTCTGTGTTAAAAACAATTTCTTTTGACATAATTTTTTATTTTTCTGGGTTAAAGAATTCCGTATACGTCAGATTCTCTCATGATTAAATAATCTTTTCCTTCAATTTTAATTTCGGTACCTGAATACTGTCCATAAAGTACTGAATCTCCAACTTTAACTGTCATTGGTTCGTCAACTTTTCCTGGGCCAGCAGCTACTATTTTCCCTTGTAATGGCTTTTCTTTTGCCGTGTCAGGAATAATGATTCCACTTGCGGTTTTTGTTTCGGCAGGTGCTGCTTCAATCAAAACTCTGTCTGCTAACGGTTTTAACATAATAAATGTATTTTAAAGATTAATTTTTAATTTGTTATTCAATTGTCATATTTTGTGCCAACAAAATATTAGTACTATTACTCTGCCATTTTATACAAAATGAAACTAGAACACAAAAAAAATGTCAGTATGTAATGACATACTGACATTTTAATATTCTTTGTATGCAGACTTATTCTACTGGAGTTTCTCCAGTCGCGTCCAATTCTATTCCTTCTGCATCTACTTCATCTGCTCCGCCAATATTTGTTGGTTGATAAGAAACGGCTAAAACCAGACAAAAGAATGCAACGCCAATAGCTAGCCCCCAAGTTCCTTTTTCTAATATGCTATTTGCCCTTTTTGCACCACCTAATTGAACCGCAGATCCAAATTCAGAATTAATTCCTCCTCCTTTTGGATTTTGGATTAAAACTAAAAGGATTAGTGCAACACTAATAACCGAAATAACAACTAATAATAATACGTCCATTTTAATTTATTTTAATTCTTCTTTTCTAATTTTCTTAATTTGATTTGCAAAGAAACTCTTTTTTTTCGGATTTAACAAACTTAATTGCTCATATGCTTTAATTGCCTTTGAATAGTTCTTTTGAAGATGGTAAATCTTTGCTAAAGTTTCACTCACTAATATATCTGAATCGTCTAAACTTTTTTTTGCATTTGTTAAAGGATTGTAAAAGTCCTTATTAGGTCTTGATAATCTTGGTTCTTCTTCAATAAATCTATCGAGTAGTTGATTAATTTCTTTTTTTGTCAGTTTTGGGTCATTGGTGGCGTCCGATTTTTCTTCTTCTCTAATGTGTTGAGGTATTTTCTCAGAAATTTTCGAAGCTACTAGTTCTTCATTTCTATCTGGTTTTATGCCATTCTTTTTATAAGCTAGCCACTCGCTAAAGCTCAAATTACTGGTCTCTATCTCGGTTATTTCAGTTTGTTCCGCTATTTTCTGATTAAATTCAAGTTCAATGTTTTCTTCAGTTGTATCAACTATTGAATTTTTAACTAATTCTTCTTTAGTTTTATCTATATTTTCCACATCAAAAGTTAATGATGCTTCAACGGCGCTGGCAATGATTTCTTTTTCTAGATTAGTGGTATCTTCTTTCGGTACTGATTTTCCCTCTTTAATTATCGGATTTGAATTATTTTCACCATTCTCGTCTTCATTGTTTATATCAGAAGGTAGGTTTATCTCAATAGGTTCATCATTGTTCTCGTCAATGTTTTTCGGCTTTGCAGAAGTTGTATTGGGTGGGCTAAGCTTTTCTATTGAATCAATAGCCAGTTTTTCCTCAATTCTATTCTCCTTTTTAATTGCAGTGAGAACGGCTGTAGAATTGATAATTTTGAATAGCTGCTCTCTGTCGTTAATATTAACGGCCGATTTTCTCAACGCCTCGTCAAAAGATAGGTCATTAGTATTGGAGAGTCCTTTTAAATATAAAGTATGCAATGTACTGCAATAAGGATATTTTTTTAGACTACTCTCAATAGCTTCCAAATCGGTTTTTGAGATTTGTGCAGGGTGCGAGATTAAGGTTTTCAGTTTTCTTGAATCCATTACCAATTACTACTTAATTTATTAATAATGTCTTGACCTAGTTTTTCGTTAATGTCCTCGATTAAGGCATCTTCTTCAGAAGACAAATCAGAGGAAGCATCAAAATCTGAAAATTGACTGAAGCGTTGCTCGAAACTTTCTTCGGGATTTTTATTATTTAATACTGAAACTAATATAGTAATAGTTAATCGATTTTGAGCTGTTGTTTGGTTTCCTTGAACGGCCACTGGTAAAACAGAATAATTTACTACTTGCCCACTAATGCTAAGGTCAGCTTCTGTATTAGCTAACTTTAGAGAAGATCGACCAATAACAAAATCTTTTAAAAATTCAGTAAATTGTGCACCGTAGCCCACTGGTGCGTTAGCTGCCTGTTCTTCGAATATTGAAACTGAAAAATTTTCAGCATTAATGCTGGCATCTAATACCGAGTAACTAACACAGCTAGTGAGTATAAAAAATAATGTGATGTGTAAAAAAAACTTTTTCATGGCAAGTAAGCAGTGGTAAACTTAAGTATTTTGGTTTAAAATTTTAATCTGTTAGGTCATATTCCTTTATCTTTCTATATAAAGTCCGTTCAGAAATTCCAAGGTCTTGAGCCGCATATTTTCTTTTACCTCTGTGTTTAGTTAATGCCTTTGTTATCAGTTCTTTTTCCTTTTCTTCTAAACTTAATGATTCCTCAACTTCTATAGCAGGTTCAAAATGTTCTTCCTGTTGAAATACTGCAGGGTGAACATTAGGTTTGTTTGATTCAGTTGGCTGACCATAATGTGGTAATAGTTTGTTGGATTCAGGTTCTATATTATCGTATAATTGCTCAATGATTCTACTTTTTTCTTCTGTACTTATATCTGCACCGTCGTTCTGTATGATTTTAACGACTAATTTTTTTAGTTCGTTTAAATCCTTTTTCATTTCAAAAAGAACCTTGTATAATATATCGCGTTCCGAAAAATTGTCATCTTCCTTTGGTCTGATGGCTGGTAAACTTGCTGCTGGTCCATCCTCAGGCAAATATAATCGCAATGTTGTGGCTGATATTTCACGATCTTGCTCAATAATAGAAATTTGTTCGGTAGTATTTTTCAATTGTCTAATATTACCTGCCCACTTGTAATTTTTTAGTGCAGCAATAGCTTCATCAGTTAGCCTAATAGTAGGCATCCGATATTTTTCAGCGAATTCACTTGCAAACTTTCTAAACAGTAAATGAATATCTTCATTGCGGTCGCGCAAAGCTGGTAAGTGTATTGGAACAGAACTTAATCTGTAAAATAAATCTTCTCTAAATTTTCCACTATTAATAGCTTCTTGCAAATTTTCATTCGTAGCTGCAACAACTCTTACATTTGTTTTTATTGGCTTCGAAGATCCTACCCTTAAAAATTCACCGGTTTCCAAAACTCTTAGAAGCCTTACTTGCGTAGTTGTTGGTAATTCAGCTACTTCATCTAAGAAAATGGTACCGCCATCTGCTTCTTCAAAGTATCCTTTTCTTTTATCATGAGCGCCTGTAAATGATCCCTTTTCATGACCAAATAATTCGGAGTCAATTGTGCCTTCAGGAATAGCACCACAATTAACTGCTATGTACGTTGCGTGCTTCCTTACACTTAAGTTGTGAATCACTTTAGGCATGTTTTCTTTACCCGTTCCACTTTCACCTGTAATCAAAACGTTCATATCGGTTGGAGCGACTTGCATGGCAATACTAATTGCTCGGTTCAATGCAGGTGAGTTACCAATAATGCCAAATCGTTGCTTAACTTGCTGTACGTCCATATTACTAAACTATTTTTCCAATTAATACAGTGGTTGTGCAATCATGTATCTTTACAGTCACATAATCTCCCGGTTTATGATCTCCAATTGGAAATATACAGGTCACATATCTTGAATTTCTGCCATACCCATCTTTATCTGATCGTTTTGACAGTCCTTCAATGAGTACTTTATATGTTTTTCCAACATCTTCTTTATTGCTTTTTAATGAAAGTTTATGCTGCAGATCAATAACAGACTGTAATCTTGCCTTTTTTACTTCTAAAGTCACGTCGTCTTCAAATTTTCGTTCAGCCAATGTTTTGGGCCTCTCCGAATAAAAAAACATATACGAAAAATTATATTCCACTTCTTTTATCAAGCTAACTGTGTCCTGAAACTCTTCTTCTGTTTCTCCACAAAAACCGGTAATAATATCAGTGGAAATGGCGCAATCAGGTATAATTTGTTTTATGGCGTTGGCTCTATTCAAGTACCATTCACGCGTATACCCTCTATTCATTCTCTTTAAAACATTAGTATTTCCCGATTGAACTGGTAAATGAATATAATTACATATATTCTCGTATTTTGCTATAGTATGTAATACTTCATCTGTCATATCCTTCGGGTGTGAAGTCGAAAATCTCACTCTTAAATTTGGGTTAACATTTGCTACTTTTTCCAAAAGCTGAGCAAAATTGACAGTAGGTTTCTCCGAGTCAATTATTTCGTCTTTTTTGGTAATATTCCAACGATAACTATCTACATTTTGCCCAAGTAAAGTTACTTCTCTGTAACCCTTACTAAACAGATCAGTAGCTTCCGCTACGATTGTTTCAGGATTTCTACTACGTTCGCGACCTCTTGTAAAAGGCACGACACAAAAAGAACACATATTGTCACAGCCTCTCATGATAGATATAAATGCTGTTACTCCTCCAGTTCCCAATCTCACAGGTGCAATGTCGGCATATGTTTCTTCTCTTGATAATAGTACGTTTACTGCTTTTTGCCCACTTTCAACTTCTTCAATTAAAACTGGTAAATCACGATATGCATCTGGCCCAGCAACTAAATCAACCAATTTTTCTTCTTCCAATAAATCTTTTTTTAACCGTTCAGCCATACAGCCTAAAATTCCAATAATTAATTTTGGATTATTCTTTTTTTGCTTTTGGTATTGGCTGAGCTTATTTCTAACTCTAGTTTCAGCATTTTCACGAATTGAGCAGGTATTCATTAATATTACATCTGCTACTGATGAATCATTGGTTGTTGAGAAACCTTTGTCAACTAGGATTGAAGCAACAATTTCACTATCAGAGAAATTCATTTGGCAACCATAACTTTCTAAATAAAGCTTTTTACCATTATTGTTTGATTCCACCATTAAGGCTTCGCCTTGTTTTGTTTCATCTATTGTTTTCTCCAATTTAAAATCTTGTATCATCTTTGTCTATTGCGAAGGTCAAAGTTAAATATATAATATATACTGCCAATATGACAGACTATAAAATTTTCATAATTTTTGAAAAAAGTATTATTATTTATAGTAATATGCGGCTTTACTGATGGGGGAAAGTTGAAAAAATTAGATTTATCCAAATACCTTTTATAACTTTGCCCACTGAAAATTCAAACGTGAATTACGTAATAGTTGAGATATGTCAAAACATTTAGTTATAGTTGAGTCACCTGCAAAGGCAAAAACGATCGAGGGTTATTTAGGTAAAGATTACACCGTTATGTCTAGTTATGGGCATGTTCGAGACCTAGGAAAAAAAGAAAATGCCATTGATATTGAAAACAACTTTTTACCTAATTACGAAGTGTCTACGGACAAGAAAAAAATTGTGGCTGAATTAAAAAAGCTAGCTAAAAAAGCGGAAGTTGTATGGTTAGCGACTGATGAGGACCGTGAGGGAGAAGCTATTTCATGGCACTTAAAAGAAACATTAGGACTCAAAGATGGTGACTATAAAAGAATCACATTTAATGAAATTACCCAAAGTGCCGTAACTAAAGCTATTGAAAGTCCACGTAAGATTGATGATGATTTGGTAGATGCTCAGCAAGCAAGAAGAATTTTAGATCGCTTGGTTGGTTTTGAATTATCTCCAGTATTATGGCGAAAAGTAAAACCATCATTATCTGCTGGAAGAGTTCAATCTGTATCGGTTCGGTTGATTGTTGAAAGAGAAAAAGAAATAGAGGCTTTTAAGTCAGATAATTACTATAACACTGAAGCAATTTTCGGAGTGGGTAACACTAAATTGAAAGCAAAATTAAATAAAACATTAGGTGATAAATCAATCGCTGAATCGTTTTTAGCAGATTGTAAAAACTATGATTTTAGCATTGCTGATGTGACTAAAAAACCCGCTAAAAAAACACCTACAGCGCCATTTACAACATCTACCTTGCAGCAGGAAGCCAGTTTAAAGTATGGTTTTTCAGTATCCAGAACAATGTCGGTTGCTCAGCGTTTGTATGAGGCTGGACGCATTACGTATATGAGAACCGATTCTGTTAATTTATCTCAAACTGCTGTTGATGGAGCAGTGGCAGAGATTACCAAATCGTATGGGAAAGAATACGTACAAACTCGAAAGTATAAAAACAAAGCTAGTAACGCGCAAGAGGCTCACGAAGCCATCCGACCTTCTGATTTTTCCGTTCAGTCCATTACAGGAGAGTCTGACGAAGAAAAACTATATCAACTAATTTGGAGACGTTCAATTGCTTCACAAATGAGTGATGCAAAGCTGGAACGAACAACGATTAGTATTAATGCGCCTCAAAACTACATATTTCAAGCAAAAGGTGAAATCATAAAATTTGAAGGATTTTTAAAAGTTTATTTGGAATCAAAATTAGATGATGACGAAGATGAAGTGGATGGATTGTTGCCTGAAATTAATGTGGGAGACAAATTAAATAGAGAATCAATTATTGCAACTGAAAGATTCAGTCGCCCACCTTCACGTTATGTTGAAGCTAGCTTGGTGAAAAAGTTAGAAGAATTAGGAATTGGTCGTCCGTCAACCTATGCGCCAACAATTTCAACCATTCAAAAAAGGGGGTATGTTGAAAGAGGTTTGCATGAAGGAGATGAGAGAAAGTACGTTCAATTGGTGTTAAAATCCAATTCGATAGATGACAATACGCTAACAGAAAAAACAGGTAGCCAAAAAGGTAAATTGATTCCTACTGATATCGGACGAGTTGTAACCGACTTTTTAGTTGAAAATTTTGGTAGAATAATGGAGTATAGCTTTACAGCAAGTGTTGAGGAAGAGTTTGATGATATTGCTAATGGCTTAAAGAAATGGACTGAAATGTTGAAGAAGTTTTACGTCCCTTTTCATCAAAATGTTGAAGATACCCTTGAAAATGCTGAAAGAGCTTCAGGTGAAAGACATTTAGGAGACGATCCTGAAACTGGAAAACAAGTTATTTCTAGAATTGGTCGTTTTGGTCCTATGGTTCAAATAGGTCATCCTGATGATGAAGAGAAGCCTAGGTTTGCATCACTGCGCCCAAACCAAAATATTCATTCTATAACACTTGATGAAGCTTTGGAACTGTTTAAATTCCCAAAAACACTTGGACAGTATGAAGATAAAGATGTTCGGGTAAATGTTGGGCGTTTTGGACCATATGTGCAGCACAACTCAAAGTTTATTTCAATTAAAGAAAAAGATGGAGATACTATCGATTCTGTAGACTTTGAAAGAGCCATTGAACTAATTGAAGCAAAAAGGGAAGCAGACAGAAAAGCGTTGATAAAAACTTTCCCTGAAGATGAAACAATGCAACTTTTAATTGGTAGATGGGGGCCATACTTAAAAATTGGTAAAGCAAACTTTAAATTACCAAAAGATGTTGAGCCAGCTGACTTAACCTACGAACAGTGTGTTGAGATTTCTGAAAATCAACCTGCCAAAAAAGGAAGAGGTGCGAAAGCATCTGCTAAAAAAACAACAGAAAAAAAGTCTCCAGTAAAGAAAAAAACAGCGGCTAAGAAAAAGTCACCCGCAAAAAAGAAAGCTGCGACAAAAAAGTAAGTCAACTGTCCCTTTTTTAAGACTGAGTTGTTGACAGTATTGTGGCAATAATGCTAAATTCTATTCTCATTAGAAATATATTTGTAATTGATTTTGCATTATGAAAGATATTTCTATTTATTTCAGGTCATTTACAAATTTAGAAAGTAATTCAGAAAGTATAGGCGGGCATATAATTAACCTATCGGATGATTATTCTGAAATTGAGAAGAAGTCAATCGCTCTCATATTTGTTTCTGAGTATCGCAACAGTGAAATTATTCATTCCGAATTTGGATTTATCAAGGTTGTCGAAAAAATCAATGCTCTGCAGTGGGGGGATTGGAAAACAAAAATCTATAATTTAGGAGAGATAAGTCCGGGGGCCGCTCCACAGGATACATACTCCGCTTTAAAAGAAGCATGTTTTGAATTAATAAAGAATGATATTTTTCCATTAATAATTGGAGGCTCGCAAGAATTGACCACCGCAATTTATCAAGCGTACGAGAAATTAGAGCAAACAGTTAATTTATTAACCATTGATTCTCATTTCGATTTAGGTGACCCTGATGAAGATATTAACGCCAATGGATGGTTAAATAAAATACTGCTGCATAAGCCCAATTATCTATTTAACTATGCTAATATTGGCTATCAGTCTTACTATGTAAACTCAGAAGAAATTGAACTATTCACTAAAATGAATTTTGACATTCACCGCCTGGGTGAGTATTACTCTGATTCAACACTCGCAGAACCTCTAGCAAGAAACTCAGATATTTTATCATTCGACTTAAATGCTGTCAGGTATTCTGATTACCCAATGAATACCCAATGCTCTCCTCATGGCTTTTATGGCGAAGATGCCTGTAGAATGATGAGATACGCGGGTATTAGCGATAAACTATCGTCTGCTGGAATTTTTAATTTCAATAATAATGGTCAGGGCGAGGAAGTTAGCGCGAATTTAGTAGCACAAATGATATGGTACTGTATTGAAGGGTATAATCAACGAAAGGGAGATTATCCAGTTTGTACGAAAAAGAATTATATAAAGTATCGTGTAAATATCGACGATTTTAAAGATGAAATTCTATTTTATAAGAGTGACAAATCAGGTCGTTGGTGGATTGAAATTCCTTATCCAAATAGTGATAGGTCAAAATTTCAGCGCCATCTGTTAGTTCCATGTACTTATCAAGTTTATCAAGATGCGCTTAAAAACGAAATGCCAGCGCTTTGGTGGAAAACTTATCAGAAATTAATGTAGTATTTAGTTACGGTAATAAATGTTATATTTATAAAAAAAAAAGACGTATTTTTAAAAAAATATATTTACTTTAGCCACCGCATGGATTGTTTTTTGTGCACAAAAGTTTTTTTTATGAGAAAGATTTTACTGTTAAGTACTTGTTTGTTAGCTGTTAATGCGTCCTTTGGGCAAAGTGATAAGAACTTTACCCACTATATGGCGGATCAAATTTCTTTTAATCCTGGAGCAACAGGTTTTAGAGGGATTTGTGGGACCTTAATTTATAGAAACCAGTGGTTTGGTTTTGAGGGGGCTCCAAATTCATATTTGTTCAATGCTCAGGCAAACCTGCAAGAGCAAGGAATGGGTATCGGAATATCTTACCTTCACGATAATGTTGGCTTCTTTAGTGAGAACGATTTTAAAATCAATATCGCGAAACATTTCGAAATTGTTGGCGCAGGTTATTTAAGCCTAGGTTTAGGGTTTGGTCTTGTTAACGGAAGTTTTGACCCAACATGGATTCCACCAGACCCAACTACTCCAGATCCTAATTTACCGATAGCGGATGGGGCTTCAGCACTTGATCTGAATTTTGGTGCATTTTGGAGAGATGCTGACGAAAGATATTATGTTGGTTTATCTTCTACGCACTTAACTGCTCCAAACTTAAACACGATAAATTTTGACAAAGCGAGACATTATTATGCCACAGGAGGAATGAATATTCGTTATGACATGCTTCCTATCGTAGATGGATTAACTTTAAAACCATCTTTCTTGGTGATTTCTGATTTTGTGTCTACAACAATGGATGTGACATTGATTGCAAACTATGATTTAACAAACTACCAAGCGATATATGGAGGTCTTACTTACAGAAGAAAAGATGCTTTAGCAGTGTTAATTGGATATTCAACAAATACATTCGATCCAGGGACTTTAGATGGAGATCCAGACGTTTTAAACATAGGTTTATCATACGATATCACAACAAGCGATATTAACACACCAAGTAATGGCTCTTTAGAAGTTTGGGCTAACTACTGTATGTTTGCCCCAGATCCAGCAAGAGCTAGACACGGAAATGTATTTATTTTGGATTAAGCAAAATTAATTTGTAACTATTAAAGTAGAATTTCGTTTATAATCTGTAAAACCAACCCTTATATAGATAGTCGAAATAAAAAAGGTAGCATGAAAAAGATATTTTTTGGAATAATAATGATGGCGTTAGTGCTTGTGGGATGTGATCCCGGTACAGGTGACCTAACAGGAGTGCAGGGAAGAAGATTGTTTTATCCGACAGTTCCATACGGAATGGTATATGTGCCTAATGGGTCGTACACAATGGGGCAAAGTGATGAAGATGTTCCATTTTTGCATCAATCAAGATCAAAGGTTGTTTCAATTTTTGCATTTTACATTGATAATACAGAAATTACAAATAACGAATACCGAGAATTTGTTTATTATGTAAAAGATTCAATTGTACTAGAGAAAATTTATGAGAATGCAACAAACTTAAATGTTGATGGGCTTGTAGTGCAAGAAGAAATTTCAGATGAGGCTTTGGGAGATATGCTATCTCATGGAGATGTTTATTACGACGAATCATCTGCTGAATGGAAAGTTTGGGATGATGAATTTGACCCTACTGACCCTTACTTTAGAGAAAACTTTGCCTTAAGTTGGGAAACCAAAGGTATAAATGGTTTTCAAGCATTGCCTTTGATTTCTGATTTGTATTTGAAGCCAAATGAAAGATGGAATAGAAGAAAAGAAATTGATGTTCGTCAATTAAACTACAAGTACTATTGGGTTGATTTAAGACAAGCAGCTGCCAGAGGAGAGGTGAATATTAAGAGAAATGGTTATAAACGTGAAAGTGGTGGCTCTCAAGGAGATCCAACCAACAAGTCATTAAGTCCGCAACACAGAGAATTAAATACACCTTCCACAAATTTTGTAGGTGAACCTGTTGGTTTAGACGAAGATCTTGGTTGGTTCAATACCAAAGGAGAAAATAATGCAATTAGAGGGCATAGTGATAGAGGTCGATTTATTATTGAAGAGCAAATCCGTGTATACCCTGATACATTATGTTGGATAAGAGATTTTACATACTCTTTCAACGATCCAATGGTGAACATGTACTTCTGGCACATAGCATACGATAACTATCCTGTTGTTGGAGTAACTTGGAAACAAGCTAGAGCATTCTCTCATTGGAGAACGCAAAAGTTAAATAACTGGTTAGGGAAACAAGGAATGACTTGGGTTCAAGATTTTAGATTACCAACTGAGGCAGAATGGGAGTACGCGTCAAGAGGTGACCTTAAGCAAAGTCCGTACCCTTGGGGTGGACCATATATCCGAAATTCAAATGGGTGTATGTTAGCTAACTTTAAACCGCTAAGAGGTAGGTATGTAGATGATGGAGGTTTTTATCCAGTTAAAGCATATTCTTACAATCCAAACGGATACGGTTTATACTGCATGGCAGGTAACGTTGCAGAATGGACTGAAACTGCATTTGATGAATCAGTTTATGAATTCTCAAATGATATGAATTCAGACTACAGATATTATGCATTAGATTGGGATCCACCAACATTAAAAAGAAAGGTAATCCGAGGTGGATCATGGAAAGATATTGGGTACTATTTACAAAATGGTACAAGAACTTATGAATTTCAAGATACTACAAAGTCTTATATCGGCTTCAGATGTGTACAAACACATATTGGTAGAGGTGGAAAAGACATAGATGAAGAAGGTGGAGAAGGATTAAAGTCTGATATTGAATTATAAAATATTTACAACTATAACCAAAAACAAAAGTTAAACTAAAAACAAGGAAAATTATGAAACCAGGAAGTAAGAAATGGAAAAATTTTATGGCGAAATTGTACGGTATTGGTGCAGCCATTGTAATTGTTGGAGCAATGTTCAAAATTATGCACTGGCCTTTCGCAGGAGCCATGCTTGTAGTTGGATTGTCAACTGAAGCAGTAATTTTCCTTTTTTCAGCATTTGAACCGTTACATGAAGACCCTAATTGGGAATTAGTATATCCTGAATTGGCACTTGCACATGATGAAGAATTTGACGTGCATGCTTACATTTCTGAAAAGGGAGTGTCTGGTGGTGTTATGGCTTCTGGAGGCGGCGGTTCTGCTACAGGAATTACGGAACAGTTTGATAGCTTATTAGAAGAGGCAAAGATTGATGCTGCACTTTTAGATAGATTAGGAGATGGAATTAGAACTTTAAGTGACAATGCTGAAGGTTTAAAAGCAGTGTCTGGTGCAGCAGCAGCTACTGATAATTATGTAGCGAGTCTTGAAGAAGCTTCTGGACAAGTTAAGCAACTTTCTGGAACTTATGAAAAAGCGTCCGAATCAATATTAGGAATGACCGCAGGAGCGGAAGATGGTGAATCTTTTGGAGAGCAAATGCAAAAAGTTTCCACTAATTTATCTGCATTAAACCAAGTTTATGAATTACAATTAAAAGGCTCTTCTTCGCACTTAGAGGCAACGGATAAATTCCAAAGTCAAGTGGTTGAAATGATGTCAAATTTAAGTGATTCTGTAGAGGATACTAAGCGATATAAAGAGAATATGGCAATGCTTTCTCAAAACTTAACTGACCTAAACCAAGTTTACGGTAACATGTTAAAAGCCATGACTATTTCAAGAGATTAATTTCTCAAGATTGAAATTGATTTTATTTATTAATAATTTAATTTATTAAAAAAAATGGCAGGAGGAAAAGAAACCCCAAGACAGAAGATGATCGGGATGATGTATCTCGTATTAACAGCGCTTTTGGCACTTAATGTGTCAAAGGAGGTAATTGCAGCGTTTGTAACAATTAACGATAAACTTGATAGAAGTGCAGTAATTATAAATGAAGGTAATTTATCAAATTATGATTCATTTGAGAAGAAGCTGACAACGGCTAAAAGTTTAAAGCAAGACACTAAAAATGTAATTTTTTGGCAGAATAAAGCTGAGACAGTAAGTGATTCGACTAAAGTTTTAGTTGATTATTTATTGCGCGAATGTAATGCAATGCTAAAAGAAGCTGAAAAAGTGGAGTGGTATACTGATGAAAACGTAGATGGCAAAGGAAGATTGCATTCTTTAAAACCACTAGGTGATGTTCAGAATATGGATAATTATGACATTCCTACTAACTTTTTTATAGGTCCAGATCCTAAAATGCCAGACCCAAGAGGATTGGCTTTCCCAAAAAGAATTATTTCGTACAGAAATTCAGTGGCTCAAATACTTGGAACATATACTGATCCAGGTGACCCAAAAAAGAAGTATTCTTTAACTGTCCCTGAAGATTTGAAGGATTTATCTTTAGCTATGAATGCATGTAACCCTGATGATACAGCTATGATTGCTTCTTTTATCAGGTCTTTAGATATAAAAGAAAACATTACAAGAAAAGTTCATGGAGAGGAAGAAGTGATGCCTTGGCCTTCAGTAATGTTTGATCATGCACCAATTGTTGCGGCTGCAGCAATGATTACTGCACTAAAGCTTGATGTGAAAAATGCAGAGTCTATTGCTACTGGTTTTATGTTAAGTAAAGTGGATATTCAAGAGTTTAATTTCAATAAAATTGAGCCGCTTGCTTTTGCTTCAACTGGTTACATTAATCAGGGTGACTCCCTTAATTTGAGGGTAATGATTGCGGCTTATGATTCAACTGAAATTCCAAAAGTAAGTTGGGCACAAGATGCAGATACTGCGAATCCATCAGCATGGAAGCCAGGAGGAACTGCAGACGGAAGTATTGCATTAAGAGGTGACAAACCAGGTGCACACAAAATTAAAGGTGTGATATACATCAAGCAAAGAGGAGTAGATGTTCCAAAGCCTTGGTCTTTTGATTATCAAGTAGGTCAACCAATGGGTGTTGTGGCATTGCCTGAAATGCGTGTTTTATATAGAGGATATAAAAATATTGTAGAAGGAACTGCCTCTGGATTCCCAGCTGATAGAGTATCTCTAAGCGGAAGTGGATGTAGCTTGTCTAAGTCAGGTAAAAACTGGGTAGCGACTGTTGGAAGTGGTGTTCGGGAAGCAACAATAAGTGTAATTGGTAAAAAGCCAGGAGGAGGATCTGCGAATTTAGGCTCATTCAAATTTAAGGTTAAAAAATTACCTGCACCTACTGTTTATTTAGGAGGTATTACTAATGGACAAACTCCAGGTTTAGGAAGTGTTAAAGCTAATGCAAACAGTAGATTGACTTGTCGATATGATGAATCTGTGCCTTTACAAGGTGTAAGTTTCAAAATTGTGAAAGGTACTGTTACTGTTGACGGTATAATGCGAAAAGGTAAAATTGGCGGAGGTGGATCTCTAAATGGTGATGCTAAAAAGATTTTAGCGCAATCTAAGGGAAAACAAGTGACTATGTTGGTAACTTATAGAGGACCAGACGGTGTTTCGCAAAGAGGAGCCCTAGTGTTTACTCCGAGATAAATGTAATTAAAGACGAGAGAGATGAAAAATTTAAGAATTTTATTAGTGATTTGTCTGTTTACTGCAACTGCTGTTGCACAACCAGATGATGTGAGAGGACCGATATCTTATCCTGCACCAGGTGTAATGGATGGAGTATATATGGAGTCAAATATTCCAACAAAAAAAGTGGTACCTTACGAGTTTGTAAGAGAGGCTGATGTAATTTGGAGTAAAAAGATCTGGCAAGTTATTGATTTGAGGGAGAAGTTTAATCATCCGTTGTATTATCCATTAGATGACCTTGAGGAGGGAATGTGGAAAAAGAATACCACTAGATGGAGTCTTTGGACAATTATTCGTCATCATGTGATGACGGGTGAATTGACTATATACTCTCCGTTTAATCCTGATTGGGAGCAATGGAAAGATGGTGACTTGTTTAAGTACCCAATTGCGCCAACTACGCCAGGTGGTAATTACTATAACGATAAAGACTTTAGAGAAAGAATGTTTCTTTACATGGGAACTGAGCAAGTGGACCCTTTTGCTGAACCATTAAAAAGTTTCGTTTATCCAGATGAAGATAGTGTGGTAATGGGAGATGACGGTTTTGAAGAAGCAGTTTATCCTCCAAGTGATACAACTTGGTTTAAATCAGCCGATATTGTTCAATATAAAATCAAAGAGCAAGTGTTTTTTGATAAGGAACGATCTGTAAAAGAAACAAGAATATTAGGAATAGCGCCAATGGTATACCGTAGAGATAATAATGGAAATATTATTGGCTTCAGGGAACTATTTTGGTTATACTTCCCTCAGTGTAGATATGTATTCCAAAACTTTTTTGTTCAAAGTTCTCAAAATGATGCGCAAAGAATGTCTTTTGATGATTTATTCTGGAAAAGAAAGTTTACATCATATATTGTAAAAGAGTCTAACCTCTACGACAGAGATATTGACTCATACAAAGCTGGTGTTGATGCGCTTTTAGAATCTGAAAAAATCAAAGCTGATATTTTTGAATTCGAACACGATTTGTGGAGTTTCTAAAACTCAAATATCTTTAAAACTCAACGGGAAGCTACATGGCTTCCCGTTTTTTATTTATTATCCCTATTTTTGCATAAAATTTTCCTTATGATTCGGTTAAATAACCTCTCTTATCATCTTCCACAAGGCTATTTATATAAAAGTATCAACCTGTTTATAGACAAAGGTCACAAGATTGGACTAACTGGTAAAAATGGAGCAGGAAAGTCTACTCTATTAAGACTAGTCGCTGGCGAAATAAAGCCAACTGATGGAAATATTGTGCGTGCAAAGGATTTAAATATTGGTTATTTAACCCAAGACATCATCATTCAAAAGGATATATCGGTAAGAGAGTATATTGAAAAATCGAATAAGAACATCACTGATTTGCAAGGCCGTCTTGAACATGTAAATGAAAGTTTAGTAACTAGAACTGATTACGAATCTGATGAGTATATGGAGCTTATTAATGAGGTCACAGTTATAAATGAACAGCTTACTGTTCTTGAAGCCCATCAATTTGCAGAAAAAATCGAAAGTGTTTTAAAGGGTTTGGGATTTAAAAATTCAGAATTCGATAAAGATTTAGGAGAATTTAGTGGAGGCTGGCAAATGCGAGCGGAGTTGGCCAAATTGCTAGTTAATAATCCAGATGTATTGCTAATAGATGAGCCAACTAACCATTTAGATATTGTTTCGATTCAGTGGCTGGAGGACTATTTGAAAAATTTTAAAGGTGGTTTAGTTGTCATTTCACATGATAAACGATTTTTAGATAATGTGACCAATAGAACGGTGGAGGTAGCAAATCAGAAGTTGTACGATTATAAATGTAATTATTCTAAGTATTTAGTTTTGCATGCTGAAGAACTTGAAAGAGTCATGCAAACAAAGAAAAATCAGGACAAAGAAATTGAAAGAACTCAAGCATTGATTAATAAGTATCGTGCAAAAGCTAATAAAGCTGCATTTGCCCAAAGCTTAATAAAGAAATTAGATAAAATGGATGTCATTGAAGTTGATTCTATTGATAGGGCAGCTTTTAATATTAAATTTCCAGTAACTCAAGCGTCAGGAAAAATTGTGATGGAGTTAATCAAGCTATCTAAGTCCTTTGGTAGTAAGTTGATATTTAATGACATTGAATTGCTATTAGCCAGAAATGAGAAAATTGCTTTGCTTGGCCCTAACGGGGTAGGAAAGTCTACTCTGCTTAAGGCCATTACTAAAGACCTAGACTATGACGGGGAGATAGTTTTTGGACATAATGTGAAAATTGGATACTTTGCTCAAGATTCAGCAGAAAAGCTTGACCCTAATAAAACTGTTTTTCAAATTATTGACGATATCGCAGAAGGTGATAAAAGAAAAGACATTAGAGCAACACTTGGCGCATTTTTATTTGGCGGAGAGGATATTGAAAAAAAAGTGAGTGTTTTGTCAGGAGGAGAGCGTACGCGATTAGCCATTTGTAAGCTACTTTTCTATGATTTTAATTTTTTAATCTTAGATGAACCAACTAACCACCTCGATTTAAATTCCAAAGATATACTTAAGGAAGCTCTCAAGAATTACGAGGGTACTTTATTGCTGGTTTCTCATGACAGAGATTTTTTAGATGGCCTGAGTAATAAAATATGGGAAATAAAAGATTATAAGTTAAAAACGCATCTGTTTGGTGTCAATGAATTTTTAGAAAGAATTGGAGAGGACACCTACGATAATTTAGATAAAAAATTGATCGCTAGTAAACAAAGTAATGCTGATGTGAGTATGCAAACTGTAGATACTCCTAGCAAAGAAGATCAACAAAAAGTAAAAAAGATTGAAACAAAGATCAAAAATGCTGAACGTAAGATCACTGAATTGGAAAAAGAATTAGCTTTAAAGCTCTCTTGTCTGCAGAACACAGACTTTAATGAGGCAGAATTATATAATAAAGTATTAAGTGATTATGAGCGTGTTGAAAAGACTTTGAATAATGAGGTTCAGCGTTGGGAAGATCTAGAATTAGAATTAGAGCAGGTAAAAGTGTAGAATACTCAGGTTTTAAAAGATTTCTTAACCCTTTCAAAGAAATCTTCTATATAGTGCTTGTTTAAAGTGCTTAAAAACCATGTCAGCAAAAAACATATCATAGGAAATGCCATAATAGTTACTCTTGAAGCGAGTTCAATTTCAACTGATTCAAATGTAATCAATGTCATTACAGCCACTATTGGAGCAAATAGAATAAAACTGTAGCTTAAATTACCAAACTCAATAATAAAAGTCTTATTCCGTATTTTAGTAATCGATTGCTTTGAATAAGTCTGCTCAATAATAAAAAAGCCAATCAGGCAGTAGAGTACTACTTTTCCCACCAAAGCTGTATACACTGAATTGGTCAGCAGATAAATACTGACCACTGCCAATATTGAAAATAGGTATATTGCAGTAATTTGCGATTTAGAAAACGACTTTATTATGTTAACAATTCTAGATTTTTCTCGCACGATAATGGCTACTGTTCCTCCGATAGCAATTTCAACAAAATAAAAGGGTAAAAATAAATCGGTTGTAAATTCTGCTGTATTTGGTAAACACCTAAAAATAATTCCAATTACAAAAAGTATAGATAAAATATAGGGCAAATAGCGGCGTAAATATTTTAAAACTAATCCCCAGAAAAAATAGTATTGCAAAAGAAGAAAAATGCCATAAATAAAAAACAAGTAAATGAAAACCTCGTTTGATATTTTTAAGCGATAGGAAGGAAAAAAAACTATTTGTTCTATTGCGCTTATGTCTGTAATTGGATTTAGTTTTAAAAAATTGACAACCAACGGATGAATTACAATAAAGAATGTTAGAACTAAAATGAGGGTCGGAACTAGACGTAAAAGTCTTCTGATATAGAAATTCTTTAGATTAAAACGGTCAGTATGTTTGTATTCTCTTAAGGCATGAGCCGTGAGTAAAAAGGAACTAATAATCAGAAATATGCTAATACCTATGTTTTTTAGGGTACTAACAAAGGGGCCAAATTGAGTGCCAATTTCTGTAACTTCTTTTGCAAAAAGCAAATAGGCAATAATATATACGTATATAAAAATTGTGGCTACAAATCTGAGACCACTAATGTCTTTATAGAATAGTTTTCTTTTATTCATTTTTTTACACGAGCGGGATGACCAAATATAACAAAATTATTAAAAACTAAAAGCTTATGAGATTCTTATACCGAAATTGAAATACGACGCCTTAACAATAATTCAAGCTATATTTGCAGCATGAATTTGTTTTTGCTAAAATCATTTTGCGCTTTATTTCTTTCAGGAGTTATGATGGCTGCTAGCTTTCCGGCCACTGGTAGCTTCTTTCCTCTTGTTTTTTTAGGCTTTTCTCCTGTTATTTGGTTCAATATCAGAGCTAACGAATTTACTAAATTAAGGTTTTTAAAACGATTCCTGGGAAATTATGTCTGGGCTGTTACTTTTAATGTTATAGCTACCTGGTGGATAAAAAATGCGAGCTTTGAAGGCGCATTGATGGCAGTATTGGCGAATTCTTTACTAATGACTTTGCCTTTTTTCTTTTTCGGATTTTTAAGTAGAATTTTAGGAATCAGTAAGGGACTTATTAGTTTGATTGTCTTGTGGCTGTCATTTGAACATATCCATCATCAATGGGATCTTTCATGGCCTTGGTTAAGTTTTGGAAATGTTTTTGGAAGTCAACCTTGGTTAGTTCAATGGTATGAATATACTGGTATTCAAGGAGGAACCCTCTGGGTTTTACTAAGCAATGTACTTGTTTATGTTATTATCAGAAATATTTGGATTAGAAAAGAGTCTTTTTCGTTACAAACACCCAATTTTGCGAGTTTGGGACTTTTAATTGTTGTTCCTGCGGTCATCAGTGTAGCCATATTTTACAATTATGAGGAACAAAAAAAGCCTGTTAATATTACAATTATTCAACCTAATTTAAATCCTTGGAATGATGACTTTACTGGACCGGGCGTTAAATTCACAAGGCCTTTGACTTTACAATTAAATAGAATGTTATCACTGGCTCAAGAACAAGGTATTGATAAAAGTGATTTTATTTTAATGCCTGAAACTGCGCTATCCAGATACATGAATGAGGCAGTTTTGGATAATATGGGAGCAGTTTTAAAACTACGTGATTTTTCTAAGAAGTACAATGTCCCTTTTATTACTGGAGCCGACACGTACGGCGTTTTTGATGCGGAACGACCATTTCCCGCAATTAAGCGAGATGGAAAATGGATGGAGAACTATAATACAGCACTTTTAATAAACGAAAGTAAACCAATCGATATTTATCACAAGTCAAAGTTAGTGCTTGGCCCGGAAAAGCTTCCTTTTGTAAATTTTTTTCCTTTTTTGGCAGAATGGTCTGTTTCCTTGGGTGGGACCGCAGGTATTTTAGTTGGTAATAAATATCCGAAAGTATTTAATTGCAATGGAGTAAAGGTTGCACCTTTAATTTGCTACGAGTCTGTTTATGGAGAGTTTGTGACTCAGTTTAGTAAAATAGGCGCTGAAATTATATGTGTGATTACAAATGATGGCTGGTGGGGAGATACACCAGGTTATAAGCAACATTTAACTTTTTCGCAGCTTAGAGCGATTGAAAATAGGAGATCAGTTGCCAGGTCGGCAAATACAGGTATTTCATGTTTTATAAATCAGAAAGGCGAGGTTATTAAAAAGATGGGATGGAACGAAGAAGGTGCTTTAATTGGATCGATCAATAGAAATTCGACAAGTACTTTTTACATTCAGTATGGTGACTTAATCGGAAGAGTCTCTGAATTTTTATTAATTGGTATTTTTTTGATGGCTATTAGTAATTCAGTTCGACTAAAAAGAAAGAATTAAAAAATTTTAGTAATGACATACTGATTGTTCATTACTTTAAACGCTTTATTTAGCATTGCTTTAGAAAAGTGCTGAGCCAATGGAGATGCTAGAGAAATAATGGTGAATTCAATGCCATCCACCGAACATTTACCTCCATTGATGGCAATAAAAAACCACCCATTATTAGATTCGATAATGGAACCCAAACCAATTTTGTCATTCTTTTTTGCTGGTTCAATCTGGTTTAAGACTCGCTTTAGTTTAACGATTTCAGATAGCTGGTTACTTTTTTTTTCAATTTCTAAATGCATCATTGCCCTACCTGTATCGTGCTTGTCACCTGCAGTGCTCTGAGATTCCGATTCGAGTGATTTTTGTGCGTCTGAAATAGTTGACTGTAACCTCTCTTGCTTCATTTGAACTTTTTCAATGCAACGCTCTAATAATTTTTTTTTTAATATTTCCGACATTAATTACTCTTATGCCATGAAGATAGGGTAAGAAATTTGAAATAATAGAAATTTATCAAAGTAATAGCTTAAATTTGCAATTCAAAAACATACAAACATGAAAGAAGACACTGAAATTGACGAAATGGATTACCATTTTGGAACAGCAGGTGATACACCACTACGAAAAGACGCATTTGATTTATCAGACGATAGAAAGATTGAGATTATTCAAGAGAAATTTACTGAAATAATGGAAACCTTAGGGTTAGATTTAACTGATGACAGTTTAAAGTCAACACCTAAAAGAGTTGCTAAAATGTACGTTAAAGAAATATTTGGAGGTTTAAATCCTGATTTAGCACCTAAGAATTCAACATTTGACAATAAATATCAGTACAATGAAATGCTGGTTGAAAAAGACATTACTGTATACTCAACTTGTGAACATCACTTTTTACCAATTGTAGGAAAAGCACACGTGGCATATTTTTCAAAGGGAAAAGTTATTGGCTTATCAAAAATGAATAGAATAGTTAATTATTATGCGAAAAGACCTTCTGTTCAAGAACGGTTAACTATGCAGATTGTAAAGCATTTGCAGTCCTTTTTAGGAACTGATGACGTAGCATGTGTCATAGATGCAAAACATCTCTGTGTCAATTCGAGAGGGATTAAGGATATTCAAAGTAGTACTGTAACCGCTGAATTTGGAGGTAAGTTTGCAGAGACTGAAATTCGCAAAGAATTTTTAAGTTATTTACAAATGAAGCTTTCCGTTTAATCGTCCTTTGGTCAAAAAAGTCCTGAGTGATAAATATAGAAGTGCTACAATTATTAATGTTATTCCCAACAAAAATGCCCTGCTAAACAAAGCAGGGTTGTTTTTGTAAACCAATTGTGCGCCATAAGTTCCGGCAAATATTCCAAATTCAAGGGCAATAAAAAGTGTGCCCATTCCTCGTCCTTTAAATTTTGGGTCGGCAAGGTCAGTTGTCCAAGCAAATAGTGACGGCGTAATTATGCCGGTAGAAATTCCGTAAATTCCCCCACCAAGCATAAGGATTTCAGGAGTAGTAGCAATAAATGATGTAAATAATGCAATAAGCATTAAGCTGAGTCCAACGTACAAATTTAAAACTCTGCCGTATTTGTCTGCCGCCCTGCCTGCAAAAAGACGCACAAAAATGGTAGTGATAGTTGTGAAACCATAAAACATACCTTTATTGGTTAAGCCTAAATGCTTACTAAAGTCAGGAATGATCAAAAAGTATATTCCGCCCACCATTGCTGTTAAAAACATAATAACTGCAGGATGAAAAACTTCTGGTGCAACTACCTCATTTAATTTCGGAATAATATTTCTCCATTTAACCAGTGTTTTTGTTTTATTGGATTCTTCAATAAAAGGTATTGTCATTAAAGCAACAATACCCATAAGTGCAGATGAATAAAATAATCCGTTAATACCAATTACACCAAATACTGAAGAGCTGATGAAGTTTCCAACGCCAAACCCTACGCTAATCGTTAAACTGAATATGCCCATAGCCTCACCTCTCTTGTTTGCTGGAACAACATCAGCCACCAGTGCGGTAGCACCTGTTGGTTGAAAGCCAGTGCTAAAACCATGCAAAAATCTTAAAAAAAGAAAACCAACAACTGTCGTAAATACAGGATATAAAAAGGAAATAATAACTGATACAACAACGCCAATGTACAATGTTTTTTTTCGTCCAAAATTGTCTGCTATCTTACCACTAAAAGGCCTTGCTATTCCTGCCGCAATGGTCCAAAGCCCTAAAATCATCCATTTATAGTCTTCACCGCCTATGCTTGTTAGGTAGTCATTTAATTCTGGAATAAGAATGTTAAAGCTGGTCATAAAAACCAGCATGTTTAGGCATAAAAGCCAAAAAGAAAGCGGATATGTTTTATTTCTCTCGATTTGGCAAAGAAAAGGATTCTATTGCGATAAAAAACATGAACAAAAAAAAACACCTTCTTTTACTGAAGGTGTTTTTTAAGTTAGTCTTTATTTAACTGGTGGTTTTGGTGGTTTCGGATGTTTGTTCTTCGACTTCTGTTCAGCTTTTTTAGCTTTCAATTCCTTAAGTTTTGCCTTTTGTTCTTCGGTTAAAGTATTGTCAATGTCCGCTGAACAAGACCGTTTTTCTGCCTGAATTTTTGCCTTTAAAGCCTTGCGTTCTTCTCTAAGTTTCGCCTGTTCTTTGGCATGTTTTAGGTTGATGTTATACATTTCCTCTTGCTGCTTTTCATCTAGCGCTAAAGATTTTGTCATTCTATCTGTTTTCTTTTGAGCTTGCTGCTCAGGTGTCATTTCAGCTTTTAGTTCTTTTCTGTTTTTCTTAACATCTTGTTGAGCTGTTGCTGTTGTAAAGCTTGCCATTAATACTAGCAAACTGAACGTTAAAATTGTTTTTTTCATTTTGTGTTTTGTTATTGGTTTTAACTATGACCATCAAAAACACAAAAGGTTTAATCAACCAAATGATATTTCGGAAAAAGTATTTCTATCGAAGTGCTTTTTTGCCACTTTTATCAAGTCTTCAGCGGTGGTAGAATTAACTCCCTTTATGTAGTTAGTATAATACAACTCACTTAAATCCTGAAGTATTAAACTCTTATGTTTTTCCATCATAGAAATGGCACCGTCAGAATTTCTCAGAAATGAACCCAGCATATAATTTTTTACAACGCATAATTCATTCTCAGAAATTTTTTCGGTTTGCAACCTTTCCATTTCAAAATAGATTTCTTTAATCGTGTCTTCTCTTTTATCTACTGCCACTTCGGTTGAAATATAAAAATAGGTCGCATCTTTTAAAGCTGTTATGCCTGAACCAATTCCATAAGTATAGCCTTTTTCTTCTCTGATATTCGCCATTAATCTACTACCAAAATATCCTCCCAAAATGGTATTAAGTACTTGAAAAGTGACAAAATCGGAATCAGTTTTATCCATGCATAATTTCCCAATTCGGATGGCGGACTGAACACTACCAGATTTTGTTTTGTACTTATTTTGAATCTTTTGAACAGGGATAACTATCGCTTTTTTAGTTGTAGTATTCTTAAATATTGAAACAAATTGACGGATTGAGTCAATGAATTGCTCAGAAACATTACCCACTAGGAACAATGTTGGCTTAGTGTTTAAATAGTAACTTTTAAAAAACGCTCTTAAATCCGAGGAAAGTAGAGCATCAAAATCTTCTGCTTTTGCTAACCTTCCATAGTAGTGCTGCTTACCAAAAAGACTTTCTGTAAATAATTTTCGCGCATTAACACTCACTTTTTCTTCACTCAGTTCAAATTCTTTCTTTCGATTCTCTTTAAGCTTGTTAACTTCAATATCAATAAAAGCACCGTCAAGCAAATGAGATTTAACAATATCAAATATTGGCGCTATTGAATCAGTTAATCCAAATACAGTAAGTCCAGCATGATCCTTATGCTGGCTATGACTAATGTACCCTCCATGGCTATCAATTTGTTCCGAAATACTTTGGGAACTTATGCTATGATTACCACTTAATAATAATTGATTGCAAAATGAGGCCACAAGAGGTTTATTTTGAAATTTTGAGCCTGCATTCCAAACCATATCTAACTTCACCGTTTTGTCGGGAACATCATTCATCCAGAATAAGTCTATGCCATTTCCTAAGTCTATTTTTTGCGGACTTATCAATTCAACTGAGTTGATGGCTGATATTTCCGGGGCTATTTTTCTATTCATTGATCGGCTTTAACAGTTAAAATATTGGCGTTTGTTTTTGAAAAGTATTTTTTACAAAATTCCTGAATGGACTTCAAATTAATCGCCTCATATATTTCATCCTCAGTTTTCAATTCAGCTAAATGGTCAATAATTGCTAGTTGACTAATATTCATTACTCTATTTAAAATGCTTTGATTTTGGAATGCCTTTGCAGTTTTAAATTTATTTTTCACTTTTTGTAATTCCGCGGCAGATAAACTTTGAGTTTGAAGTTGAAGCAGTTCTTCCCATATAGCCCTCTCTGCTACTGCATGACTAATATTGTTATGCATGAAACCAGCAATTACAAATAGTCCGCTTTCAAATCCGCTTGATATGTATGCATTTACCTGCGAAAATAACTTTCGTTCTTTCACTAAATTTTGATATAACCTTGCCGATTTTCCACCACTTAAAATATCGGATATTAAATCGCCTAAATAGTGATCTTCTGATTTTCTATCACGTACTTTAAAAGCCATATATATAGCATTTGAAGGCACACTTCTAGTTATTTCAAGTCTCCGTTCTGCAATTTGTGGAGGCTCTGGATCTATATTTCTAACATACTTTTTACCCGGAGGAATATCGCCATACCATTTTTCGATTTGCTGCTTTATTTTAGTTTGATCAAAATTTCCGCCGATTACCAAAATGGCATTCTGCGGATTGTAATGCTT
>JBGCGA010000019.1:0-2624 GCA_045110285.1 Crocinitomicaceae bacterium | reverse complement strand
GCATACGAAGGAGCAGATTCTTCAATGTTTGAAATTAACCCAGTTTTAAAAACTTCAGATAATAAAATTATTGCTGTTGATGCTAAAGTAACTCTAGACGATAATGCATTGTACAGACATAAAGAGTACGCAGCAATGCGTGACAAAACAGAAGAAGATCCAATGGAAGTTGAGGCGGATGAGGCAGGACTGAACTATGTTAACCTTGACGGAAACGTTGGATGTATGGTAAACGGAGCTGGATTAGCCATGGCAACTATGGATATTATTAAATTATCTGGTGGAAACCCAGCTAACTTTTTAGATGTTGGTGGTACTGCAGATGCTGAACGTGTTGAAAAAGCATTCAGATTAATTTTACAAGACGAAAATGTTGAAGCTATTTTAGTTAATATTTTTGGAGGAATTGTAAGATGTGATAGAGTGGCTCAAGGTGTTGTAGATGCCTACAAAAACATGGGGTCTATTCCAGTGCCAATTATTGTTAGATTGCAAGGTACAAATGCTGAAGAAGCAAAAGTATTAATTGACGAATCAGGATTGAATGTGCATTCAGCTGTTTTATTACAAGAAGCTGCAGATTTAGTAAAAAGTGTATTGTCATAAACAAGCATAAATTAATTCAAAACCCCATCCGTCTGCGACTGATGGGGTTTTATTATTTTTAGGAGAAGCCATGATTATTTATAAAACGGAAGAAGAGATAGAATTAATGCGCCAAGCAGCCCAAGTAGTATCACGAACACTAGGTGAAATTGCTAAAGTTATTGGACCAGGTGTAACTGGTTTAGAGCTTGACAAATTAGCGGAAGAATATATCAGAGACCAAGGTGCTGTTCCTGGGTTTTTAGGGCTATACGATTTTCCGAATACACTGTGTATTTCGCCTAACGAAGAAGTTGTCCATGGGTTTCCGAGCGACAAACCTTATGAAAATGGTGACATAGTTTCAGTTGATTGTGGCGCCATTTTAAATGGATATTATGGCGACCATGCTTATACTTTTGAAATTGGTGAGGTAGATCCTGAAATTAAAAAATTGCTGACAGTCACCAAAGAATGTTTGGATTTAGGCATAGCCGCTACCAAAGTTGGGAATAGAATTGGAGACATTGGCTACGCGATTCAAAAACATGCCGAAGACCATGGATATGGCGTGGTTCGTGAATTGGTTGGACATGGTATTGGTAAAACCATGCATGAAGATCCACAAGTAGCTAATTACGGCAAACGAGGCAAAGGAAAAAAAATTCAGAATGGTTTAACAATAGCCATTGAGCCAATGATTAATATGGGAACCGAAAAAATTAAGCACCTTGCTGATGGTTGGTCTATTATCACTGCCGACAAACAGCCTTCTGCTCATTTTGAACATGATGTTGCTGTATGGGACGGCAAACCAGTTGTATTGTCTACTTTCGATTATATTGAGGAAGCGCTGGCAAAAAAATAACTGTGCCAACTACCACAAAAATAGTTTTTAGCACCATTGCCTTTTACATTGTATTTGGAGTTTTTACTTATTTCCAAACGGGTCAGTTTTTAACCCTTTTTTTTCTTAATTATTATTTGATTGTTGGCTTGGCCATTTATAGTTTCGTTATCAATTTTAAAAAACCCCAAAGCACTGTCTTGGGCCTATATGCCATAGCTGTTACAGGTGTTGCTTCATCACATAGCCTTACCCTTTCTTACCTGAATAAATTACTGAATTTCAGCAATAAATCCACAATTATAGCAAACGATTGGCATAAAATAATAGCAATATTAATTTTTTACAGCCTGCTCACAATTGTGTTTATTCTTGCTAAAAATAGCTTTGCCTCGAGCAAACGGTTTTGGGTAGTACTTTTATTTTTAATTGGCAGTTTAATTGCTGTTATACTGAATGAAGAAGCTACTCAAGTTATTCTTTTAAGCTTATTTCATTTATCCTTTGTCTTATTCTCAAATAAGCTAAATCACAATCAAGTAGAAGTCTATTCAGTTTTAGGGTTTCAATTTATTCTATTCTTGGTAATTGAGAACATCCGATTCGTAACCACGAGCCTTTAAATACTGTTTAAAATCGTTATTTTTTTTAATAAAATTATAGTCGTTTTATTTGAAATAATTATATTTGCACCCGTTCTTAAAAATTTTGGAGAGGTGACTGAGTGGCCGAAAGTACTTGTTTGCTAAATAAGCGTACCTCAAAAGGGTACCCAGGGTTCGAATCCCTGTCTCTCCGCTACTATTTTTTAAATAAAATAGTTTTTAGTTGTGGTTTAAAAATGTTTCAGTACATTTGCACCCGCAATAGGGCAGTACGGGGTGTAGCGTAGCCCGGTTATCGCGCCGCGTTTGGGACGCGGAGGTCGCAGGTTCGAATCCTGCCACCCCGACAAAGGAGATGTTCATTCATCTCCTTTTTTTACCTTTTTATCCCGAGATCAAAAGACTCGAGATAGGATGGGCTCGTAGCTCAGCTGGATAGAGCACCTCCCTTCTAAGGAGGCGGTCAAAGGTTCGAATCCTTTCGGGCTCACTTAAAAATTAAAAGCTCATTTGTCTCTGACAAATGGGCTTTTTTATTGTTAGCTCGATTCCGAACGACAGTTCGAGGGAGAGAAAACCATAAAAAA
>JBGCGA010000018.1:0-61881 GCA_045110285.1 Crocinitomicaceae bacterium | reverse complement strand
CTTAGTTTTGGGTTTTCGTTTTATTCGGTTATTTTTGTGGAAGGGTGATTTCTCCCCTGCATTGCATTGCACTGAACGAGGAAAGGATCTGCGTTCTCCGTAATGACGCTTTAACCTTTTAAAATTATTGAATATGACGACAATGGAAAAACTTTCTTCAGCGCAGTTAATTGAACTTGAAGACAAACACGGAGCACATAATTATCACCCACTTCCTGTGGTTTTAACTAAGGGAAAAGGTGTACATGTGTGGGATGTAGAAGGGAAGCAATACTACGATTTTTTATCGGCCTATTCTGCCGTTAACCAAGGGCATTGCCATGCAAAAATTGTTGGAGCAATGACGAGCCAAGCAGAAACATTAACGTTGACGAGTCGTGCTTTTTATAATGACACTTTAGGTGTTTACGAAAAATTTGTGACTGATTATTTTGGGTTTGACAAGGTGCTACCAATGAATACTGGAGCAGAGGCTGTTGAAACAGCAATTAAATTATGTAGAAAATGGGCATACGAAGTAAAGGGCATTCAAGAACACGAAGCTCAAATTATTGTATGTGAAAATAACTTTCATGGCCGGACTACAACCATTATTTCTTTTTCGAATGACGAAGATGCAAGAAAAAACTTTGGCCCTTATACGCCTGGTTTCATAAAAATACCATACAACGATACCGAGGCATTAGCTGAAGCTTTAAAACAACCAAATGTGGCTGGATTTATGGCAGAGCCAATTCAAGGGGAAGCAGGTGTTTACAGACCGGCTACTGATTATTTAGCAAAAGCAAAAGCATTGTGCCAAGAAAGTGGTGTATTGTTTATTGCTGATGAGGTGCAAACAGGAATTGCCAGAACCGGAAGTTTGCTAGCAGTTTGTGGAGATTGTACATGTGAAGCAGCTTGCGAAAAGCAAAGTACTTATGTTGCTCCGGATATCTTAATTTTAGGCAAAGCGCTTTCAGGAGGAGCTTATCCAGTATCTGCCGTATTGGCAAATAATGAAATAATGAATGTTATTAAGCCAGGTCAGCACGGAAGTACATTTGGTGGGAATCCAGTAGCAGCTGTTGTTGGAGTTGCGGCTTTAGAAGTTGTACTTGAAGAAAAATTAGCGCAAAACGCAAGGGTTTTAGGTGATTTATTCAGATCTGAAATGAATAAATTGGTTGACAAATATGATATTGTAAATCTTGTAAGAGGTAAAGGGTTACTAAATGCCATTGTTATTAACGATACTGAAGATAGTAAAACGGCTTGGAACATTTGTATGGCACTAAAAGAAAATGGCTTATTAGCTAAGCCAACACATGGAAATATTATCAGATTTGCACCACCGTTGGTAATGACAAAAGATGAATTAATGGATTGCGTGGCGATTATTAGCAAGACTATTGCAGAATTTTAAAACGAATGAAGTTTAAGACGACAATAGCAATTGCATGTGTTGGAGTAATTATAGCTGTTTCTTGCAATAAAGATTACACTTGTGAGTGCGAGGATGGTGATGGTGAAAAAAATTACACGTTTTTAAATGCTAAAAAAAGTATGGCCGAAACCGATTGTGATATTTTAAATAATGATTACTCCGCCAATGGAGGAAGTTGTAGTTTGAAATAAAGCTGCACAAGAATAAATTAAAAAAGGGTTTGCCTCAGGCAAACCCTTTTTTAATTGTCCAATTTTTTTAAAGCGCTTTAATTGTCTCTATCTTCAAAAGTTTCTTCATTCCTAATTTTAGATTGTCTAACAACTAGGTAAATGATGATAGGTACAGTGATTACCAGAATACTGGAAAGTGTAATTATAATATCGTAAGGCGTAAAAACCATTATTGCTTAAATTTTACAGCTGTGCCATATACTAGTATTTCGGCAGCTCCTTGCATTAGCATTGACGTGGTCATTCTTAAATTGACAATAGCATCTGCGCCTAAACGTTCCGCGTCTTTTTGTACCCTTTGTAAAGCTTGTTCGCGAGATTGAGCTTGTAATTTAGTGTATTCTTCAATTTCACCACCCACTATATTTTTTAAGCCAGCCATAAAATCTCTACCTATATTTCGTGCTCGCACACTACTTCCTCTCGCAATTCCCATCACCGATTCAATTTCTTTTCCCGGTACCGTTTCTGTTGTTGTAATAATCATAATTTATATTGTTATTGTTAGGTGTTCGTCTATGAATTCTCGTACACAAGCTTTTCCGCCATCTTGCTCCAAAATAACATCTGCAATTTCTTGAATACTTTTTGTAGCGTCTTTCGGACAGGCAGATAAACCTACTACTTTCATAATTTCAGCATCATTTATATCGTCTCCAACATAGGCTACTTGCTCGCGTGTCATATTTAAATTTTTTAACCAGCCATCTAATATGTCTAATTTTGATCCTGAGCCAACAAATACATTTTGAATGCCAAGCATAGTAGCTCTAGATTCAACCATTTTACTTTGGTGACTATGCGATATAATTCCAACCTGGAAACCTGCTTTTGTCAATCCTTTAATGGCCATTCCGTCCTTAGTATTATACTTTTTCATAAGGTCGCCATTTTCTGTAAAATACATGCCACCATCTGTTAGTGTTCCGTCAACATCTAAAATTAAAAACTGAATATCGGAAATATGAGAGGCTTGAATGTCTTTTTTCAGTAAAGAATCTATCGATATTTTAAAGTAGTTGGCAATGTCAATTAAATGGATTATACTAGGCTCTAAAATATCTTGTTCCAAAATATTGACTTTCTTTTGAAACTCTGACAGCTTCAATTCGTTTTCTTCGAGTAAAAAGGATAAGTTTTTGTTATAGAAAGTCATGGAGTCGCAATCTTT
This sequence comes from Crocinitomicaceae bacterium, assembly GCA_045110285.1. Classification (GTDB taxonomy): domain Bacteria; phylum Bacteroidota; class Bacteroidia; order Flavobacteriales_D; family Crocinitomicaceae; genus Putridiphycobacter. The sequence goes on along the minus strand of JBGCGA010000018.1, from coordinate 59,051 downwards.
TTAGCTTGTGCTAATTTACTAAAAAAATAGATGCTGAATTGTTTTTACTCAGGTTGAATCTTTTTCCTCAATTCAAAATTTGCTCCCAAATACACTTTTCTCACCATCTCATCTTTCGATAACTCTTCAGCAGTTCCTTGCCTTAATATACTGCCTTCAAACAAAAGATAGGTTCTGTCGGTTATGGCTAAAGTTTCCTGTACATTATGGTCGGTAATTAGAACACCAATATTACGTTCTTTTAATTTTGAGACTATGTTTTGAATATCCTCAACCGCAATTGGATCTACTCCTGCAAAGGGTTCGTCAAGTAAAATGAATTTAGGGTCAGTTGCCAATGCTCTTGCAATTTCAGTTCTTCTTCTTTCTCCTCCCGATAAACTTTGCCCAAGATTTTTTCTAACATGACCCAAGTTAAATTCAGAAATCAATTCTTCTAGTTTGGCGCTTCGTTCTTCTTTATTCAGCTTTGTGAGTTCTAGAACAGCCGTAATATTATCTTCAATTGATAGTTTTCTAAAAACAGAATTTTCTTGAGGTAAATAACCAATTCCCAATTGGGCACGTTTGTACATTGGAAAACTGGTTATGTCTTGATCATTAAAATAAACGCTTCCTTCATTGGGGTGAACTAATCCAACAATCATATAGAAAGATGTAGTTTTTCCTGCTCCATTCGGCCCTAAAAGTCCAACAATTTCACCTTGATTTACCTCAACCGATACGCCTTTTACAACCTGCCTACCTTTGTATGATTTTTTTATTTCGTTGGTTTTTAATGTCATCATAATGCTTAGAAATCGCCCGTGTATGTAAATTTAATCCCAAATTTAGTAATATCTGGATGATTTAGATACGTTAATCGCCATATGGCGTCAATTCTTAAAAATTTAAAAATATTTTCAATGCCAACACTTGCCTCTGCATATGGTTTTGAAAACGACAATTGATAAGTGTATGCAGGTAAAATCATTTCAGCTCGGTGTTTGCTGGCAATGTATCCTATCACTGCTTTTCCGCCATAAACAGCTCTTAGCTTTAGTTTTCTGACAAGTGGCACTCTATCTAAAATAAATCCTTGTAGCCTGTGTTCAAAATTAACACCGACCCACGTGTCAGAAATGAATTCGTAGTATCTCAGTAAATTCATGGAGCTGTTTTGCAAAAAAAGAGTTTGATTGCCCTCATGAATATTTAAAAAAGGATAGGGTAGGGTTCCGAATATTTTACCTGCGTATAAACTATATTGTAATCGTCCAAATACGCCTATTTTAGGTCGGTGATCAATGACAAAATCTAGCCTGTTAAAGTTGTATTCACTTCCTGCTACTCCTTTAATTCCTAGCGTATGTGTTAAGCTTAAAATTGGATATTTTGATCCCAACGAAATTCGCTCAAAACTACCTGAAAGGAATTTCTCCTCTTTGGTATACATGATTTGATTTCGAATTTCGAATGAAACAAGGCTTCTAATTTTTGAAGTGTCATTACCCGATAATCGCCTGTAGTCAGAACTCTCCAAAGCTGTAAATTTTTTCCATTGGACCGCATTATATGTCCGCATGTCGGTGGTCCAATCTTTTTCAAATCCAAGTGAAAATTGATCAATTAATGTTAGTTTGTCAATGTCGCCAACTGTTAGAAGAGTAGAAAAAGAATTTCCTATCTCTCCTAAACTAGAAGATAGACTGAGCTGCTCAATTCTCTTTTTGTAAGCAATTCTAAATATTTCTCTATTTGGACGTTTTAACCTCCAGCGGTATGATGCGCCATACTTAAATCGTTCGTCTTTAAATCCATAAATTCCAAAAGCTGAAATTTCATGCCATTTACTAAAATTATTTGAAGTTCGGAGCGAAAGCATCAATCTATGCCCTTCAATTGTGTTTTGTTGATAGATAGAATAAAGGTTTCCTATTTCAAGCGGTCCTTGAATCCAAAAGCCAGTGTATCCTAAGTATGCTAATTTTTTATAAGTTTTAAAAGTTTTATTTTGTTCTAAACGATCAACCATATTAATTACACCTTGCTCTTCTTTACTTAAAGGTTGATGTCTTATGCTATCCCAATATGAGTTATTAAAGCCGCCAACAACTGAATCCGGCAACACTACATCTGCTAAGTAAAATGAAATAGGTCGCTTTGTATTTGTTTTAATGTTTCTTCTGTTTGTATTTTTCAAAGTGGTCACCCCCATTAAGAATGCCCTGTCAACGTCATTAAAAACTTTAAAACGCACTTCAATATTTTCATGAGTGACAAACCATGCTTTTTTGTCTACTTGATTATACTCTTGGTTGATAGAAAAATAAGATACGTAGTTCAGATTAATGTTGTTAGGCATGGAAGCAACCACTTTTTTTATGGCGTAACTTGAATCAGTCACCCAAAATTCCCCATTAAAAACTGCAGTTCCTTTTCTTTTTTGACTAAATTTCATCCTAAAGCATGGTTCCCCATCCATTGTATCTCTGCCTATTAAGCTATAGTTGTAATATGCTCTACTTGCAAGAGCAATCGGGCTCATAAAATCAGTATTAAACACATCAATATAATTGTCATAAATATTGATTTTTTGAAAACGCTCGCCTGTATATTTATCCAGCTGAAGAATGTTGAATCCTGTTACTCTTGAGCCTTGAATTTCTTCTTTTTTTTGTTCTGGTAGTTTATGATAATAGTATTTTGAGGAAGCTTCAGTTAAAATAATGGGCAAGTATTTAACGCCGTCTATGCTATCCATGTAATTAGCAATAAAGTTAAAATTATTGATCAGTTTTCTATCTTCAAATTTATCGGTAATATTCGTTAAATTGAACTGCATGGTATTATATACATCAAATTCATAGCTGCTTAATTTGTCGGGATCGTTATATTTTTGGTTTTCGCTAATTCTTTTGAGAATTTCAAAAGCTGGATTTTTTTTTGTAGCGCTTACTTCAACTTCTGTTAATACTGTGTTTGGGATAAGTTTGATTAGTAAATTTTGATCTGACTTGCCGGCTATGATTACTACATATGTTTCAAACCCTATATATGAAATAATTAGGGTGTCACTAGGTTGTGTAACTGAAATGGCAAATTCTCCCGCAATATTAGAAAGCACCGTTTTTTTTGAATTGACTAGAGTAATTTTAGCAGAGGGAATGGGCTCTTGCCACAGGGAGTCGATTACTGTGCCTTTTATGGTTTGTCCATAACCATTACAGACAAGAAAAAGAGTAAAGATAACTAGCAGCTTTTTCATCCAGTTATCCTTTCATTTCATCTAATCTCTTTTTCTTTTCAATTCGCTTGGCAATTAAAATTCCAAATTCGTACAATAAAAGAATTGGAATGGTAACAATAATTTGAGTGAAAACATCAGGCGGCGTTATAATAGCTGCTAAAAGCAAAACACCAACTATACTGTGTTTCCTGTACTTTTTTAAAAAAGTTGAAGAAACAATGCCAATTTTAGCAAAAATAAGGATGAAAACAGGCAGTAGAAATATCACTCCAGTTAAAATAATAGTTGATATAATCGTAGAAATAAAATCGCTAATTATTAAATCGTTTTTGGCATTTCCAGTAAGTAAAAAGTTACCTAAAAAATTAACAGTTAGAGGTGCAATAACATAATATCCAAACAGTATTCCAATAAAAAACAAAATTGAAATAAACCAGGTTACTCCTCTAAAGGATTTTCTTTCTTTTGTTTTTAATCCTGGTTTTATAAAACCCCATATTTGATGAAATACAAATGGAAATGCCCCAATAAAACCGCCAATTACCGCAAGCTTAATTGAAGTACCAAATTGACCCGCTAAGGCTGTGTTTTGAAATCTAATTTCAACATCATCAAAGCAAATTCCAAATGCTTCGCATGCCATTTTAAAAGTAGGGAAATCTCCGTCTTTCAATCTGATAAACAATGTGTCAATAATTTCTTGTCGAAAAATAAAGACAACTATACCAACTAACAGAACTGCTATAACTGATCTTACCAGTCGCCATCTTAGCTCTTCAAGATGTCCGAGAAATGATAAATTGTCGTCTGCTTCGTCCATAATCAGGTGGCAAAATTAAGAAATAATGGTCAATGGACTCTTGTTCCTACACTTTTATTATACTGCCATCAATCGCTATATTTTTTAGCTTCATTTTGCTAATTGCTTTTATCGCTTTTTTCTTTTCTTTCGGGTCTTTAATCCAATCTTTGGCATACAAGATTAATTCTATTTTCCATTTTTCAAAATATGCCTTCGAATCAACTGCAGACTCTATCTTGTTTAATGCTAATTGGGGATGTTTGGCTTGAATTTTAAGGGCATCCTTAGTACTTGTTTTTGGTTGGAATTGATTGCATGTACCAGTTATACTTATTTGAATATGGTTAGAAATTGTAATCTGATTTAACACCGAATTTCCGAACACACTATCTGTCACGTTTTGTTCTAAATCAACTTGAGCAACCACGTTCAATGGTAATTTTTGAATATTGAAAGCCTTAAATAGCTCTGCTATTTGAATAGAATCAGAGATTGTATATGGTGCTATACTATGGGGTGCCTTGCTATTATGTTTTAAGGTATACAAATCCTTGTTTTTTGGTGTGCTTTGATTCAAGTGAATAAAAACTTCTTCATAATTGTTATCCATTACATTCTTCCCAAAGCTGACTAAAATAACTTCAAAATAATCGGCATCTCCGCTTGATTTAAATATTAAATCTTGAGTGTTCTTATTAAAAATAGTACCGTCAGCATAGGTGTAAAATCCGTTTCTATCCTCAGTGTAAGACATCAGATTGTAGCCATAATTTTTTTTCATGATGTCTAGCTTTGCTTCGTACTGAGCCAATAAATCAAAAGCTTCCTCCTTGTCTTTTTTTAGTTGTTTTAATGTTGATAATTCTGATTGTAATTGACTTTCATATCCTATTAAATTATGCTGAGCTATTTTTCTTTTTTTGCCAGTCTTTGTCATTTTTCCATGAGGCACTCCTTGATTATCTTGATAAGAAACTGAGCTGCCTTTTTTCCGTTGTTTGCGGCTTTTCTTCTTTTTTTTCATTTTTGGAGGAGCAATAGGTTCATGCCTAATCTTGTCCAGAGTGACTTCTGTTTTTTTGATATTTAACCGAGTTTTTACAATCTTTTTCTCATACAGATCAATGAGGTAGTCGAAGCCTTTTTTTCCGTAAATTCGTTCTTTTAGATCAGCAATCCAAATGTTTTCAAGTTCGTTAATTAAGCTCATATAAGTAACTCCTTCACCAAAAGTAGAATCTGCAGACAAGTAGCGATTGTTGTTATTACCAAACAACACATAGGAGTTTCCGCCTTTTTGAATGATTAAAGTAGTTTGTCTTTGAGGGTGGTATGCCCAAACATCTATATGTAAATTGGTATTTTGAAATTCATTTGTCGCCATTTTTACAATTGTGTTTTGGCTTATTGCAACAACCTTTTCTTCAGACTTACCACCTCGTTTCCCTTCAATTTGGTAAGCAAAAAAAGCTTTCGGATCTGGCAATGGGCGATTATATTTTGTTCGAATAATACTTTCTAATTCACTCCATTCTTTCCCATCTCCTGCTGCAATTAAATAGTTGTTTGTATTGACAATCTGACCGGTTAACATGGCAACAGTTTCATCAGCTATTTTTTTAATATAAGTTTCTTGCGCCTTAAAAATGGCATTCAATAACGATAGCTTTTCATCCGCATTGTAACCACTATTTTTCATAGCTGCTATTTTTTCAGTAATGGTTAAATTAGGGGAGTAGTATGCGGCAACGGTGGGTGACAATCCATAACCATCTTCCGACCACATTTTTGCAGCAGCACTTGGCGCATGCTCTAAAACTAGTTTTTCAAATGCCTTAATTTTAGGTTTTAAATATTGATATTTTGGTTTTTCAGAATCTTTAAATTGTAAGATAAGGCCTAGTTCCCAGGTGGCATAATGTGTGCCAATATCCATTAATAAACCTCTGTTTTTTCTGGCAAATTCTGAAAAATGACAAATCAACTTACTTGAATCTTTCTCTATTTCTGCTTCAATAAATGGATAATCTGGTAAGGTGTCGTTGACATATGGAATAGAGTCAATAAATTCGAATAGGTGATGAACCTCTGGTTTTAAGTTTTCGATTTTTCTGGTTAGTTGGTAGAAAAATGCTTTTTGTTTACCAGTAAGTTCAGTCCAATTTGCTTGACTAAATGTGTAATAAAAGCTGGTTAAGCAAATTAGCAATAGCAATAATCTTGGCATTGGTTAATGAGGTTGGTTGTTGGTAGGTAAAAGTAGAAAAAAAAAGTGAAGGGCTTTTTAGCTATCTGGCATTATTATTGGTAAATTGCCCATGTAAATACTAATTAAAATAAAGAAATAAATGTTTGGTTTAGAAGATTTAATGAAAAACGTTGATTTAGGGGATATTCTTGAAAAGGTAGGATTGTCTGACGATCAAAAAAAGGAAGTAACTAATCAGGCTGCAGACGCAGTAAATTACCGTGTAAAAAAAGAGAATAGTAGAGGTAATATGGATACAATTAAGAACCTTTTTTCTCAAAACGATAATAATGAAGATGCGAATAGAGTAGCTTCAAAATTAGAAGGTGATTTAGCATACAACTTAAAAAATAAGGCAGGCCTTTCAGATACAATTATCGACACGATAAAATCTGCCGTGATGTCAAAGTTTTTAGGGGGTGCAACAAAATCATTGGCAGATAAAGGAGATACTGATGGTGGAGGAATCATGGATATGCTTTCAGGTTTTGCTGGAGGAGATATGCTTGATAACTTAAAAGGAAAAATTGGAGGCTTTTTTAAGTAAGCTAACAAACTTATAATGAAAAGGCGTTTGAAAAATCAAACGCCTTTTTTTTATATCACATAAAATTACTCTTAAATTTGATAGAGTTTAATACTAATAATTATGGCGAATGATATTAAAATAGATGAAGAACGGGAACGTTTAGATATTTTAAATGCCTATAAAGGTTTACTTCGAGCGAGCAAAAAATTCAGAAAAACAAAGGAAGATACCAAAATTATTAGAGAAGCCTTTAATATGGCAATGGAAGCTCATAAAGGCGTTAGACGAAAGTCAGGTGAACCATATATTTATCATCCAATTGCTGTGGCCAGAATTTGCGCTGAAGAAATGGGTTTAGGACCTACAGCACTGGTAGCAGCTCTTTTGCATGATACAGTAGAGGATACTTATATCACTCTGCAAGATATTGAAGATAAATTTGGATTGAAGGTTAGAAAGATTATTGATGGCTTGACAAAAATTCCCGAAGTTTTTGATGATAATGTCTCGTTACAAGCCGAAAATTTCAGGAAATTAATTCTCACTATATCAGATGATTTAAGAGTGGCGTTCATTAAGATTGCGGATCGTTTACATAATATGAGAACACTTGGTTCGGTTCGGCGAGATAAAAAACTAAAAATTTGTTCGGAAACGGAGTTTTTATATGCTCCTTTGGCACACCGCCTGGGTTTTAACGCTATCAAACAAGAGTTTGAAGATTTAATTTTTGAAGTAAAATACCCGGAGGAATATCAAGAGATTGAGCGGAAAATTGAAAAATCGAAAGAAGTTCGAAATAGTTTTATTCGTCAATTTTCAGATCCAGTGAAAGCTGAATTAAATAAAACTGGTTTTTCTTATAAACTAAAAGCGCGGTACAAAAGTATTAGTTCAATACATAAAAAACTACTAAACAAAAATGTAACTTTTGATGAGATTTACGACATTTTTGCAGTCAGAATAATAGTTGATGCACCAATAGAACTGGAAAAGTCGAGATGTTGGAGAGTGTATTCTATTGTAACCGATTTTTACCAGCCTAATCCGGATAGATTGAGAGATTGGGTGTCGATTCCAAAAGCAAATGGATACGAGTCATTGCACACCACTGTTATGAGTCCGTCAGGAAGATGGGTCGAAGTTCAGATCCGAACAAAAAGAATGGATGAAATTGCAGAAAAGGGTTATGCTGCGCATTGGAAATATAAAGAAAATGATTCTCAAAAGTCAAACTTTGACAGATGGTTGGGAGAAATTAGAGATTTATTAGAGAATGCTGACGATAATGCCATTGACTTTATAGATGAGTTCAAAATGAATTTGTTTAGTGAAGAAATTTATGTGTTCACGCCAACGGGAGATTTGAGAGTGTTGCCAGCGGGTGGAACAACTTTAGATTTTGCATTTGATATTCATACTGATATTGGATTAACCTGCATTGGTGCTAAAGTTAACGGAAAGTTATTGCCCTTAAGTCATGCTTTAAAAAGTGGAGATCAAGTTCAAATTATTACCAGTTCCAAGCAAAAGCCGAAGGAGGATTGGTTAAAGTTTGTCGTAACGGCAAGAGCTAGACAAAATATAAAATCAGCTATTCGAGAAGAAGAAAAAAGAATTGCAGGAGATGGCAAAGAAACACTGCAAAGAAAATTCAGACAGCTCAATGTTATATTTAATAGTGAGAATGTCAGTACGCTTGAAAAATTTTATCAAATACATAGTGCCACTGAACTCTACTATCAAATTGCAAAAGGAAAGCTTGATTTAACCAAGCTTAAAAAAATTCCTATTGATAATAAGCATTTTATTCTAAAGAAAACGCATCAACCAAAACTTAAGACTTCGTCGTTAAAAAATATCATTACTTGTGTCGACAATAAAAAAGATATTATTGTAATTGGTGAGGATTTTAAAAACGTAGAATATAAGTTGGCTAAGTGTTGCAGTCCAATTCCTGGTGATGATGTTTTTGGATTCATTACAAGTTCTGAAGGAATAAAAATACATAGGGTGAATTGTCCAAATGCAACAACATTAATGTCAAATTACGCCTATCGAGTATTAAAAGCAACTTGGCAGAGTCAAAAGCTGAAGGCTGAATTGACAGGAATTGTGATTACAGGAATTGATGATATGGGTATTGTAAATCGCATCACTCAAATTGTTTCATTAGAACATAATGTGAATATGAAGTCCATTTCGTTTGAGTCGGAAGATGGAATTTTTGAGGGTAAAATAATGCTATTTGTATACGATACTGAACATTTGGATAGGCTAATAGTTAAATTTGAGGAAATAGAAGGAGTAAAGTCTGTTGTTAGGATATAAAAAAAGCTTCAATTTAATATGTTGAAGCTTTGAAATAATTGTTTTATTTTAGCGGAGAAGAGTGACGTGACCACTTGCTGTTTTCTGAATGTCTTCATATGTATCTTCATAAATTATTTTCCAAATATAAGCGGCTTGGTCAGCATCATTATTAGCATACCTGCCATCCCAACCTTCGTTAGGATCTCTAGACTCAAATATGATTTCTCCCCATCTATTAAATATTAAGAGTTGATATTGGTAAGGGTCAAACCCTGAAGTGAAAACTGGTTTAAAATAAGAATTTATTGAGCCATCATCAGGTGTAAACGTGTTGGGAACATAAAACAATAGATCTTCTTGAACATTTATGAATTGACAAAATGTATCAATACATCCGAAGTTTGATTCAGCAGCTAAACAAGTCATAAAATTAGTTTCCTCAGTAAACGGAATAATAAAAGATGGAGCTGAATCATTAGAAACCCCGTATCTTCCATTCCGTCCAAAATCCCATGTGTAAAATTCAGCTCCTTGTGATAAGTTCGTGAAATCGATAATATTGTCGCTTAGGCGCGGAGCTAATGGGCTGAATTCAAAATTTGCTTTAGGTAGTGGGTTTACACAAAAAACATTTGGAAAGAAATTATCACCTGAACACCCGTTCTCACTTAATACGCTAACAGTAACATCATAACAAGTTGGTTCAGCAAATAAAATATTGTCAGCATTTTGCCCCGTATGCGTTATGCCGTTACTGAATGTCCAGTTAGTTGTACCTCCAACGTCATTTATATTTTCAATTCTCGAATAGTAAGGAGCACAAGAAGTATCACCGGTTGATAACACCGGAGTAGCATCAGGATACAGCGTAATTATAATATTTTCAGTAATAACTTCATTACAATAATCTGTTACTGTAATTGAATAGTTTGTTACTGTTTGATTTGGTGAGACAGTAAGTGAAGTTAACGTATCACTTGGATTGCTTGTATTCCAAGAGTATAAGTAATCTAAAGTGTCTCCTAAATCAATCAGTTGCCCGCCTGTAGCACCTACAAATAGAGTAATCTCATCACCAGGACAAATAGAATCGATAAGAGGTGACGCAGTTACTGATAGCGGGGGTGTTACAGTCATACTAAACGTAAATGGTCCGGCTGTACACCCATTTGCATCTACCAAATCATATGTAAATGAATTATCGACAGTAGCAACTTGAGTGAAAGTTGTAGTGGCAGGATAAGCATTCATAAATGCATCAATCCAATTATAAGTGTATGGTAATGTTCCTCCTGAAGTATAGCCCGGGGAGATATTGATACTGCTGTTAAAACACACATTAGTCCAGTCGCTAGGTGGGTTATTAACTAACACATCCGGTTCAGTAATACTTGTATTTGAAAAAACTTGGCAGCCTTGGACATCCGTCACTATTATTTCATAACTTCCAGGGCATAGAGCTGTGAACAATCCAGTTACATTTGTAGTAGTTACAGCATTGTAAATGATATCATACGACACTCCAAGTGGAGCATCTATTTCTATTTCGCCATCACAAAGTCCGAAACAGGATACATTAGTAACAGAAGCACTGTTTATAACCAGTTGTGGTGGTTCAGTCACCGCCAAATTAAATTGTTCAAGAAAGCAGCCATTGGCATCAGTTATAATTGCATTATAATCGCCAGCGCAAACATTGTTTGCAAACATTGAAGTTGGTGCTGCAATATTTCCTGTCCATTGATAACTGAGTGTTCCAGTTCCTCCCGCACTCTGCAAGTCAATTGCTCCATCACATGCACCAAAGCAAGAAACAGAAGTTAGAGCTGGTGCAGCGGTTATTGCTGTAGGTTCACTAATTATTATTTCAACTGTATCGGCACAAGCATTGGCATCTTGCACAATAGTGTTGTAAGTATTTGCCGCTAAATTGTCGTAAATTCCAAATGGTTGGTATGTTATCCCATTATCTATTGAGTAGAGTAAATTAGGGGTACCTCCAGTTGGTATAATTGATATGTTTCCGGAAAAGTCGTTGTTACAAACTAGGTTGGTTCCGGCTGCATTGGAAACTAACAACGCTGGTTCTAAAATTGCTGTTGTACTTTGAACAATGCAATTATTACCATCTCTGACATACACGTCGTAGTTACCAGCCCCTAAATTCGAAAATACATTTGCCGTAAAATAATTTATATTATCAATACTATATTCGTGAACACCAACACCTAGGCCACTTGTGATATCAATTTCACCAGTTGTTTCACCGTTACATAAAATATCAGTTGTTTGTACAAAGTCAATAGTAGGCTCATTATCAGCAGAAATAACTATTGAAGCTTCCACTTCACATAAGTTGTCATCAACAACTTTTATGATGTAAAAGTTCGGTTGTAAATTCAAGAATGTATTGCTTAAAACTGGTGCTGAATAGGTCACTCCATTATCATCACTAATTTGGTATGAGTATACTGGTGTTCCGCCATTTGCCGTAACAGTAATTGTTCCGTTATTATTGCCGCAAGTGGTGGCTGTTCCAGCAAGTGCAATTGTTAAATTTGGAGGTGACACAATGGTTTGATTAATTGTATAGACACATCCTCTAAAATCTTCTACTTCAACAGTATGAAGTGCACTGCATAAATTGCTTAAAATACTAGATGCTTGCTGATTAACACCAGCATTGGCACTGTATAGATATGGTAATGTTCCTCCAACGGCCGTTACATCAATAATACCATTACAATCTGCGAAACAAATATTATCGGTGACTGCCAGCGCAACACCAAGTGTGTCTGGTTCCGTTAAAGTGTATGTGGTATCTTCAATACAACCGTTGGCATCAGTCACAGAAATATTATATAAACCGGCAGCTAAATTTAAATGAATTCCTGAGGTATTGTTGGCCGTGCCAATATCATAGTTGTATCCTCCAGCTCCTCCAATGGCCGATAGCACAAGAATTCCGGAATTATCGCCATGGCAAACTAAATCGGTGGGGTTGATGCTGATTTCGATTTTGGTAGGTTGAATTATTTCTACTGTCATGGCTCCAAGGCAACCATTTCCATCCTGAACAATAGTATTATATGTTCCGGCAGCTAATCCAGTGTATACATTTCCGGGTTGGAAATTCAACCCATTGTCTATACTATACATATATGGTCCACCATCACCACCGTTCACATTATTAAACGTAATCTCACCATCCGTTGAGGTCAAACAACTGGTGTTTACTTGTGCAATATTGTAAGTAATGCTATCTGGCTCAGTAATTGTAAATTCGTAATAATCTGAGCAATTTCCGCTATCATGGATAATGACAAAGTGCGTGCCTGCTGCAAGTTGAACGCTAGGGTCAATTGCACCATCAAAAGTTCCTGTAGTTTGAAAGTAAACGCTATCGAGAGTAAATTCATACGGAGCAAGACCTACTAAAACATTGACAAATACTCCGCCATCTGTTCCGCCATAGCAGGTAACATTGCGAGTGGAATCTAGGTTGGTCACAATTTCCAAGTCACTAACATCTTCAGAAGTGGAATCAATACACCCATTATCATCTTCAACATAAACAGTGTATAGTCCTGAAGGTAGAGTTAAAAAGCTGCCTGAAGGTTGGGTTGTCGCAAATGTAGGATCAAGACTGTAATCATAAGGAGCTGTTCCGTTAATAGCCTGCACCTCGAAACCACCGTTGGCAAAACCACAATTTGAACCAACTTCTAGGATATCATTAAATTGAATTTGAAGTGGATTATTTAAGACAACATTTGGTATTAAAAACTCGCAATTATTATCATCTCTGGTTATTATATCGTGTGTGCCTGCGCACAAGTTTGTGAAAAATGGTGATGTTTGAAAAGAACCACCATTGTTAATGCTGTATTCGTAAGGTGCTATTCCTCCTGTTGTTAAGCCAAAACTAATTGATCCATCACATCCATTGAAGCACGTAGGATCTACACTAGTGTTTGATGAACTCATTGCTGTTGGTTCATTAATTGTAATATTAGCGTTAGCAAAGCAGCCATTTGCATCTTTAACAACTACATCTACATTTCCAGCACAAAGACCAGTTAACACATTAGAATTTTGGTAGCTTGTTCCAGAGTTTTTACTATATTGATAAGGCGGTGTTCCTCCGGATGCAGACACTGTAATTGTGCCATTGCAGGCAGCATTACAAATTGCATCAGTTTTTACGGTGGTAAAAGCAAGCGATAAAGGCTGACCAATTGTAAATGAAACAGACCCCCCACAGTTATTAGCGTCAAGAACATCTATCGTGTGTAAACCTTGATTAACGTTAAAGGTGTTTGTCGGAACAGGTCCAGTCATATCAAGATCGTAAGTAAAAGGTGCGGTTCCTGTTGAAATTGAAATAGCTACTACTACAGCACCATTTTGACCTCCTGCACAAGCAACATCCTGCTGATAGTCAACAACTGGGTTTGGTGCTGGTGTATTAACAACTGTAATGTCAATATTTTTTGTGCAGCCATTCATGTCTGTAACTATTACTGGATATAGTCCAGCGGCTAATCCCGTGAATATTCCTGTTGAATTTGTGGTCACTCCATTATCATATGTATACGGTCCAATACCTCCAGAAGCTTGCACTTCAAATTCCCCATTTACTTGGCTACATATTTCATTTGTATTAGATGTTGTGCTTACAATTAAGTTGGTAGGTTGCAAAATAGCTTCAGTAATACTAAGTTCACATCCGTTAGCATCTCTAACTTTATAGGTGTAATTCCCTTGACAAAGATTGTCAAAGAGACTTGTTGAACCATAATTATTATTGTTGAGAGCATATTCGTATGGTACGGTTCCCCCGCTCGTATTTGTCATATCAATGCTTGCATCACAAACACCGAAGCAATTTAACTGGGTTGTTGTTAGAGTGCCTGACAAAGCCAATGGTTCTATTAATTCTACAGTATCTCTTGATACACATCCTGAAGCATCTGTCACTTCAATAATATATGTTCCTGCTCCAATATTTCCTATGCTCTGATAGACCTGACCAGCGATAGGTGTATTTGATAAATCATACCATTGATATGTGTATGATGGAATTCCTCCCGACGGAGTAGCTTGGATACTGCCATTTGTAAACCCATTACAAGTTGGATCAACGCCAGTGGCCGAAACAGTGCAGCAGGAAGGCCCTTGAGGCATAACAAAGTTTTCCACTAAAGTACATCCATCATCATCTGTGACTGTGAGCACGTATAACCCAGCAGTCAATCCCGTAAATGTCCCTGTTGAATTAGTAGCGGAAGTTGGGCCGCTAAGGTCAAATGATATTGGGGCTTGTCCGTTCAATAATGTTATTGATGCTGAGGCATCCCCAGCACCATAGCATGAAGAAGGTGTTACAGTAAATACATCAATATCTAAATTATCTACAACTACAGTAACTTGATCAGTGTAAGAAGTAGTTCCATCTGTATAATTAACAGTAAATGTTGTGGTTTGGGTCACGTTTGCCGTCACACCAGCGGCATCTGGCGATCCCGGAATGTGAGCCCAATCATAGTAAAAAGGGTTACATTGATTAGAGGTGATGTAAAAATTATCAATTCCCCAGTGGTCAAAATTATTACCAGAAGACCCCCACTGAGATAGTCTGAAGTTTGTGTTTGCTGAAAATCCTCCAGCTGGAATTGGAAAGCAGTAATTTGCCCATGTTGTAAAATTGGTTGAACCAAAGGCGATTGGGGCGGATGCCCCTGCACCAGGGTAGTTTGTCAAAAGATTCCCATTTGGTGCAAAATATGAAATGTCAGTCCACGTTGTACCTCCGTTTGTTGAGTATTGTAAACTAACACCTTCGTTATAAAAATCTGCCCCTTCACATGGTGATGTATCACCGCAATATTCGCACATAAATTTAAAATCAAAGCATACAGTTCCACCACATGTCACATCTACTCCCGTAGTAGTAAGATTTCTTGGAGCAGACGTCGAAGATCCCATCCATAAATACGTTGTACCATCTAAAGCAGTTCCGCATGGGTTTGTAAAATCTGCAGCAGGACCTGAGGACCAACCTGGTGCCAATGCTCCGCCATTAAAAGAATCTCCAAATACGTTAGATGCAGTTGTTCCAATGGCATCCAATTGCACTGAACCACCTCCACAAGAGAAAAAATTCTGATCGACATTAGCTGAGACAGACTGTGCAAATGCATTGTTGTTTTCAAAAATTGCTAAAACTGCGCATAAAAAGCTGAATATTTTAAATAGCTGTTTCATTTACTCGATTTTGAAATAGTTACGGAATCGAATTGAAAATGTGTCATTTCAGCCCCCTCAGAAAAAGTGGTGAATTTTTTAAAGATGTACAAACTACCATTAGGTTTATCGCATGACCCTTCAACTGATTCTTTTTTAGGGATAATTTCAGCTATATGATTTTCTTGATCTTTAATGTTAGAAGTTTGCTCTTCTCCATTATACCAAATTCTTAAATCCCATTCAGCTTTAATAGAATAGCTGTTAGTGTTCACTATTTTGATAATTATTCCTATTTGATTTGGAATGTTTTCTGGGTTGCAATCGGTTTGCTTTTTGTAAAATTCTACCCCCTCGCTTGATTTAAATAGTGTCCACTCATCTGAAGATTGTCCGTGAGATTGCAAACAAAAAATTAGGGTCAAAATTAAAATCGAATACTTCATTCTAAAATAGTTGTTTTTTTTATCAAAAACGTAATATAAACAAAATAGTTTACTTGTTCTTAAAATAGTTTAACGCCCATGCACTTGAAAACCCTTGTGTTTCCATTGTATTAGATTCAATTAGAGCTTCTATCACACCATTAATATCTGCGGAATAATATAGAACAACGTAGTACTTATTGTTACGTTTATTGACTAATATTTTTGGAGAATCAAATTTTGTTTTGGCAACGGATAGTAATTTATCTGCTGTCTCTTTTGAATCATACATTCCAGTAACAACATAGTATCCATCAGGGGCCTCCTTGTCGTTTAAAACTTCAGTAAAGTAATCGTCTTTAATTTTAATACTTTGCGTTTGAATATTTTCGATAGACATCTTAGGCGGTAATTGAGAATCATTTGCCGAATTAGAATTAACTTGATTGGTATTAGTAGTTGCATTTTGATCAGAATTTTGTACTTGTTCGACTTTAATATTTTTTCCGCTATTAATAGAACTGTTTTCGGTCGAATTATCTTGGTCTGGTATTGTCGTTATTGACTGATCCTTGATCAAAGTATTTTCATCAGCTAAAACTTTATTTTCTAGTTGTTTTATGTTTAATTCCGTATTTAAGCTATCAACAGTTAATCGATAGATAGAGTCCTTTTTTTCTTGTTGTCTAACCACTTCAATCAGTCTATTTTCAAGTACAGTTTTTTCCGACTTGGAGGGTTTATTATCCTTCATTTGACCAAATTGATATTGTAACCCAATTTCAATATTATTACTATTAGTGATGTTTGCCATTTGTCCAAATGGGATGTCATATGCAAAGCCCACCTTCAATTGGTCGAATAAACTTACACCTATGTTGGCCCCCACTGCATAATTACTCTTATAGGCAGCCCCTATCCATCCTATTTTTTTTAATCCAGTAAGCACTGATAATGAATAATGAAAAGGTAACCCAGGCGAGTGTATTAATAGGATGTCTGGTTGAATAAAAAAGTTTTTTGTTGAATTTACGTAGGCAGTATATCCGATATGAGAAACGTATTGTCTTTCCATATTGTAAGTGTTTTCTAATGTATTGGTCAATGCTAATTTGTTTCCAAGTAGCTGCGGAATAGAAAACCCGAGTTTGAACGCTTTATATTTGATTAAAAATCCAAAATTAGCATCAAAAGCTGTGCTGTTTGGCGCAAATGATTGACTTAGAATAGGATCTGCAAAATCAGCAATAATCGCACTATAATTGATTCTTTGATCTATAATTCCAACTGAAAAGCCTGGTTGGACAAAAAAGTCTTCCGAAAGTCTTATCCTGTAGGCATATGCAAAATGTGCTTTGGTTCTGGCCGAAAGACCCAAATTATTGGTTCCAAGTTGAACTCCAACTGAAGAATTAGATTCATTAATTCTTGAATGGATATTGATAAGGTTTGAAACATTTCCTCCTGAAAAACTTGCCCATCTTTGATTTCTGAAGGCACCTACTTCCGTTAAATTATTGCTCCCTGCATAAGCAGGGTTATAGATGAATTGATTTAAATAATTATGTTGAAAAAGAGGCTCTTGTTGAGCATAAGACAGCTGTTGTCCCCAAAATAGAATTGAGATAATACTGAATAGTTTTAATTTCATTTACTATTTACTATTGTCAAGGCGCCTTTAGCGGGGGGGGTATTGGGCTTCGTTATTACTGTGTAAAAATAAGTTCCGTCGGGTATATTGTCTGCACTGATATCCCAGTTGTTATTGTAAGGGCTGGCTTCAAATATAATTTGACCGTAAGCATTAAAAACAACAACCGAGTTATTAGGAAATAATTCAATATTTTTTATCAGCCAAATATCATTATAACCATCACCGTTAGGACTGGCAAAATTGTTTATTGCTATTGTGTTTGGGTTATCAATAACAATAATTTCATGTGTTGAATTAGTGATACAACCATTACTATCAGTCACTGCTACTGCGTATGTTAAGCTGATGTTTGGTGCCACTTTAGGATTTCTAATAAATATACTGCTGATATTCACTGCTGGTGACCAAACAAAACTTTCACCCATTGTGGCATTTAATTGAATAGAATCGCCAAGGAAAATAGTATCTAATAGTGAAAAAGGCGGAGGTGAAGAAAACAGAACAACAGTTGAAAATGATGTGTCAGCAGGGCAAGCCTCGTTTTTCACAATGACTCTAAATTCTGGGTTTTCAAATGTATTTGTGTACGTATAAGAAGAGTCAGTTATTCCAGCTGAAATCCAAGTTTCACCTCCATCTATTGAAAATTCCCAATCTAACACTGAACCTAAATTATTAATTAGTTCTATATCTATTCCGTCAGGGCTACTACAAATTGTGTCCGGTGCTAGAATTTCACCTGCATTTGACAATGTGCTGATGGTGACAGTAACAATGTCGGAGGTGTCTGGCTGACAGGTACCAAATTGAACAACTACTGCGTAGTCCGTACTTACTACATTATTGACATAATCAATGGTGTCATTTTGCGAATTAATTGAAGTGAAATTTCCTTGCCCTGCAGGAGATTGTATCCATTCAAGAATTTCACCATTGAATCCTGTTGTAATAATTTCTCCGCTATTTACTGGTCCACAGTGCGCAATGCTTCCTGTTAAAAGCCCGGTTTCAGAACCAGAAGAAACAAATATATTAAAGAAGCTGGTGTCAATACCACATGGTAATTTTTCAACTATGACTCTTATTATGCTATTACCAGTGATTCCTGAGATTGAAACACTGCTTGTTGTTAGGCCTGTACTATTCCACGTATTTCCATTATTTAATGAGTAGTCCCAGTCAACAATAGCGCCATCAAAATTGATGAGTTCTAAATCGGTAGTGGTCATTCCTGCACACAATGTATCTTCTCCTATTATTTCGCCGGCATTTGGTAGGTCAGCAAAACCAATACTTACTATGTTGGATGAATCTGGCGGGCAGCTTCCATTTTGTGTAATTGCAAAAAATTGGAAACTATTACTCAATTCGGTGTATTGTAACGTGTCGTAAGGATTGGTAAAAGTAGTATACGCTGTACCTCCATTCAATGATAATTTGTAATGGTTAATCGTTCCATTATATCCATTTAAATACAATGTAGTAGGCAGAATAGTGTCGCAGTGAATAGAATCTGACGATAAAACACCTGCATCACTTGCCATGTCAACTAAAATTTGATAGTCTACTGAATCAGAAGGGCATAAGCCATGCTGACTATCGTAATATATTCTGTATAGGCGCTCAGAACTTATATTAGAGTAGGATTGACTACTCCCAGAATTATTTAAATACATGAGTGTAGTCCCTAGATCTTCACTGTATGCCCAGTCTGTAATTATACCAGTGTTGCCGTTAACCGTAATTTGGCCAGAATTACCTAGTTCACAAACTGAACCGGGGCCTGTAAAAACGCCAGGAATGGGTGAACAATCATTTGTAATATTTGTCATAACGGTGTCATTCGAAAAATCGACATCATTTACATCAAACACACTTAGTGTTAAGGATTGAATACCACATGGACTTAAATCTAATAAAGCGCTGAATTCGTAGATGTATGTTCCTCCAACTGGAAGAATGACTACAGTAACACTTTCTGTAACTGTCGCATTATTATTTAATTGATAACTGACATCAAAAGTCCCAGAATATGCTGTTGTAGCAGCATTAATTACAGTTACTTTTACCAACTCTGAATTAGTTAAATCACAGCCAGAAATGGGTGAAGTAATAGTGGAACCAATCGCTAAATCAGAAGCAAAAGTGCCACCGCAAATCATGAAGGATATGAGAAGAATTACTATTTTCAAGGGTCCAGTTGTTTGGACAAAGGTATATATTTTATCGCAATTCAATAAATAAAACTATCTACAATGAATTGTTCGTCAATACTAAAAGAATCTACCAAATCCTATAGTCAAGCTGTGTGTTTACAAAACGAGAAGTTGGAGTTTGTGTGCCGTTGGAAATGGAATTAACCTCTGTTTGAATATAGTTTTGTAATTCTGAAATACTAATTTTCTTATCCTTGTTACTATCGGCTTCTTTTTCTGTAAGGCCTTTTAATAAGCAGTAGGTGAATAATCCGTTTTGCCAACTATCACTTTCTTGAGCATATTCTGTGCCACCTGATGAGGAAATGACAGTTGCACCAGTTCCTTTTCTTAAGTCAGTGAATAAACTTTTCATGAGTTGATTTGTACTTTGTAATCCCAGTTTATTGTCTTTTTGTTTAATGTCAACATTTCCGGCAGACCTAAATATAACATCCGACCCTTTTTCTATTTCTTTTAAAGTATTATCTTTTTCCACTTCATCTTTTTCCACCTCACCACTATGACATGTGTCAATAAACAATAGTTTTCGCAACGCCTTTATATTATCAACCAAATTTTCAATCATTTCATACGGAATGCCTTTCAAGATGGGGTTAAGAAAATCCATGTCATGGGCTGCAAAATAGTAATTAAAATCTTCATCTAGTACGCCATGTCCAGCCACAAATACAATGACCATGTCATTAATTTTAGCCTGTTTCAAAAATGTTTTTACATCTTTTAAATTGTCTTTAGTAACTTCTTTGTCAGTAAACACACGACTATACACATTGTTAAATGATTTGTTTTCTCTAAAGGCTTTGGCCATGTCTTTTGCATCTTTGGCTGCATAATTTAAATTGTATTTTGCATTCTCGTATTTACTTACACCAATTGAAACTAGGTACAAGTTCGACCCCTCACTTGGGTTGGTATTTTCAACCTTGTATGTTTGCTTAAAACTTTCAACACCCTTTTCGTTTTGGGCACTAATTTCAATTTTGTTTTTACCTGATGTTAATGGAATTTTTAGCCGCTTTTCGAATAGGAATGTTTTTTCCGCAGAAATATCATAGCCATTAACACCGTATAAAGCAACTCCATTTAAATAGACATTCAATTTTTCTAATTGATACTTTTTGTCGCTTGCCTCAACAAGTAGTTCAATAAAATCATTTTCAGTTTTAGGTTTCAATTTCACTAAATTTTTAATTTCAACTGTAGGTAAATTAAAGTCTACTTTTAGTTTGTCCTCGGTATAGTTTAATTTTTTGAGTCGTCTTAAATAGGCTTGATGATAAGCCGAAATTAATTCTGAATTCCGACTATTTAGACTTTTTAATACAAGGTCTGGTCTGTTGTATTTGATATCAAATAGATCGGGATAGAAGTAGTTATTTTTATAACGGAAACCAAAATCATCAATAGCTCCTTTACTTACCAAATAGTAGTTATCATTATTTATGATAATAAAGTCCTGATTTTTAAAAGGAATTATAGTTGAGATTAAATCCTTTTTCGAAAAATCCCAAAGTTTGATTGAACCGTCAAAACTACTACTAACAAATGTATTGTTTACCGGGTTGAACGCAATATCAGTGACTAAGTCAGAATGCCCTCTAAAAGTGTACTCTATTTTTTTGGTTTGTAAATTATAAAAAATAATGGAATGAGACAGGTCCACTAAAATGGCGTAATTTTTATGTTTAAATACCTTTGTTCCACTCTTTTTCAGTGGCTGTCTCATATATCTTGATGAAACGTTATATATAAATTGACCATTGTTCTTGGTAGTTATCCAAATTTCTGATTCATTCAATTTAATAAAGTCTTCAATTTGATACGCAAATGTGTCAGTTCTGTAAAAAATGTCTTTATTTTGCCATTGCCACAGATGCAATATATTATCATGTTGCGATTGACTGATAAGTGTTGATTCGTTAAGGAAAAAGACATTTCCGAAATTATCCGTGTTTTTAGGTTTATATAACCTTGTCATTTTATTGTTTTCACGATCATATACACTAATGCTGGGGTTATAACCAGTACCTGTAAATGCGATTTTCTTTCCACTTTCTGATTTTGCAAAGGATTGAATTTCGCCATAAGGCTGCTGATAAGCTCCAAGTTTGCCTAAAAGAATTGATTTTGTGTGTTTAATAGGGTATTGAGAAAAGCGATAGGTATGTTTGTTGTTATCTGAAAACGGATCAACTTTCTCGTACAAATTGTCGTCGCTAGTGCTAATAAAGAAACTTTCAGATCTGTCGTAGTATGAAATATTGTTGATAGAGTTTTTTGACAGCTTTTTCGCATTTACTTCGGGGAAATTACTGTTGATATTGATTGAATAGACAAATCCAAGTTCATCTCCAACATAAATCAGCGATCCATCTTTACTATATTCTACTGTGTTTTTTCTAAAAATACTAGAATATATCGTCCGTTCAATTTCGAATGTTTCTGCATTCCAAATAATAATACTTCTGTCTTTTCCTGCTGAAGCGAAAAATTTTCCATCTTCTGTAAAAACAACATCTTTCACTGCCGAAAAGTGTCCTGAGTAGCGGATAGATCCAACTCCAAGGCTGTAATTATAGAGGTAGATCTTTCCATCATCTCCCGCCGCAATTAACGATTTTTTATTTGGATTAACGTCAAAAGCATTAAGCTTGCTGTCTAATGAGTTTCCCGAACACCTATAAATTGGTATTTTTTTTCCTTTTATTCTTTTTTGAACTGTTCCTTTTTTTACAATTAATTCCGTGTTTTTTTCTGCATCATAGTAATAAGTCTTTGTTCTATTTCGTCTTAATTTTTTTTGTCCAATATTTCTCAATTTTGAATTAACAATATCATAAGCAAATACGGTATATTGAGTCCTGACGTATAACGTGTCTTCATTTTCTGAAAAACACATGGATTGAACCGTTTCAACTTCACTGATGTAAAATGTTGTAAGAAGTCTTCCCAATTTTGTATTCCAAATAATAACCTCTGAATTTTCACCTAATGAAGCGAGTAATTTACTTGATTTGCTGAATTCCAATAGTTCAATATCACTTGAATGCGATCTGTGAACAACCAATTCTTCTTGTTGTGCATAAGCAGTAATAGGTGAAAAAATAGCTACGGATATTATGAATAATACTAGTTTGTATCCCATAATTAATTAATGATAGGTTTTAACTCAAATTCAAAAGGCATACTTCCATTATTGTTTTTTTTCCATTTGATATAGATTTGCTGCTTCCTCAGTATTTTTTTGATAGTGTCTTCTGGCACATTGTTCGGGTATCCATAAGCGCACCTTACAGTATATCGATTAAAGTCATTTTTTTCTTGTCCATTGATTAGTTTTTCCATGTTTTGAATAGTAGTGCTGCTCGGGAATTTTCCTTTTTCAACAAGTTCTTCAAATTGGTTTGGGTAGGCGTAAAATTGTAGTTTGTCTATGTAGTATAAGTCGTTTTGAATGAAACCACCAGAACAAAACACTAATGGCATTGCAAAGTTTACAGGTAAGAGAGATATAATGTTTAAAGTAATTTCTTCGCTAGTTAGTTTGGTTTTAATGTCGTTTAATAGGGTGTAGTTTAAATTAAAAGTGTCAAATAATGTATATGTAATGATGGTAAGATTAAGTGATCCTGTCTGAGGTGAAGCTGTTAATTCATTAATTCCTAATTCAATTTGATTCAGTAGTTCATTGGCTGGTATATAATCAAATAAATCGGTAGGGTTTTTCGACGCATCTATTGTTTTTTCATAAACCCGAGGGGTAATGGCTTTTGTATTTGGGACAATGTCAAGTGTATTATTAGCGTTGTTGTAAAAGCCTCCTAATATAGTTCTAGTAGGATTGTTTTGTGAGTCAAGGTATTGCTCCAGAAAAAAGCCGAATGACGAAAAATACATGGCATTTTTATCTCGTTCACAATCCATTAATATTAGATTGGTGTATGAAGCAGGTTGGTGAGCATTTTGATCAAAAATTAAAGTGTCTACTGCCCATTTAGAGCTGTCCGGAATTGTGGGTCCATCACCCATTAAATAATTTCTATCATGAATATACTCCAGAACTGGACTAATTAAAAGCGGTTTCGGCTTAAAATCTTCTATAATCAAGAAGTCCAAGTGAAAATCATAGGTGACATTGTAAAAGTAGTAAAATGAGGTGTCATTTGTATTTGAAACGAAATTAAGTATTGAGTCCTTTTTTCCATCATTGTAAAAATTATCGGCAAAACTATTTTTTATTACAAATGCTTGTCCTGTTGATGTCTGCGGATAAACTGGGTCCTCGTAATTATCCTTTTTACATGAACTAATTAAAACTAATAAACCTAAAATTATACTATTCCTCATACAAGTAGTTTTTAGAAATAATTTCATTTTTACTTAAAAAGAAAAAGTTGATATGCAATTCAATTTGCCAACGTTTCCCTCTTACGCTATTTGCATTTACACCTGAAACGTACCTTAAATTGTAATCCAATTGATTAAATCGTTTTCCTAAGCCAACCATATAGTTGGTATTAAATTGATTATTGTTGTAAAACACATCATAAAAATGCCTCTCGCCATAATTGTCAGGGTCGGTATATGGCTCTTCTAATGCAGTGTAGTAGGTAATGTTTGGCCTTTGGTAGTCGTAAACTTGCATAGATTGTAAAATTAACCCTACATTTAAGTGCAGCGCTAAGGGGTTGTTAAATAGGTGATAAGTAGCGTAAATTGGCAACCTAAATCCTCTGCGACTCAGTATTCGACTATGATCAGGGTAGGGTGCTTCAAAGGTAAACTGAATATATTCATACAACATCTGAGGTTCAATATGTAATCCAATTTTTTTTCGGGATATTCTGAGACTAGCACCAAAATGAACTGTATTGAAAAATTTATTTTCATTAAAAATTAGTCCGGATCCTTTGTCTTGGGCTTGGTAAGTAGCGTAGCTATTTAATGGTTGGTATAAGTCCGAAGAATTAACAAATTTAAATTTATTGAATGGATTAATTCCAAAATTCACACCAAAATTCACATCTTGAGTAAAAGCTACTGTTAATATTAAAACTGATATGGAAGTTAAAAAAAGTCTCACTTTTTAGTTTTGTAAAAATAGATCTGTAACTCAAATCCTACCGTACCTCTAATTTTTGCTAATTGTAATAGTTTATTGTCAAAAGCAAAGTTAAATGCTGATTTAAAAAATATCGGACGCCTTCCAAATTTTATGCTCAATGGTACAATATTGGCAAATGTTGAGTTTGTTAGTGTATTCGGACTAAGAAGGGCATTTTTTGTCCCTCTACTAAAGGACAGTCCAAATTCATGAAGGAAGTAGAAATTAATCATTTTTCCACGAAAACTAAGAGCAGTATTGGTATAGGTCAGTCTCAATTCATATCGTGGGGTAAGCACCGTGTCCTTAAATGGAGGACGGATTGTATCATCTAATTTTTTTGTTTGTGTATACAGGTCATCATTTATTGGGGTTGCGTATATGTTCGCATATGCGCCAAATCCTGACAGTTCAGTTCTTTCTTTTGAATATATGGCTAGTTTTTTTTTCTTTAAAAATGCGTAATGGTATCCAACGCCAAGCCTAAATAAAGGTCTGATGTCTTCAATGTTGTTTCCTTCTCTGACAGGATATAATGGTGCTGTTACCTCACTTGTTGCAAGTGTTACACCAGTGCCGATAGAAAAAACGTGTTTTTGTAAAGTTTCATCAGAGATTAGCCTGTTTTCATATTCAGAAAAATAAGTGAATCCCCTATTGTTAGGTGTTTGCGATAGTGCAACTTGGGCAAAAAAAGAAATTAAGAATAATGGTATTGCTAAATTTTTCATTTGTTCAATTGGCTCACTAAGCAAATATACACTTTTCCGCCATTTATTGACTATTTATTTTTGTTATGCAGGCTACTTTCACCCCTATGAATGAGCATGTAGTATATGAACAAGCCTATGAAATACGACAGAATATCACCAGGGTCGGAGGTAAATACTGAATTAATTTTCGGCAATATTAATTCAAATAATATACAAAATAAAAAAGTGAGTGAAAGCGTAGCCTCAGCAGTTGGCCAATAATTAGGATCTTTTTTTACTAAGCGAATAGTGGTAATACATAGTGTTAGAACGATTGGGATACATATAATGTCAGTCAAATAACCATTGATAAAATGTGGAATGTAGATTCGAAAGGAGCGCAAAATATGAACGGACGCATAAAGGAATACTCCAATTACAATGAGAGGGTGAAATAGTAGTTTTATCCTGCTGTCCATGCTATAAAATAGGCAATTGCGGATCCTATACCCATAAAAACCATAAAAATAGAATTGAAAACATGATAGAGTACTCTAACCAATATAAATCGGTGGTTTTTATACCGTTCTGCTATAATGTCAAGTTTGTCTTTTGGCTGCTGAGCGGCAATTTCTGCTTTTTTTGCTTTTTCAATTTTTTCCTGAATCTTAATTGAAATAGGGTGATTACAATTTAAGCAGTAATCAACATTACCATTCCACGTGTTACAATTGCCACATTTGCGTTGGATATTAGCAGCCATTTTTAATAATTTAGGGCAAAGTTAGTATTTTTGAATTCATTAAATTTGTAATTCTAAACCAAATAACTTTCATGAAAATAATTCTTTCACCTGCCAAATCAATTGACTTTAACATTGATATTACTAAAAATGAAACCACAGTCCCTCAATTTATTGATGAGGCTGAATATTTAGTAAATAAACTAAAAAAATTGAGTGCAAAACAAATAGCCAAATTAATGTCTGTAAGTGCTGATATTTCTCAATTAAATGAAACGAGATTTAATGATTGGCATATTCCTTTTACTAATGAAAACAGTAAACCAGCAGCAGATATTTTTACGGGTGCAGCTTATCAAGGGTTAGACTTTCCTTCACTTTCTGCAGAGGAAAGAGAAAATGGTCAAAAAAGTTTGAGAATTCTCTCAGGGCTATATGGATTATTAAAACCGTTAGATTTAATTCAACCTTACAGGTTAGAAATGGGCACATCATTTAAAGTAACCGCAGCAAAAAAAAACCTGTATGCGTTTTGGAACAATAAAATTTTAGATGCTTTAAATAGTGAAATGAAGAAGGGTGAAATATTAGTTAATGTAGCTTCAAGCGAATACTTTAAATCAGCAAAATTGCCCAAACTAAAAAATAAAATAATTACACCTGTATTTAAAGATATGACAAAAAAAGGCGATTACAAAGTAATAATGACTTTTGCTAAAAAGGCAAGAGGTCTGATGACTCGATTTATCATTCAAAATAATATTGAAGACATAGAGGGGTTAAAATCGTTTGATTTAGACGGTTATTATTTTTACCCACAAGGAAGTAGTGATGAAGAATTGATTTTTAGAAGAGGTTAAACCGAAGAAAATCGTATTTTTACAAAAAAAGTTCGTATTTAGCCTATCGGTTGCGAACTTTTATGCGTCTGTGACGTATGAGTATTATCGTTTTGCATAAATGAAGTTGAAAAATTATATTTTCTTTCTGTTTTTTCTGTGTTCAGCATTTGTTGGGCACAGTGCCACATATATAGTAACAAACGGAGATGATACAGGAGCAGGGTCTTTAAGACAAGCAGTTTTAGATGTGGATATTGCTGGTGGCATTAACGACAGCATTATTATCAATTTTAAAGGATCAATTGAATTATTTTCTCCAATTGAAATTTCAGGAGCAAGCGGACTGACTATTATTGGACCATATGCAAAACATTCATATTTTGGTAGCTCTGCGGCAGGGTATGACGATATGTTTGTTATAAGAAACTCAACCCTATCATTTTTTAATATGGGGTTTTGGAATCCTACACCAGGTGATGCCAAAAGAGCAGCTGATATTGATTCCTCTTCAACAATATCCTTCGTTTCTTGTTTGTTTGAAGGGTGTGCACCTGTTGCTGGTGATGGTGGAGCATTAAGCGTGAAAAATAATAGTTCAGTTCGGATTAGATATTGCTCCTTTGTCGGAAATACTTCATTGCAAAACGGTGGTGCAATATATTTTGATAGCACAGCAAATTTAGCAGATATTAAATCAACTTCATTTATTCAAAACCGAGCAGCTGATAAAGGCGGAGCAGTATGTATTCATTATACATCTGCTACTGATAATTATACCTTTATAGGAAATACTTTTTATGATAATGCCGGTAGCACAGTCAGTACAGACTCCGCAGGTCATGCTCTGTTTGTAAACTATCCTGCAACACAGGCTACTTTTGATTTTAATACCTACATAGTGCTTCGTAACAACTTACTATACTTAAATGGGGTTGCAGGGCAAAGTCAAGTCATGTATCCGTATCAAAGTTTTTCAGGAAACTTTAATGCTACAGTGACTCACAACTATTACTACGCGTTCAATAATTCCACTATTTTGCCTGACCGATTTACAAATGGTGTGCTAGGTGCTGATTATTTTGGCAACCAAGCAGATGCTACTCACCCTTTAAATTTAAGATCTAATTATGTAACAGATGGTTACGGACTGAAATATTTTACATTGCTAGATGGTAGCTTTTTAATTGATAGAGGTACAAATACTAGTCTTTCTAATAACGATTGCCGGCGTGCACCTAGGACAATAGATGGGGATAATAATACGACAGGCATTTCCGATATTGGAGCGGCAGAATATACACCTTACAAAATCACAGGAAGTCCCAATGCTGGTAATCCAGATTGGAGAGTGTTGGTTAATAATATTAATGCATCCGTAAATCCAACGGATGTTCACTATGTGGAATTTGACTTGAGTAACGCTGGAGTTTCCGAAGTGCCGGTGCAAACTAGTACTGCTCCTATTATAAGAACGGTTTATATTGACGGGTTTTCTCAAGATGGGAGTGCAATTCCTGGGCCTAATAATGTTGAAGGTCTATCCTCAGACACTCTAACTCCCGCCCGCAATCTGCCAATTTTAAGGCCTCAAGGAAATCCAACTAGTATTGATTTAGATGCTGCTCCAAATTCTATTATTTCTGGGCTATCAATTATTGGATTTAATGAATACGGTATTTTAGTTGGAAGTTCAGCAAATGGAACCACCATTTTTGGTAATACGATCGGCATTCGGTCAAATATTTCACCGTCAAGTGTAATTTCTTCTTCTGATGGAAATGAGTATGGGGGAATTTGTATAAAAGGTGAGGACGTGGTATTAGGAGGCGTTTACCATCATCAAAGAAATGTTATCACTGGAAACGGTTTTAATGATACATCAATTCTTCCTCTTCCAGATCCATATACTGGAGCTAACATAAGTGTAGGTGATAATGCAAATAATATTAAAATACAAGGTAATGTCATTGGGTTGCATCCAAATGGAAAAGACTCTACAGTAAAAAATGAAACTAACAATCCGCATGGAATTTATATTGGAACGCCGACTAATTCTGAAATAGGAGTGGCTACACTTTTTGGAAAGAATATAATTGGTCTACATAACGGTGATGGTATAGTGAAATTAGGTAGTTCAATAGGTACTATTATCGACAATAATCATATTGGGGTAACTTTTGATGGATTAGACACGGCTCCTAATAATCATGGGATATATCTAATAAATGATTCAATTACAACAATTGGAAATGGTATTGGAAATATAATTTCTGCAAACGACAGTGCTGGTATTAGAATTGTAAATGGACAATCAATTAAAATATTAGGAAACATTATAGGTGCTGATAGATCAGTAACGGCAAATAATTTTGGGAATAAGACTGGAATATATTGTACAGGGAATACGGGGTCAAACGCTTCGCCGGTATTAATTGGTGGGGACAATTATAATAATACAAGTGAAAGAAATACAATTGTTAATAATGAAATTGGTATCTATTTGTCTGGTTCTAATGTTGAAGAGGTACAAATTAAAGGTAATTTAATAGGTGTTCCTAATTATATTGGCACAAGCACTTTACCAAATAATGTTGGTGTAAAAATTGACAGTGGAGCGCATCATAATTATATTGGATATTTGCCTAGTTCTGGATTAACTAATCAATTTAATGTTATTTCTGGTAACACAGATGCGGGTGTTTGGGTTGATGGTGCCTTTGTGAATAACAACAGAGTGGCATCAAACATTATTGGGGGGGCATTTCCTGCTGCTGCCGGCCCATTATTATCAGTTGGTAACGGAACAGGAATTAGGTTTTCGGGAATTCAAAATTCTACATTTAATAGTATAGGTAATGAAAATGACGCGGATTTAAAGCTAGTTATAGTTGGCAATGATGTGGGAGCAGAAATACTAAGTAGTTCAGGCATTGCAATCTTGAATAGTAATATTGGAATTGATACAAACAGTAATGCAGTAGCAAACGATACTGGTATCTTTGTTTTTGATTCAGATATAATTGGCATTGGTGGCGCTGGCGCTAAATCAAATCGAATTTCAGGAAACGACAGTATTGGTATTTACGTGTTAGACAGTAAAGATATTATTGTGGCAGGTAACCTAATCGGAACAGATAAAGATGGTTCGACTGCAAGACCGAATCGTATTGGGATAAAAATTTACAGAGGTTCAGATGTGCAAATTGGTCAAAATGAATCGAACATAATTTCAGGAAATAGAGTTGGATTAGTACTAGACAGCACAGAAAACAATACTATAAGAAACAATTATTTTGGTTTATCTGCTGATGGAACTTTCAAAATTTCAGGCTCATATTATGGAATATTGGCCCGGGACTTATTTGCAACAAACAATTTTGGAGTTGCTGCTGATGGAGTACTTGGGCGGAATTATTTTGCAAACGATACTGTTGATATTAGCCTGGACGCAAGTCAAGACCAAAATATAAGTAACAATGTTTTTGGATACAGAGTAGGAGGTTTAACTTTAGTTGGAGCCAATGGAACAGGTATAGGGTTAAGGCTTCGTAACTCAAAAAGAATTAACGTAGGAGGAACAGGAGTTAGTGCAAATAATGTTTTTGGTAACCGAAATGTCGGGGTATATTTACAAAATGCAGATTCGGTTCAAGTTCAACGTTGTAATTTTGGAGTGGATAGAACAGGTATGAGTTTTGATATTGCAGATAATCAAAACTTTGGAGTTGGTTCAAGGGGTAATTCTTCGCATAATATTATCGGGCCAAATAATGTTTTTGGAGAAAATAGAGTGGGTATTGGATTTTCGAATTCAGATGAAGGCAACAAAATTTATGGGAATTATTTTGGGATAGATACTTTAATGACAGGCCCAAATATGTTTGAAAATGATACCGCTATTTATCTGTTTAATTCTAGTCAAAACAACATTGGCTTTGGTGGAGATAGTGCCAATCAAATCATTAATTACGATCAGGGAATAGTTCTTAGATCTAATGCCGATTCTAATGTGTTTGTCAATAATTATATCGGAAAAACATCATCAGGTATTGTAGGGTCAAATATAGGAACCGGAGTGGTTATTACAGGATCATTTAGAAATAGATTTGGTTCAAGTGATGTCACTGATAAAAATGTGATTGCGCATAATAATGGTAGTGGTATAAGTGTAGTGAGTGGATCTTCTGGAAATTCGTTCTTACGGAATTCTATTTATTTAAATGGAGGACAAGGAATTGACCTTGGAGGAGGAAATGCTGTGAATAATATAGGAGCTACTGGTATTCAAGATGGAATGCATACGCCAATTCTCAACAGTGCTTTTACTTGTGCAGGGGCTAATTTCAGCATGGATGTGGAGGCAAATAATCTGACAGTTGGTGATGTCTACTATTTTGATTTTTACAGCGCAAATGATGATACATTAGATGTTAGTACATATGGAGAAGGTGGTAAATCTGTGTACTTCGACACAATAACAGCTTCAGCTGTAACTGAAAACCTAATTTTTGATTTAACTGGAACAGTAGCTATAGGCGATACAATTGTTGCTATAATGACCAACGGGACAACTGGTAGTAGCTCTGAATTTGGAAAGTTTTTAGCAATAAGCCCAGCACCTGTTGCTCCTGATACTGCATTTTTACAAGAAATTTGTGCAACGGGTAGCTTAGGTGGAAGTTTAGCAATTGATAATACAGCTAACTCTTCTTTTACTTATACTGTTTTGTTTGATGGGGTGGCTATGGAATCACCTGGACCTGATCTGTTTTTGCAAGATTCTTTAGCTCCAGGCACCTATAATATGCTAATAGATTATGGCAGTGGTTGTACTGTCTCTATCAGTAAAACACTAGTTGCCGGTGGTATTTTTGAAATTGATGAAGTCATCACAGATGATTATTGCGGAAATGGGGTCGGTGAAATCTCATTGTCTGTCATTAGTAATACAATAGCAGGAAGTATTTTTAATGACACAACTTACAGTCTTGACAATGGGGGAAGTTTTCAGCAAAATAATACCTTTGGAAATCTAACGGCTATGATATATAGTCCTCAAATTCAGTTAGAAGTTGATAGAAACGGAGTAGTTGACTTCTGCCAAGCTTCAAATGTTAACAGTATTCCATTATCTTCTACTTTAGAATCTTCTGTAGATCTTGATTTTACTTTTGATAGTTTTTGTAGTGATGTTAGTTCAACGGTCAGTCCTACTACCATACCAAATGTAAGTGGTGGATCGTTTAGTTTGTCATCCATTGTGCCAGCTGCAAGTACTGTTTCTTTAAATGCAACTTCTGGTGACTTAACCAATTTTCAAGATGGTGATACTTATGAAATGATATACACTTTAGGTCCTGACTGCATCTCTAGCGCTATCGGACCAATAGAAGTTTATGATGTTCCGGACCCATCCTTCAATTTAACTGACTTTTGCTCTGATGGTGCTGCATTGCCTGCAAATAATGTAAATACAACAGGTATATTTAGTATTTTAACTCAGCCAGGAACCGAAAATATTAATGCCACCAATGGCCAACTGTCCGCAATAGGTTCTGAATTCGTGTCAGGAACTTATGCTATTCAGTTTTTAACAGATGATAGTGAGTGTCCAAGATCATCTGTAGAGTCGCTTGAAATATTTGACAAACCTAATGCCATGACATATACCAGTGATGGCATTTTAATAAACAACATTGTATTAGATGTTGATTCAGTCAGTTTTTGTCCAAATTTTTCAGGTCTTAATAGCATTAGTTCAGCATTTGCATCAACGTCTTGGATTGAACCAGACGGAACAACCTTCAATGGAAATTCTTACTTTATCAACTACCCTATACTTGGAACTGACAGCGTCTACACATTAGACTATAATTATTCTATTACTTCAGTTGGTTCTAACAACTCTGTAACGTGTACGTCCGACACTGATAGTCTTATTGTATTCATTAATAGATTGCCGGTGCAACCAGACATCATTGGTGGAGATATGGCGTATTGCGAAGTTCCGTTGCCTTTAACAAGTCCACTTACGGACAATAATTCAGGGTCAAATACAAATTGGTATTTAGGAGACACAAACACATTGGTTTTAATGGATGCGCAAAATTATCCAGCAATTTTCCCTTACAATAATAATCTCCAAAAAATATACGCGCAAGATTCCAGTGGCTTAGGTTGCGTTTCAGAATTTGACAGTACTGAGCTAATATTCTTAAGTCAACCTCAAAATGTAGAACTAACTTATCTTGGTTCAGCATTGAATGCCGGTGCAATAGTAACAATTTGCCCGAGTTATAACGATACAATTTTTGGTAATGTGTTTAATATGAACGAAACTGTATTCTGGGACACTATTGGAGGGCAAGTAACAACAAATGTTTTTATTCCAAATGACTACTTTTCACCGCTATCAAATAATACTATCACAATATACAAGGATAGTACGTATACAACAGGGATGGCCAGCGGACCTGCAACGGTAGAATGTACATCATTATCAGACGTCATTACAATTAATGTCATTTCTTCCCCAATTAAGCCTCGAATTAGCATTGAAACTGACACAGCCTATTGCTTTGATGAAACTCTTGCAAACCTTTATGATCTCGACAGCTTAGCAACAAACAATGTGTTGTGGTATGAAAATTCAAAATCGGACCTCAGTTTTGTTTCAACACCGTTAGATTCCCATGTTATTTCAGCAGCAATTTTGTATGATGACTTACCTCATTATATTTATGCGAGAGACTCTACAGGAGTAAATTGTTATTCTGATTATGATTCGGTTCAAATTACACTTCATCAAGAATTAGCTGTACCATCTTTAAACTGGAACTCCTCTACAGTATTGCCAATTAGCTCCAAAGAGTTAGTTAATATTTGCCCCGCACCCAATCAAACCGACAGTATAGGCGCAAGTTCTGAAGCAAATCGAACTTACTGGAAATTGAACTTTGATGGAATTGCTGATACAAGTCAATACTATGGTGTTGTTTCTGCTCCCCTTGCCAATGATACATTAAGTTTTTATAGAGATTCTTTATATGCAAGCACTGGAAAAGTTTGCCGATCGCAGAACGATACAATTTTTATCGATATGCTAGCATTACCAATTTATAATTCTTTTGTAGATACTGCTTATTGCGAAGATGAATTGATAGATACCCTGAAAGCCAATGGAACAGCTATTGTCTGGAATCAAGATGGTGCAATTACAGTAACAGATGGCGGACTTCCGGAATATGAATATCCTCCTATTGCACCATTCACTTATGGTGGGCAATCTCAAATCATTGTATACGATTCTACAGGGTTCACTACTTTGTTGAATACATGTAAGTCCGAAAATGATACAATTGATATTGGTTTTCATATGAGACCTAGTCCGCCTAATATCACATTATCGAACACGAGTCTTGCACCAGACACCACCTTTATTTGCTTTGGCTCAACAGAATCGTTTTTTGCTGATACAGATTCTGCCGATACCTATTGGTATACCGAAAACAGTATAAACCCATTTTTAACTGACAGTATTTTCCCTTTCACAGGTTTTGGGGCCAATTCAGATTCTACAGTTTATAATTACACGTCCTTAACCTATACAGATGTAGTGCCAAAAACGTGTTATTCCGACACAAACTCGCGCATAGTGAGCACATATGCCGATACCATTTCACCTACATTAATTAGTGGCGGAACAGTAGCATATTGCGATAATGATGCGGTAGATATTTTAGAATTAGCTGGTGGAACAGAAGTAATTTGGACGGAAAGTGGAGTAGGTTCATCTAGCACATTTGGCCCACACCAATATACTCCAACAGTACCAGCATTGTATGCTAACCAAATTGACATCATTACCTTTAGAGAAAGATCAGGGATAACAACATTAGGTGTTGAATGTACAAGTATTGAAGACACCATTTATATCGCTTACCATGCACGTCCTATGGCCGCGCAATTAAGTTATGCCGGTAATTCAGTTGTAACAGCTTCAATTGATCGCTGTAAAGAAAATAATACTGATGAATTTATGCAGTCAGTTTCGCCAGCTCCATTTTCGTATAGCTGGTTTGTAAACTCAAATTTTGTTGATGTTTTAGGAGCTAATTATAATAGTACCACACTAAACAATTTCAATTATGATTCTGATTCGCTTTTAAATTACTTTAATACCGTACAATACAATTTAGTTGCAACTAAAAATTGTAATTCTGATACCAATCAAATATTGGTTCATACCTATGAGGAACCTATTGATCCAGTATTTGGATTAGATACTTCCTACTGTTTCGGAGAATTTATTGGCATAGTTAGTCCACTAAACAACGCTGATTTACATAATTTATGGTGGAAAAATGAACAATCTGGTTCAACAGATTCTGTACCAACTTTTTCTAATCCACACCAATATAATATCCCTACGGACGACTACACTTACAGTAATGCAATATTGTCGATTTTTGCAAGAGACTCTACAGGGATTGAATGTTACAGTGAGTACGACACAATTAGAGTAAGTTTCCATTCTAACCCTGCAACTCCTGTATTGACGTTAAATGCAGGAGGTCTTCTTCTCCCTGCAGATACATTAATTGAAATTTGTCCAACATCAAATGATACCATTTATGCTAATATACAAACTGGAATAAGCACTGTGTTTAAGCCGGGAGTTAATCCATATGAAACCACTGATTCGCTTAGATTACAAAATCGGTTTTCAGATTTATCAATTAACACAATTAATTATCATGCTTCGCAACTTCAAACATTAGCAGTTGCGACTTCAGATTTTACATGTTACTCCGATACCAACAGTGTTTTTGTTCAAACTTATGCAACACCAGTGGAGCCAACAATACTAAGTGGAGCACAAAATGCAGGCACAGTTATATATTGTGAAGGAGATGTTGTTCCAGATCTGTTTTTACTTGGAAATCCAACTTCTGCAATTTGGCAAAGGGTAACGCAGGCTGCAACCCAATATGGGCCAAGCCAAGTTCCTGTTGTTCCAACAGGTTCCTTTTTAGGCCAAACAATAGCATATACAGCAGTAGATTCAACGGGTACTGGGTGTTACTCTTCTGCCGATTTAATAAACTTGGAATTTAACCCTCGCCCTACAGGACCAAATTTAACTCCTCTTGTAAGCGAATACTGTGAAGGAGATGTGCTTAACGATATCTTCGCCCAAGATGCTAACCCATCTCCTCTTATTTGCGATTGGTATGTAAATGATACAATAGGCACTCCTATAGGAGTTGATGTAAGCCAAATTACACCTAACTATAACTTTGCAAATGATACGGTTTATACATTTTACGCACATTTAGAACATCCTACAAATGGCTGTTGGTCATATTTTCAATCTGCACTGGTTACCTATCATCCTGCACCGGACTTACCTTCTTACAATTTTGCAGGAATTGATTTAGAATATTGCCCAGGAGAACTATTAGATACTTTAATTGCTGATACTGTAGTTGAATGGTATTATGCACCTACTTTCTTAAATCTAACTGATGACTCGCTGGATATAAATGATATTCCTATCACCTTCGCCCCAGGTATGATGGATAGTATACAATACTCATTTGTTGACGGAAATACTTGTCGTTCTGAGCTTGGATATGTGAGTTTTGAAATATTTAATAATCCAATAACCCCATTCATATTTTCTGACACAACATATTGTTTAGGTGATACTGAAGCTGATTCTTTGAAAGCTAGAAATATTTTACCCTCTCCACAAGATTCTTTGTTTGGAACAGGAACGTGGTATGTTAATAACGGAACAACTCCAATTTCATCTGGAGTAAGTTCTAACACGTTTAACCTAGGAGTTTCACCTCCTCAATTTGTAGGAGATTCTACATTCTACTTTGACTATATAGATTTAAATGGGTGTCAGTCAGAGTTAGATTCAATAACAATTTATACCTATGATATTCCGAGTGCGCCAATTATAGATGTAACGGACTCCGTTTACTGTGAAGGAGAAGAAATTCTTGCGTTAGATGAACAAAATAACTTGAATGTTGACTGGTATTTAATAGTTAATAATACCCCTGATTTACAATTAGCCAACAGTAACACATACACGCCTGCAGACTCTGGTAATTACATTGTTACTGTAGTTGTCAACGAATGTGAATCACCTGCTGATTCCGTGCAAATTATCATAAAATCCTCGCCAGATGCCCCTATTATTGATGACATGCAACTAGAGTATTGTAACGATCAAATAATTGACACTATTTTTATTACCAGTAATTTTGAGGGAACGTGGTTCAACGAAAATGACATACTAAATGCGCTAGCTGCCGACACAAATGCCTACCTCCCTGTGGCAACAGTAATAGATAGTATCACATATTTAGTCAATGTTCTAGATCCAACAACTGAATGCTATTCTGATTTTGATACGATCACATTGTATCAATTTTCTTCGGAGGCCTCCATTAGTACTGATCTGGCTGAAATTTGTTTAGGTTTCACGCAGGAGCTAGAAGCTACAGGTGGTGTGTCGTATGCTTGGAGTACAATGGACTCCGTAGCTTCCATTGTTGTTGCACCAACATTTAACACTTGGTATTACGTAGACATTGTTGATGAAAACAATTGTATACTTAGAGATTCTATTGAAGTGACTTTAAAACTTCCGGCAAGTTGTGAAGAGCAAGTCTATACTGCTTTTTCACCTAACGGAGACGGTGTAAATGAAACTTGGGAAATTACTGGAATTGAATTGTATGATAATCCTGTAGTATATATTTTTAATAGGTGGGGTGATAAAATTGCCACAATCGAAAATTACGATAATAACTTGAATGCCTGGGATGGAATAAATCAAGCAAACGGACAGCAAGTTGTATACGGTACATATTATTACATAATTGAAGATGGAACTACTAAAGTTAAAGATGGTTGGTTGCAAGTTGTAAAATAAAATGAAAAGAATTCTCTACATATTATTTATACTGATATCTAATAATAGTTATGCTCAGCAAGAGGCATTGTATAGCCAATATGCCTATAATCAGTATGCAATTAATTGTGCGTACGCAGGCTCGAGATCTTCGTTTAGTGGTGTGGCCTTGCACCGCAGTCAATGGGTTGGAATTGAGGGTGCGCCTAGTGTGCAGTCATTTACTGTTCATTCTCCGTTGAGTAAAACAGCGTTGGCATATGGCCTTAGCGTATCAAGAGAAACTCTAGGACCTTTGACAAACTCAGCAATTAATTTTTCTTTAGGCTATCATGTAGGTTTTAAAAAATCAAAGCTAAGTTTTGGCATGAGAATAGGCGGCTATCAGTCTATTCTTAATAGAAACCTACTGACTTACAAAAATTCGACAGACGTATTTAATGTGGGTGGTGTAGAAAAAACAATAGTACCAAATTTTGATTTTGGAACATATTACTATTCAAATAAGTTTTTTGCAGGAATAGCCATTAACCACCTAACTAACGAAAGTCTAAATTTTGAGGTTTTCCCTCAAAACAATAATGTTTCATTAGGTACTCATTTATATTTTCATACCGGTTATGTTTTTGATTTAAAGAAAAGAGTAAAGTTTAAACCGACCATACTTTTAAAGTTAACTGAAGGTGTAGTTCCCAATATTGATATTGCAGCAAACTTTATGTTTTATGAAAAGTTCTGGCTTGGCTTATCGATTAGGAATACAAGTAGTATTAACTTTCTAAGTGAATGGAATATTACAGATTTTTTTAGGATTGGGTATGCCTATGATTTTTCAATAAATGAACTGGCAGATTATAGTTTTGGTTCGCACGAAATATTTGTTGGTTTTGATTTTAATGTAAAGAATTCCAGAAAGAAAATGCTTTCTCCAAGATATCTATAGATGCGAATTATCCTGATAATATTATTGCTTGGAGGTACACATCAATTGTTGCTTGCGCAGGGAACAAAAAATATTGTTACCGATTTTTCGGGCAATGTCAGAAGTTTAAAAGGAGCCAATTCATTCTACCAAGATTTTTCTCTTGTTGTCTCTGGAAACGAAGCCTATTTTGCCTCGTCACGTGAGCCTTCACTAGTGCACTATAAAGAAAACAACTGGGAAAAGAATGGAAAGGTTAATGTATACAAAGCGGATGTAAGCGGTTTGGAAGACTACTATGAAGTAAAAGTCAATAATATTCAACAAATGATTGAACTAAAAGATCAATTTACACATGTTGGCCCATTGTGCTTCTCATCTTCTGGGGATACCTTATTTTTTACAAAAGTCCCATTTAAAGTAAAGGATAAAAATATTAATATTTTAAAGCCTCAGCTTTTTATGCTAACCAAAGTAGGAGGGAAATGGAATAAAACACCACAACAATTGCCATTCAATAATCCACTTTATGTATTTGCTCATCCTTCGTATGATTCTAAAACACAAACTCTTTATTTTGTATCTGATGTCGAAGGCGGAGTAGGAGGGAAAGATGTCTACTCGTCTAGTATTAAGGAAGGGAAATGGACGAGTCCAGCCAATATAAAAAGCGTCAACACTAAATTCGACGAGCTTTTTCCCCATTACGGAGAAGATAGAACGCTATTTTTTTCATCAAATAGAAAAGAAAGTAAAGGCGGTTTAGATGTGTTTTATCTAGAACTTGGATCAAGAGATGCTAAAAATTTAGACTTTGTAAACACAGTAGCCGACGATTTTGGATTCTTTAAAGTCAAAGGTAAAAATATCGGTTTTTTGAGTTCGAATAGAAACGGAAACGACGACATATTTGCAATTACAATCAACAAACAAAAAAATTATAAAAACAGTTTATTTGGTAAGTTTAAATACAGAAAATTAGATGAAGCGATTGAACAACCGCTTACCGTCTATTTGTTAAACGATATGAAAGAGCCTGTTTTGGAGGTTTTTGTAAACGAAAATGGTGAGTTTGAATTTGAAGATATAGGATCATTAGAAAATTATACTATACAAGCTAAGTCAAAAGCTGAGATGGATTTAGTTCTATTTGATAGTGAAGGTAACCCAGACGACAAGCTACTGGCCGACGAAGGCAATGAATTCGTTTATAAAGCAGTTGAAATAAAGGATGTAGGAGAATTGAACTTAAGTCAAATTAATGAGAATGGCGAAACTATTATATCTGGTCGATTCCTTTACGAAGATAATCCAACAGAAGAAACAGGAGTTTTGAAAGTAAATCTTATAGATCCCAATGGTAATACTGCGCACACTATTTCATCAGATGAAAGCGGATATTTTGATTTTTCAAATTTGCCTAAAGACAAAGATTACATTGTAAAGCTTGAAGAAGAGAATACAGATTTAACGCTTATTATTTTTAACCTTGATGGAAAGATCATAGAAAAATTAAAAGATGATGGTAGTGGTTTCTATTTATTCCGACAATTGAAGGTCCTAGATATTAATGACCTCGAAAGGAAAAACTATTTAAGAGAAGATGCATTCTCATTCGATTCAGGGTTAATTAATGGCGATTTTGATAAAGGTGGAATGGATGTTGATTTTGGACAAGATTTGATCATTAGTGTGTATGACGAGAATGGTAATTTCATTGATACCCTTAGGTCCAATGCAAAGGGGCAATTTGTTTATGAAAAAATGGCTGGAATTGAAAATTATTCTTTTCAGTTAGATAAAATGGATGAAAATTTTGATGCAGCTGATATTTCTCTAAAAATCATTGATGATAGCGGAAATTTAATTAAAGAAATTATTCCGCAATCAAATGGAGATTTTGTTTATCGATCTCTTGAAATACTTAATATACAAGCATTAAAGGCAAGAGATAAAGTAGATGAGGGAGAATTTGATTTCATGGCTGGTACAGGCGAAGAGGTGTTTGGTAGTGTTAAGTACAATAATCAAAGCATTGATTTAGCTGATGGAGTTGAAATCAGCATCTACGATAAGAATAATAATTTTCACTCAAAAGAACGCACGAATGCAAAGGGTGAATTTAAGTTCACTGATGAAAACAATATGTCTTTATATAACATTGAAATAACTGATAAGCCAGATTCAATGAGTTTAGATTTGTTTAGCATTAATGTTAAAAAAGATGATCAAATAAATGAGCTTACACTTCTGCCTTCAGCAACAAATAAATTTACTTATCGCAAATTAGACTTAGTTGATAATAACAAGAATTTAGCGGGACTTAATAAGTTAGAAGAGTCTCTCGATTTAATATTCGATATCAAAGGGAATTTTGATTACAATAGTCAAGAAGGCGATTTTGACCCTCAATTAAAGGTGTTTGCTTATGATGGAAATGGAAATAAAATAGGACAAGTAGTAGCCGATAGATTTGGTAATTTTGTTTTTGAAAAATTACCAGGCATTTCAACAGTTCTATTTAAGCTTGAAAGTGTCCCTGAAGATTTTGATCTTGAGAATTTCTCCTTATTTATAGTTGGAGAGGATGGTAAGCAGTTGGCAAAACTGGCAAGCGGTGAAAAAGGATTCTTTGTTTATAAACCACAAGGATTTGCTTCTGAAATACCTGTCGAAATTATGGAACAGTTTTCTGACAACACCAAACATGCAACTTTTGGAACATCAGCTCTTGACATTTCTAATGAAATAGAATCGATATATTTTGGCTCTAATAAAACCAGCCCCAATAAAAGTGACTTGCTAAAAATAAAGAAAACATTATTGCTTCTAGAAATTAATACCTCCAGTACATTAGAAATTAGTGCATATGCGGATTCTCGTGCATCCGATAATTACAACCTAATTTTATCTGAAAAACGAGCGAAATGGGTGAAATCGTATTTGGTTCGTGAGGGAATTGATGAAAGTAGAATAATAATTAATGCTTATGGAGAAGGTAAGCTAGTTAACGATTGTGAAGACGGTATTGACTGCCCAGATAAATTTCATGCGTTAAATAGAAGAGCTGAACTAAGAATTTTCAACTAATCTTTAGTCGTGCATTCGGAGTAATATCTTGGCCCACAAAATCCTTTTTTAAAAACTTATAGTATCCTGCAATTGCTATCATGCCAGCATTGTCGGTACAGTATTCGAAATTAGGTACAAATGTGGTCCATTTTTCCTGTTTTCCAATTCTGACAAGCTCACTTCTTAATAATGAATTTGCAGAAACACCACCAGCTATTGCAATATGCTCAATTTTATGCGACCTTGCAGCCAAAACAAGCTTTTTAAAAAGTGCTTTAATAATAGAATATTGATAGGATGCACAAATATCATTTAGGTTGTCAGAAATAAAATTAGGATTTGATACAATTTGTTTTTTTAGAAAGTAAAGTAAACTCGTTTTTAAACCGCTAAAGCTGAAACTATATCCTTCAAGATTAGAAACTGGAAAAGGAAATGCTTTCGGGTTTCCAGTTTTGGCATATTTATCAATTAATGGCCCACCAGGATAAGGTAAACTCATAATTTTTGCGGCTTTATCAAACGCTTCTCCGGCCGCATCATCAATTGTTTCACCCAAGACCGTCATGTCAAAAAAATCTCTTACTAAAACTATTTGGGTATGTCCTCCAGACACGGTTAAACATATAAATGGGAATGCAGGATACCTTTTTTCCGAGTTTTTAATAAAATGAGCCAAAATGTGTCCATGCATGTGGTTTACTTCAATCAACGGTATTTTTAAGGCCATGGCTAAGCTTTTAGAAAAACAAGTTCCAACTATCAATGAGCCGAGCAGCCCAGGTCCTCTCGTAAAGGCTATCGCTGAAATATCGTTTTTGTCTATTTTAGCTTCCTTAATAGCCGCCTCAACAACAGGAATAATATTCTGTTGATGCGCGCGTGATGCTAACTCAGGAACAACGCCTCCAAAAGCTTCATGCACAGCTTGCCCAGCAACAATATTACTGATTATGGCTCCGTCTACTAAAATAGCTGCAGATGTGTCATCACATGAAGACTCAATTCCTAGAATTATGGCTCGTTTTTTGTCCATTTTGGTTAATTTAGCACAATAATTTTTCAAGGCAAAATTAGTGAAAATAGCAAAAGGCATAGGTCATATTGTTTTATTATTCGTCGAAATCATTCTCGTCACTATTATTCTATTTGCTTTTTTTATTCGTAGCAGTACTTTTCAGACCTTTTTAGGCAAAAAGGCAACCACTTATTTAAGCAAGGAACTAGGAACCAAGGTTGATATTGATAAAATAGATATTGTCTTTTTTGATAGGCTTAATCTAGAAGGTGTTTTTATTGAAGATAAAAATTTAGATACTTTACTGGCAGCCCAAGAAATTAGTATAAATTTAGGAGATTGGGATTTAAAACAGAAATATGCTATTATTGACAATGTGACACTTGTTAATGCCAAAGCCATTCTAAATAAAACCAAAGGAGATAATACATTCAACTTTCAACATATTATCGACTACCTTGGTCCAAGTTCAGAAGATACTGCAAGTTTGGACTTTGATATAACGGTTAATGAAATAGCACTTAATAATATAAATTTTCAATACAACGACTACAACAGTGAGAAGACTGACTTTGGTATAGATTACTCTCATATAGACGTGCAGAGATTGCACGGGAGATTTTCTAATTTCAATTTTTCTAAAAATACGATTGAATCGAGGATTGATCAATTAAGTTTTATTGAGCAATCTGGATTAGAACTAAAAAACCTATCCTCAAAGGTTTTGTATAACGAAAATATTATCAGTTTAAACGAACTTCAATTGTCACTTAAAAATTCTGAATTAAATGCAGATGTTTTAGAGCTAAAAACCAACAACGGCCCCAAAGACTTTGAAGATTTTTTAAATCAAGTAAATTTTAATGCACACATAGAAAATACGAAAATTGCCTTGGCCGACCTAGCCTATTTTGTGCCTCAGTTAAATGGTATGTCTGATACGCTAACCATAGTAAATGCGGAATTATATGGGCCAGTAAATGGAATGGAGATTAGTAATTTAGATATTCAAACTTTAACAAAAACTAAGCTTCAAGGTAATTTTCAAATACCGAATTTGGATGACATCAATACCTATGAATTTGATGAAGAAATTGCATTTTTTCAAACCAGTGTAGACGATATAGAAACATTGAATCTTCAGCCATTCCTAAATGGCAAAAAGCATATTGAATTACCTCCCAATTTGCGAAACTTGGCAACAATAAAAGTTATTAACGGTCGGTTTAAAGGAGACCTGAAAAATTTTATGGTGCAAGGTAAAGTATTAACAGGTCTAGGTAACTTGTATTCACAAAATGGCATCAAATTCCAACAAAAGTCTGACGGGCTATTTTATTACCATGGAATTCAGTCAGATACTCTTTCGAAACACCTAGTAATTGAGGATTTAAACTTAGCTAAGCTTTCAGGTACCAATAGTCTAGGAAAAGTGAATGGTTATGTGCAAATTTTGCCGGGATCTAAAGGGTTTTCAACGAGTGAAATGGATTTAATGTTTAGAGGATACTTTAACAATTTGTCTTTAAATGGCTACAATTACCGTAATATTTCGGTAGATAAAGGTAACTACAGCAACAGTAGGTTTACGGGCAAAGTAGATGTAAAAGATGAAAATTTAGCATTGAAATATGATGGATATATCGATTTTAAAAAGGAATTGCAGTTTGATTTTAATTTAAAAGTAGATAGCGCATTTATAGTGAAATTGAACTTCATGGAAGGAAATGTTTCCACAAATGTCAAAACTAATATGAATATTAATCTGAAAGGAAACTCTATTGATAATATGGCAGGCAGTGTAAATATTGAAAATTTTCAGTTTTTTGATGGACAAAAGGAATTAGATTTTACCGCTGTAGATTTGCTGGTTCTAAGGACAGGAGAAGAGGATGTGGTCACGGTCATGTCTAATTATGTAGATGCTAGCCTTAAAGGAAAATTTGA
The DNA here is from genome assembly GCA_045110285.1 of Crocinitomicaceae bacterium. GTDB lineage: Bacteria > Bacteroidota > Bacteroidia > Flavobacteriales_D > Crocinitomicaceae > Putridiphycobacter. The sequence continues at coordinate 14,114 of JBGCGA010000018.1, read as the reverse complement.
CTTTACTCAAATTGTTCCAATGTTAAATAATCAAGTTGCGCAACTAGTTCCAAACTATCTTCAAAAAATGACAATCCCTGCTGAAACCGTTGAGGATTTTAAATTAATAATGAATCTAAAAAACATTAATCCTATTTTGAGATTTTTTGATACGACTTACTATGTGGAAGCAAATACATTGGTTGAATTGGAAAGCCATTTAGAAAATCAAACTACAACTTTAGATATCAAATCAAAAAAGTTCGAATATCAAGACAAAATATTTAAAGGCATTCACCTAAAGCATGATTTTGATAGCCTGTATGGTATTTTAGATTATGATATTCGTTCTGTTCAGTTGAGCGACAGTATGCGTATAGATAGTTTTAAGTTTAACTCCTTGGTAAAAAGTAATTCATTATCTACTGATCTTGGATGGCAAAAAAATGCTTTTGTTAATTCGGCTCAATTTAAAATTATAACTGAACTCAGATCAAATAATGATATTTTTACTAGGTTTGAGCCATCCTATTTTTATCTTCAAGACTCCCGGTGGGATATTGCTGAAAACTCAAGCTTCCTTTGGAATCCGGATCATATAAATGTTGATAATATTGTCATCAATAGCAATAACCATTATGTAAAACTAGATGGACAAGTTTCTAAAAATCCGGATGAGTGGCTTAATATCGACATCAAAGATTTTGATTTGTCTGAACTAAATGGCTTCCTAGGAGGTAGTCTAACGCTTGATGGTGTTTTGAATATGAAAGGAGGAGTTGCTGACCTGTATAATAATATCAGAGCAACATCTGATGCAAGTATCAAAAACCTTAAAATTAACTCCGAATTAGTTGGAGATATAGCCGTTGAAGGGAGGTGGGATAAAATAAATAACGCACTAGACTTAAACGGAAATCTTTTTAGAGATAATGTGAAAAGATTCGATTTTAATGGGTTTTATTATGTGGAAAGAGAAACTGATAATTTAGATCTTAATTTGGTGTTTGAACATACTGATATTGCCTTTTTAAATGCGTTTTCTGATCCGGAATTATATACCAATATTAGAGGTAATCTTGACGGGGAATTAAAAGTCAGAGGGGAACTAGATAATCCAATAATTATTGGTGACTTAATGGTTGAACCAACAACAGTAAAAGTGCCTATGTTTAATGTTGATTACAAAGTAGCTGGTCTCATTAACTTCAATGAAGGTGAAATATTAGCATTTAACCTTGATATTACTGACCAGCTTGGCAATATGGGGATAGGAATGATGCAAATATATCATACAAACTATAGCCAGTGGAATTATGATGTTACACTCGATTTAGAAGATCCGAATACTACAAAAACCTTTCTAGCTATGGACACTTATTATAAAGACGGAGATGTATACTATGGAAAGGCATTTGTTACGGGAACAGTAAATATTTTTGGCTTTAACGATATCACAGAAATCGGAGTGGATTTAAAAACTGAAAAAGGAACAGATTTAACTCTGCCTCTATACGGTTCTAGTGAAATTGAAGAAAGCAGTTTTGTGAAGTTTTACGATCCCGATACATTAAGCCGTGATACCGCAGATGTTAAAATTGAAAGGTTAGGGATGACATTAACAATGAATTTTAGAGTCACTGACGAAGCCAAAGTGAATATTGTTTTCGATCCACTTTTAAACGATCAAATAATAGCACGTGGATCTGGAGATATAGAATTATCAATGGATAATTACGGAGATATGGCAATGTTTGGAAAATATACAATTCACAATGGTGTCTACAATTTTAATATGAAAAATGTGGTAAAAGAGGATTTCGAAATTATTGATGGTAGCACCGTAGTTTGGACACAATCACCCTATGATGCTAATATTGATATCAAAACAAGATTTAAACGAAATGTTGATATGGGAGATATTATAGCTTCTGATGTAGCTGGGACTAGCGGTAAAGATATAGTTTACGGCTACTTAAACCTATCACAGACTTTGTTGAGTCCAAAACTTGAGTTTGATATTACAGCACCACAAGCCAAGGACGAAGCAAAAGCCGCGCTGAACCAAATTCGAGCTATTGAAGATGATTTGAATAAGCAGTTTTTTTCATTGTTGATTTTTAAGAAATTTATTGCTGTTGAAGGTTCTACAGCCTCTGGAAATGCCTCTGGAAATGTAGCTGAAGATATCGTTAATCAGCAAATAAATGCTGTTTTAGGACAAATTGGTGAAAACTATAATTTAAATTCTGATATAGGAACTGATCACGCCCAACTCGGATTTTCTACCAGTTTTTTAGACGATAGGTTAAAGATTACCACATCAGTTGGTGTAGTATCTGCTGGTGAAGCAGAAGTAGAAGGGGAGAGTAAGGCTTCAAATATTGTAGGAGATGTCAATATACAATATGAATTGAATAAAGAAGGAACATTTACAATTAGTGTGTTTAATGAGTCAAACGAAATTGCCAATCAAGATAGAGGACCATTTACTCAAGGATTTGGATTGAGCTATCAAGAATCTTTTAATTCAAAACGCGACTTTAAATTATTACAAGGATTTTTGAATATCTTTAGAAAACAAGAAAAACAAAAAGGACCCACGAATAACAGAAAAACACCTGTTCAGGATGACTTTAAACCTGTTGCACCGATTGAAGAATAATAATTAAAATATATGAAAAAAGTTTTAGTAGCCAATAGAGGAGAAATTGCATTAAGAATAATGAGGACATTAAAACGCCTGAATATAGCATCAGTTGCTGTTTTTTCGGATGCAGACAAAAATGCTCCTTTTGTAAAATTTGCAGATGAAGCCTACTATATTGGGAAATCTCAACCATCTGAAAGCTATTTAAATCAAGATAAAATTATTGAAGTAGCCACTCAAACAAAAACAGACGGGATCCATCCTGCATATGGTTTCTTGTCTGAAAATGCAGAATTTGCAGAAAGGGTTAGTAAAGCAGGAATTAAATTCATAGGCCCGGGTATTGAAGCCATAAATATAATGGGCGATAAAATTGATGCCAAACAAGCGGTTAAAGCCTATGATGTGCCAATGGTTCCTGGCACTGATGAAGCCATTACTGATTTAGAAGAGGCAAAAAAGATTGCTGAAGGTATTGGATACCCAATCTTAATAAAAGCTGCTGCAGGAGGAGGAGGTAAAGGTATGCGTGTGGTTGAAAATAGTGAAGAATTTATAAGTCAATACGATAGAGCAGTTTCAGAGGCTGTGTCTTCATTCGGGAATGGCGCAGTATTTATTGAGAAATTTGTACTGGAACCTAAACATATTGAGTTACAAATATTAGCGGATCAACATGGAAATGTCATTCATTTATTTGAAAGAGAGTGCTCTATTCAAAGACGGCACCAAAAAGTTGTTGAGGAGGCTCCAAGTGCTGTGTTAAATCATGATTTACGACAAAGAATGGGTGAGGCAGCTATTAATGTTGCGCGATCATGTAATTACGAGGGAGTTGGTACTGTTGAGTTTCTGCTAGATCGTGACAAAAACTTTTATTTTCTTGAAATGAACACTCGACTGCAAGTGGAACATCCTGTAACAGAAATGATCACTGGACTAGACTTAGTAGAAGAGCAAATAAAAGTAGCTAGAGGTCAAGCTTTGGATATTAAGCAAGAGGATTTAACAATTAACGGACATTCAATTGAGGTAAGGGTGTATGCTGAAGATCCAGAAAACGATTTTCTACCTGATTTGGGAAGTTTAGATTTCTATGAAAGACCAACCGGATTAGGAGTGAGAGTTGATGATGGCTACGAACAAGGCATGCCAATTGCCTTAGAATATGATTCAATGATTGCTAAACTAATTGTACACGACAAAACAAGAGAGGCAGCCATAGAAAAAATGATTAAAGCCATTGATGATTATAAAATTAGTGGATTTGCTACCACCCTTGGGTTTTGTAAATTTGCCTTAAATCACGAAGAATTTAGGAACGGTAAATTCACCATTAATTTTGTTGCTGATCATTATAATGTCGACCATCTAAAACAAGAACCGAGCGCTGATTTAGCGGAAAAGGTTTACGAAGTATTTAAGCTGAAAAAGAAAGAAGCTCAGCCAAAAGTAATTGATGGTAATTATTCACCGTGGATGGAAAACCGATAAACTAATTACTTAATCTTTGATTGAACAAACGTTTCAATTTTATTGGCAGTAAAGGCCTCTTTTACCCGAACAGAGATCAGGTACTTATTTTCTTTTAAGTAATTTATTTGGTAAGAATTACTGTCCTTAATCCAAGGACAAATGGTCATGTATTTTCGCAGTAATTGTGATGTCTGAGATGAATCCCCCTCTATTTCAATCTCAAAGGACTTTTCTATAAAACTATCAACTTGCTTTATTATTCTAACTGGCTCATTTAATAAATTTCTATAGGGAATATAAACCTCTTCACCTTGCTTGTCTAATATTTTTAAGTGTCGGGTTTCAAATGAGTGAACTTCTCCTTCAATATTCCCTAATCTAAACTGAACAAAGCGTTTAATATTATTTTCAAACTGAAAAAATATACCCAGCATATAGTCAAAGATGAAATTATGGAAAACCGCACCAACTGTTATAATTACTAAGGAAGTCACTACTACACTCCCTTTTATAAAAATATAAAGTGCCAAGAGGCCAAAGATTAACCAAACAATTGAAGAAAAACGAAACCAAAATAATTTAATGTTTAATTTTTGGTACCGTTGAATGAAAACTGGCAGAATGTATTTTTTTAAAAAAGCCATTAAAAAGTACAGGGCAATTCCCAGTCCAACAAGTGCAATTATAATTAGTGGCGAAATATTTAAATCAATCGATTGATCTACAATGTCAACCTTTTTTGAATTTGGAATGGCAGTTGACTGAAAAATGGTATCTCTTACAACAATAATAGTTGGTTCGGTTTTCACTATATTGCTTTCAGTGGCAGTGTCAATTAAACTAAGAATTTCTATGGTGCTATCGTTAATTGGCATATGTTTTTTCTATAAAGTATCTAATGTCCGAAGGCATTGTGAATATATCTTTTTCCGAATTAATAATCAGCCCAGCTTTCACCATTTGGCTTGTTAATCGGCTGATCCATTCATTATTGCCTTTGCCATATATTTTATTCAAGTCTTTTATTGAAAGTTTTTTATGTAACTGAAATTGATACATTATGCTTTGCCAAGTCTCATCAGGAAAGTCTGGAAAATCTGGAGATTGGATCGGTTCTATTGAAAATTTATTTTCATCAATATTGCTAATTGATCCTATCCAAAACTTTAGCGCTAGACCAATATTACCTTTCGACATATTAAAAAATCGTTGCATTAATTTTAGTCGGTTTGCAGGAGATATTAACTGCTCTTTTACATCTTTATAAAGGTAAGTCATTCCTCCAAGTTGATGTCTTGTTTCAATCACTTTGGTAATTTCAAGACTTGTCAGTGGTTTTAACAAAATAGTGCTAATGACACTGTCATTTATAGTCGTTTGAGTTTTTAACGTTTTAAACGATTGTAAATTACCTGCTAGAATAAAAGTGTGTGACTGACCGTAATTATTAATTAGTTGATTTAGGTCATTAATCAGTTTTGAACCAGTTGTTGTGTTTAAATACCATGTTTCAATATCATCAATCACGAATATTGCTCTGCCTTTTATGTCTCTCATCAGTGCCGGAATAGATTGTTGTTTTCCTATTGAATTTTGTAGTATTTTTTGAAGTGATGCTGCTTCTTTCAACTGCTTGCTTCCGGGCTTTAGTCTGTAAATATTTTGTCCTTTTAAGTATAATTGATTGATGTGATTAAGGAAAAAGGTTTTACCAGATAAACTTTCACCTAGCACCAATATGCATCCACCTTGCCCGCTGTGTAACCTGTTGATTGCAAGTCCAATTTGCTCAGTTTCTTGGGTTCTGCCCTCAATTGTATTTGTATCAGTGAAATATTTGCTATTAAATAATTGATTGTAGTAATATGGCAAGTTTAATTGAGTTTTGGGACTAACTGTATAGCTATCAGCAAAAGTTAAATATGTGCTAACTGGGCTAATGACACTTTTATGAGCAACTTCGTGTTTTATTTTTTCACTAGTTTCTTTTTTCTGCAAAACTGTAGTTACCACCTTATGAACAAACCCACTTAATCTATTTTGATATTGCTTCACTTGTCCCTTCAGTTTTCTGCCTTTCGATTCAAGTTTGGCTTGCGGATGAAGAACCTCATACTGATCAACGATTTTATTAATATTTAATGCTTCGTTTAGTTGATGATGTAAAGCATTTAATTCTAGAATAAAAGTTTGATGAAGCGTGTTTACCGTTTGAATAGCTTCCTCACATTCTAATTGTACTTTCTTTATATTCTCTGAAATGCGATCTAATTTTTTAGATTTACTGCTTTCATCAATTTCTTCAAGTAATTTAAAAGAACCGTTTAAAACGACAGACGTTGTTTTTTTGAGCTGGTTGATATAACTTGAGAGTAAATCTTTGAATGGTTTGTAAAAGTTTATTTTGGTTAAATAGTCAGCAATGTCATCTAATTGTATGGTTATTGTTTTAACCGAATCACCTTGCTCTTTTCTGATTCCGTTTACTGACTGTGAAGTCATTAGGTCTACTTCCTCAGGAATTAATTCAAGCGCATCTCCTAATTTATCTAATACAAATTGAACCGTTGATTCTGTGTCAAAAAATACTTCCTGATGTGCTGATGGATTGAATTGATAAAGTGCCTCTAAATTTTTGTCGGTTATAATTTTATCGATTTCGTCAGCATCAGCTTTAATAATGCTAATGTTGTTTTTAAGCTGCTCAATATAAGTGGCTTCACTTTTTAAAGTAACTTCTACTAGGGTGGCTTCAGCTTTGCTTGTGTACTGTGTTAAGTATAGGTCTGCCTGAAAATTTAGAGCAAATAGCATCATGTTTCGTTGCCAATAACCCGAATAATTTAAAAGGGCTTTGTTGATGTCTTTCTCTTGTCGTCTGCTTAAATACGGAAGTCTCTCTTGAATTTCTCTTCTGTAACTCGTTTTTTCAAGTATGGTACTGAGCGTGCTTAAGAGTTTTCTGTCGGAACGGCGGATAGCATTGTATGTACGTTGAGCTAGATTGAGTGCGCTCTTATCAATACTTTCAATGGTTTCGTCTAAAGCTTTTTCACAAGTTTTAATGCAATTCGCAGCGTCATCTTCATTTCCTACTGATTCTATAAAACTTGTAATTGCTTTTCTTAATTTATTTTTATGTTGGTAAATTATTGTGTAATTCTGATATCCAAATTCCAACAAATCTGTTTTTAAGGTAATTTTACCTTTTGAATCCCAAAGTCGAGAAATGGCTTTTTTAAATTTGATTTTCTTCGGATTTGAAATTGTCTGGCCCAAATTATTTTTTCGATTCTTGACCAGAACCTTTTTTGGTAGATCGTATATTGTTTCTTCCTTATCTGAGATATATTTTGTTAATCCAATATCAAAAGTTTGGTACACTTCAGGAAGTTGAAATTTAAGATCGTCCTCAAGTATTTTATTTGCCGATATTAGTAAATCATCTATATGTTCAATCAAGGTACCCGACTCGGAAACTTTGAGTTCAGAAATAAATTTTTTGATCTCTTTCTGAATTTTAGAGATTTCAAGGTGATGGTAATTCTCAATTTTTTCAATGCTTTCACCTAGAGTATTTTTATAAATTTCATCCCATCTACTGTCGGTGTTTAAAATTGCTGCATTTAAATTAGAGTCTTCAGTTTCAGCAAGAGGCGATAACTCTGTGTCGAGTTCCAACCTAATTTCTGGAATTAAATCAATACTCTCAACTTTTAAATCTGTTTCGTCAAATTGAGTGGAGGCTTTAACAAGCAAGGTTGTCCCAATTGTGTTGACAAGTTCATTGGTTTGAGCAATAAAATCTTTTGGTTTCGTAATTTCAGGAATTCCAATAAACACCAAATCAGCTTCAGCAGATTGGAGTTTCATTAATTCATAAATTGGAGTTTGATCTAATTTGTTAGCTATAATTTTTATACCGGCTTTTACCCTAAACTGGTCAAGTACTTGTTGGATTCTAGTTTCAATGACTTGATTTTCAGTATTTGTATCATTTACAAGTAAAACTCTTATGTTCGCTTTTGCCCAATCAGTTGAAGTACTAATGAATTTGACCAAACTGAGCATTAATTCAGCAGTGTTCCCAACACTTCGCCACCATAAATCAATTCGTTCTTTTTTTCTAAAGCCCCAACGTTTGTCATAATCTAGATATAAAACATTATAATCTAAATCAAACAGTTTTTTGGTCATATTGGTAAACCAAATGGGATCTTGTATTTCTCCTGGCCAGGGCATTAAAATCGTATTGGGTTCCATCCCTGAAAACCCAAATGTGGAAGCAATACTTTCAATGCCTTGAAATTCGTTTTGAACTTCTATTTGCCTGCCAAATACACCATATTTTTCAAGTGCTTCGTCTTTTATTGATTGTTTATGTTTAGGAAATAATACTGAAGCTTTTGTGTTTTCAACTAAGTCAAAATTGGTTATAATCCCGGTTTGACCAGAAATTGATTTACTGAATTCAATGAACTTGACCCTCTCCGAATGTCCTGTACTAAACAACAAAATGTTTGGTTTCCAATTTCGCTTATGGTCATTTTTAGCTTCCATTCTGCGCAGTCCTTTCTTAACCACAGTCGACCATACAGATTGCCAAATATCACCAGTACCCAAAGAAATCTGTTTTTTATTGAGATATAAGTAGATAAATCCGATAATGATGAATGCTGCAAACATGGCAATCATGTTTAACTGAAACATCACAATGAATGTAGCAATCCCACCAAGTAACCCAATCCATTTTTTTACTTTAAAGCTTGGGTTGAAATCTGCACTGGCCCAACTTTCCAAAAAGAAAGAAACATTTATAAACCCGTATGCTGCTAGATAGAACATAGAAACTATTTCGGCAATTAAGTTTAGTTCCCCAATCAATATTCCAGCTTCAGCAATTAAAATGGTTAAAATGAGGGCATTTCTTGGTTCATTTTCTTTACCAACACCCTGGGCAAAAAACTTAGGCGTAATTTTGTCAACTGACATGGCTTGAAGTATTCTAGGTCCACCTAAAATTCCACCAAGGGCAGATGAAAGGGTAGCACCCCACACACCAAAATTGATAAAATGTTCTGAAATATAAGCGCTTTCAAACATTACCTTACCGTTCATTTTTAAAGTGTCTGTATTAAAACTTGAATGAAGATAAAGGGCTAAAATTGTATAAACTAAAAGTCCAACTCCAATAGCTAACATAGTGCCATAAGGAATAGATTTTTTCGAATTTTTTAAGTCGCCAGACATTGCAATTCCCGCAGTAAAGCCTGTAACTGCAGGGAAGAAAACGGCAAAAACATCTATAAAAGGAACGGTTTCATCTGCTGCAGATCTATCTGCAAAAAATGTGGCATTGCCAGGCGTACCCATAAAAATAGACACTAATGACAGAATAATTAACCCTAGAATTAAAAACTGAGATTTAAGTGCAATAGAAGTGCTAATTAGTGCCAAAATGGCCAGACATAATAAACCGACACTACCAGTTAGCCGAATTAGGTTTGTTTCAGACCAGCCGTTTAAAAATGAACCAGGATTGTCAACAAATAATTGGCCTAAAGATCCTTTCTCAACTAATTGAAAGTCAAATACTGAGTTGAAAATTTCAGCAAAACCCACCATGTATAAAGCAATACTAAAAGCGGTTGCTACAAAAAGGGTCATACCTAAGGATCCACCAATTGGCAGTCCTAGACTACGGGACAAAACGTAGTAAACGCCTCCAGCGCCAACTTTTTTATCGGTCGAGATGGATGAGATACTTAATCCCGTAGTGATAGAGATAATGTGTGCTATACCAATTATTGCGAACACGAGCCAGCCTGCGTGACCAACTACCCAACCCATTCTCAGGTACATAATTACCCCTAGTATGGTTAAGATGGAAGGTGTAAAAACACCAGCAAATGTGCCGTATTTTTTCTGTTCACTCATATTTATAGCCTTTGTAAAGGAGAAAAATAGATAATATTGTTTGTATTGTACGGTCTCAGACCAATTATTGTTATAAAAAAGCTTAACATGTTTATAAATCACTTAACTTTGCCCATGGCTAAACCCTATGAAAAGAGTACCTGTAAATACATTGCTTACAAAATTGACTAACCTAACGAATAGTTGTAGTCGAGAGGTGTCGGATTCCATTGCCACTTTTTCAATTGATTCTTTGCAAAAACAGCCAAGTGAAAGAAGCTGGAGCGCTATGCAATGTATTGAGCATTTAAACGCTTATTTTAGATATTATATTCCAGTGATCAGAGGGAAAATTACAAATTCTAGGTTTGTGACGCCAAACGAGTATTTTACAAGTAGTCCAATGGGAAGGGCAGTGTATCGATCTGCAAAGCTTGGTAAAGTGAAAAATGTAAAACGACATTTAAAATCTCCTAAAGATTACAATCCGCTGGTTAATCCAAGCTTATCCGCCGAAAATTCAATAGAAGAGTATCTTCAACATAATTCAGACTTTATTGATTTAATACATGAGGCTGAAAAGATTGACATGAGAAAAACAAAGGTTCCACTGTCTTTGAGACCTGTAGCAAAGTTAAACATAGGAGATGCTTTACTGTTTTTAGCATACCATAATGAGCGACACATATACCAAGCAAAAAATGCGCTGAGGTTAAGTCAGTTGTAGTTTTTTATTCAGTAAACTTTCTTTAGCAACTATTTTATGGACATGTTTGTTGGTTCTCAATGATTCAATAATTTCTATATGTCCCTTGTGATGGCAGTCTGATCCTAAAAGATCTATCATTTCCTTGTCAATTAATTCTTCTGCCATTTTTTTTACGCCTGGTCCATACACTCCAGACAGAGAATTAGTATTGAGTTGAAACAAACAACCCCTATTTTTAAAATCCTCCAAAGTCTCCCACTGATTATGGTAATATGGATATCGTTCAACATGCGCTAATATTGGGGTGTATCCCGCAGTTTGGAGATTGAAAATTGCTTCTTTTATGCGAGTTGGCTCATGCATGAATGATAATTCAAATAAAACACAATTATCTCCAAAAGTGAGCACCTCTTTTTTCTCTATTAAATCCTCAAAATGAAAATCAAGATAGTATTCTGCTGCCGCGTCAATTTTGATTAGTAGTTTTTCTTTTGCAATGGCATCTCGAACTTTTTCTAAACCTCCTAATATTGTTTCAGGTGTATTTTTATAAAAATCACTCATCACGTGAGGTGTTGTGATGACTTTTTTATAGCCTAAATCAATAAAACCCTTTAGCATAATTAGGGTTTCCTCCATGTTTTTTGAGCCGTCGTCAATTCCGGGAATTAGATGACTATGAACATCAGTACCTAAAATTGATAAATCAACGGGATCTAAAACAGGTTCTTTTTTAAAAAGTTTGGAAAGGAAACTCATTTATATTATTGATTATTATACCTCTCAGAATAATACTGTTCGTATTCGCCTGAAGTAATGTTCTCCATCCAAGCTTGATTGTTTAAATACCAATCTACTGTTTTTTCTAATCCTTCTTCAAATGTAATAGATGGAATCCAGCCAAGGTCATTTTTAATTTTTGTAGCATCAATGGCATAACGTTGGTCGTGTCCAGCTCTGTCAGTCACAAAAGTGATTAGTTTGGCTGATGTACCTGCCGTTCTGTCTAATTTAATATCCATTACTTTACAAAGTTCTGTTACTAAGTCAATATTAGTCCATTCATTCCAACCACCAATATTATATGTTTCACCTAGTTTTCCTTCGTGAAAAATAGTATCTATCGCTCTGGCATGGTCTTCAACCCACAACCAATCTCTAATATTATCTCCTTTGCCGTATATGGGTAATGGCTTATTGTGTTTTATGTTATTAATCATTAATGGAATCAGCTTTTCTGGAAACTGGTGAGATCCATAATTATTAGAGCAGTTCGATAATTTTACTGGTAATTTGTAAGTGTGAAAATAGGCACGAACTAAATGATCGGAACTGGCTTTCGAGGCTGAGTATGGACTCCTAGGATCGTAAGCGGTATTTTCTAAAAAGAATCCTTCTTCTTCCAAAGAGCCGTAAACCTCATCAGTTGAAATATGGTAAAATATGCCTGGATTTGTCCTCCAATGATTTTTTGATACCTCTAGTAAATTAGCGGTTCCAACAATATTTGTCATGATAAAATCCATGGGACCAGAAATTGACCGATCGACATGAGACTCGGCAGCTAAATGAATCACATCAGTAATGTTTTCATTCCTAAATATTTCTTCTAACTCATTTTTTTCGTTGATATCAGCTTTTATAAAAGTATAGTTTGCCTTTTTCTCAATGTCAATAATATTGTTGAGGTTACCTGCATATGTCAATTTATCTAAATTTACAATTTTGTAATTCGGATACTTATTAACCAATAATCGGACAACATGAGAGCCAATAAAGCCGGCACCTCCAGTAATTAAAATTGTTTTGTCAAATAATTGAGACATATTCATTAAATTAAAATGACAGTACGAAATGCACTGCCACTAAATTAGTAAATTCTAAATTGGCTTTACAACGACCAGTATGTTAAGTTGTTAATTTTTCCTTTATAAATGCCTTTTAAGTCAACAAAAACACCGTTTCCATCTTTTAGCATTCCTTGGAAATCAGTTTCAGAAAAATTAGAGTATTCTCTATGATTAACAGCAACGATTATAGCATCATAGTCATTTGTCATTTTTTCTTGAAGTTTAAAGCCATACTCTTCAAACAGTTCTTCAGAGTTGGCTTGAGGATCGACTACGTCAACTGTGCACGAAAATGATTCTAATTCGCGAATAACATCCACAATTTTTGAGTTCCTAATGTCACTAACATCTTCTTTAAAAGTAGCACCCATCAATAAAACTTTTGAGTCCATAGGGTTTTTACCCTGTTTAATCATCATTTTAACAGTTTGCTTACCAACATAAAATCCCATTGAATCATTAACGTAGCGACCAGAGTTAATAATTTTAGCGTGATACCCGACTTGTTTTGCTTTGTGTGTCAAATAGTATGGGTCAACTCCAATACAGTGACCACCTACTAAACCAGGTCTGAAATTTAAGAAATTCCATTTTGTTCCTGCGGCCTGTAAAACATCATAAGTATTAATGCCAAGCTTATTGAATATGATGGATAGCTCATTTATAAGCGCAATATTTACATCTCTTTGGGTATTTTCAATAATTTTAGCGGCCTCAGCCACTTTAATGGTCGCCGCTCTGTGAACACCTGCAGTTACAACAAGTTCATAGGTTTTTGCAATAATGTCAGCAGACTCAGGATTGTCGCCTGAGGCAACCTTTACAATACTGGCTAAAGTATGTACTTTATCGCCCGGATTAATTCTTTCAGGAGAATATCCAATATTAAAATCTTCTTTCCATTTTAGGCCTGAAACATCCTCTAATACTGGAATGCAATCTTCTTCGGTACATCCTGGATATACTGTTGATTCATAAACAACATAATCTCCTTTTTTTAACGCTTGACCAACTGTATTTGAAGCTCCTAATAAAGGTCTTAAATCTGGTAGTCTACTTTCGTCAATTGGAGTTGGCACTGCAACAATAAAGAATGTGGCTTTTTTTAAGTCTTCAATTGAATCTGTAAACTCAATATCAGCACCTTCAAAATCTGAAGATTCTAATTCTTTACTCGGATCGATATTGTTTTTCATTAATTCAACTCTTTCAGAATTGATATCAAATCCAATTACCTTGATTTTTTTTGCAAATTCTAATGCTATTGGTAGTCCTACATACCCCAAGCCAATAACAGCTAAGGTAGCTTCTTTAGCTACCAATTTATCGTAAATATTCATGCTTATTTTTTCTGCTTCGAAAAGCTTTTATCTCTTTCTTTATAAATTCTTTCTATGATTTCAACCACTTTTAACCCTTCTAAAGCATTTGTTGTGGCAGTAGTTCGTCCTTTTAAAGTGTCGACTACATTTTCAATTATATAGTGGTGGTTTGCTGCCGATCCTTTGTAGTTTCCATAGTCGTTTGGTGGATT
>JBGCGA010000017.1:0-70772 GCA_045110285.1 Crocinitomicaceae bacterium | reverse complement strand
AAGCCTTCTCTCTTTCAAAAATATGCTTCCGACTTACTTCGTACCTCAAACCTTAATGTGGAAAGCCCTGAATATAAATCCAAAATATATTGGGCAATTATTGATCCCGAAAATAGTCGTTCGCTACAAATGGGAGAGCGCTATGGTTTTGAATCAATAGCCAAAGTAAAAACAACTGCATTTAGTAGAATAAAACTGTCGGCTAGACCCAAAGTAACAAAATCGACAGTTGCAGAGCACGACGAAATTTGGAAAAATATTCAATCATTTTATTCCGGCTATAACGGGCTGACAAAAGTTCACTTATTTGAGCATAATAATTATTATGTTCTCAAAAATAATGGACAAATTATTGCGGGTATTCAGGGCAATCAAGTAGAATGGAAAATTGAAGCTATGCCAGGTGGTTTCGGAAAAGTTCTGGTGAAAGTTATGCCTTATATTCCCTTAATTAACCGGATAATTAATCCAAAAAAATACCAATTCTTAGCCACCGAGGGTTTGTTTTGGAAAAATGGATTTGAGCATAAAGTTCAGGAACTGTTAGAAGGGGTGCTGCACATCCACCAATGCCATTCAATGCTAATATGGACAGATGCAAAAGATTCTAAAATAAATACGGTGCTTCAAAAAACAAAACTAGGACTGTTGCAAAAAATTAAGAAAGATAATCGAGTTGATATTGTGGCAAAATTTAATTCAGTTGATGAAGCTGTAAAACAATCTATGAAAAATAATTTGCATTATATTTCTGGCTTTGATTGCACTTAAATCATAAAAGTAGCGTCCGAGAATTTATGTTTAATCTCTTCCAGTGTATCTCTCACCTCATTTAAATCGAATGAGGTTACCAATTTGATACGGTAATCTTTAAAATTAGCTATGCCCTTAAAATAATTAGAATAATGCCGTTTCATTTCATTAATGGCTAATATTTCTCCTTTCCAATCCACACTCATTTCAAGGTGGGTTTGAGCTGCATCTACCCGATCAGAAACTGAAGGTGGTGCCAAATGCTCACCTGTTTTAACAAAATGTTTAATCTCATTAAAAATCCATGGATAGCCGATACTTGCGCGACCAATCATTACACCATCAACACCATATTTTTCTTTGTACTCCACTGCTTTTTCTGGGGTGGTAATGTCACCATTACCAAAAATTGGAATCTTAATTTTAGGATTCTTTTTCACCTCTGAAATCAAACGCCAATCGGCTTCTCCCTTATACATTTGCTTTCTGGTTCTACCATGTATAGATAGCGCCTCAATTCCTACATCCTGGAGTCTTTCTGCCACTTCAACAATGTATTTGGTGTCATCATCCCATCCTAAACGCGTTTTTACTGTGACTGGTAAATGAGTCGCTTTAACAATTTCAGCTGTCATTTTCACCATTTTAGGAATGTCTTGCAAAATTCCTGCCCCAGCGCCTTTACAAGCTACTTTTTTAACGGGACAACCATAATTGATATCAATAATATCTGGATTGGTTTGCTCAACAATTTCAGTTGTTTGTCGCATACTGTCAATATCGTATCCAAATATTTGAATACCTATTGGCCGCTCATATTCATAAATATCTAGCTTTTGAACCGATTTTGCTGCATCCCGAATTAAACCTTCACTTGAAATAAATTCAGTGTACATTAAGTCTGCACCATTTTTTTTGCACAGCGCTCTAAATGGTGGATCGCTAACATCCTCCATTGGTGCAAGCAAAAGCGGAAAGTCACCTAAATCGATATCGCGAATTTTTACTCCCATGAATCGGCAAAATTAGGACAAAAAAAAGATGTTTTCTTAAAAACACCTTTAATTTCTTTAGTTTGATAAATCTTATTCTTCGATTAACTCGATTTGTCCTGGTCCTTGAGGTTGTCCCATTCTATAGTATATAAAGAACTCAGTTGCTCCACCAACTCCAATATTACTCAAGTTAGAAATTGTATAATCATAGGCTGCTCCAAACGACATTCCACCCACATGAAGCGCTAAACTGCCAATAACGGCATCATTATATCTAAAATGACCCCCCAATTCTAAGGATGTTCTGTTGTAGTAGCCAGTCATTTTTGACTCACCTCTTAATAAAATATCGATAGTTGTACCAAATACAAGTGATTGTTGCGGCCCTTGAATGGTCCACATTGCAGATGGTCTGAAGGTTAATGGAAAATCTTCTCTACCAAAATTACCAAAGTAATGTAAATTCAAACTTCTACGCATTCTGTCATCATCTGGTAAATAATTAATTTTTGGTCTTGTAATGTGATTTCCTGCCACACCAAGCGACATAAAAATATACTCATCATAATTAAATTCCCAGTACAAACCTGCCGCTAAATCAAAACGACCAACTAATTCGTTACTATTAAATATTTGCTCACCACTAGGTCTTGATTGGTCGAAACCAGTAAAATTGTTCCATTGGTTGTCCCAAGTTGGCGAATTATCAGCAATACTTCTTTGAAAATAACCTGGCGCAATACCAGCAGATAACTTATTGTACTCATCTAATCTGATGGCATAATTTACAGGAACCGAAATGTTTAATTGATTATATCTTAAATCTCCTGACAAATCATTCGAAAAATAAAGACCACCACCAATTGATCGTCCTGCTTTTAAATCTTCCCAAACTCTCGTGTCGAAACTAGCCGAATAGGTAGTTGCTGGTTGATCAGGAATGGCCCACCATTGTCTGCGGAAGTTTGTGAAAAACTTATACTTTGCTTTGAAAAAACCAGCAGCTGCAGGATTTATTTGCATTCTAGTTTCAGAATACATACTAAAATGTTCGTCAATTTGACTATATGCTTGTGACGATATAAGGCCTAATAAGGCGAATAAAGTTAATTTCCTTTTCATGATTCTCCTATCTAACTAATGTCGTGTTTCCACTCAATGTTCCACTTTTACCAGATATGAACTCATACTCTAGTGTCCAATAATAAACACCAGGAGTTGCTGGTTTTCCTTTAATGTTTCCATCCCAACCATTCTTTTGAACAGTTGATTCATAAATTCCAATGCCATAGCGGTTGTGGACCTTAAAAATACATTTCGTCAATCCTAATCCTTTCACCACTAGTAAATCGTTTTTACCATCACCGTTTGGTGAGAAAGCTGAAGGAACACCAATATTTGGTATAAAATTTAGATAGATTTTAACCGTATCACTTGCCGCACAGCCATTGCCATCTTCAACTGTAATCACGTAGTCAGTCGTTTCAACTGGATATGCAAAAGTAGTTAATGACTTTGGGTTGACCACAGTTTCGCTAGGTTCCCATCTGAATTTACTGGCCCCGGTTTGTGTGGCACCAATAATAGCAGGATTTCCTAATTCCACAATGGTATCTAAACTTGCTGTCACTGTAGGAATTTCTACAACATTTACTTGCTTAGTGGCTTTACTCACTTTTCCGTCCGCATTGGTTACTGTTAATTCTATTGTAATGGGGTCAGTTCCTGTTATCGAGTAAAAACAAATTTCTGGATTTTGAAGGTTACTCTGGGTCAGTCCATCTGGTAAAAAAACAGCATTTACTCCAGCCAAAGCATTAATATCCCATTGCCAATTTACTGGTACTCCTTCCGAGGTATCTCTTAGAGCAATACAATCGCCTAAACATACAGATGAAGGTCCTATAAAACCAGCATTAATTGAACCAGGACAAACCACCACATTGACTTGGGTATTTGCATTGGCTACGTTACCATTGGCATCTGTAATTTGCAGCTCAATTAAGTATGTACCCGTTTCTGAGAAGCAAATAGCAGTTTGGTTACCATTAATTTCTGGTGTAGGATCTTGTGCACCTGGATCCGGAATTGAAGGAATTGGAATTGGACCGGTTATACTCCATGCCCACGCGTTTATATTTACCGTTGAGGTACTATTGTCAGTAATCGTAATACACTCGTTCACACAAATAGTTGTACCTTGATCAATTGTGAAACTTGCATTTTGTGAAAGTGCTACTTGCAGGTTAATTGCAATCATAGCTAAACCGAGTAAGGCTATTCTTTTTAACATATTAAAAATTTTCAAAAATTAAAGGTAGCAAAATATATTTTACCACATCACATATACTCCTTTAAAATAAAAAAAGTTGCCCGTTCAAGCAACTTTTTTTGGTTTGGTTTGTTGGGTAATTTTGTTAATTGGTTGAGATTAATTCAAACAGTGCGTTTAAATTTGGAGTGATAATTATTTCAATCCGTCTGTTTTTTGCTTTGTCAGTTTTGCTAACTGGAATGTATTCTGACCGACCAGCTGCTAGTATTTTCTGAGGCGTCATGTCGGAATTTTCAATCATTATTTTTGTGACCGAAGTTGCACGTAAAACACTTAATTCCCAATTGTCTTTTGGATGAGTAGTGGTTTTCAAAGGGTCAGCATCTGTATGTCCTTCTACAATAATTTCAATGTCTTTTTGATTTTCAAGCACTTTGGCCAAATCAACTAGTGCCACTTTTCCTTCAGGCCCTACATCAATTTTGCCTGATGCAAATAGTAATTTGGCTTCCATGCTCACGTATATTCTACCGTTTTTTTCTTCAACAGTCAATCCCTTATCTTTATAGCCTAGTAACGCTTTCGAAATTTTTTCTTTTAGGGCTAAAACAGCGGCATCTTTCTGAGCAATAATTTGTTCCAACTCTTTAATTCTACTTTCCTTTTTATCAAGCATTAACGATCTTGAATTTAATTCTTTTTCAAGTTCATTTAATCGGTCTTCTTTTCGCTGCAGTTCAATTCTAGTGCCTTCTAAGTCACGAATCATTTTGGCCGTTTCAGCAGTACCTTTAGACTGTAAACCTGCGTACTTTTCTTCAAGTGCTTGATTTAAAGCTCCAACTTTATCGTATTCAACTTCCAACATTTTATACTGCTCACTTAACGCCAAGGTATCTTTTCTCATCTGATTTGCAGCATCTCTGCTCATGCTAAGTTGCGATTCGAGCTCTTTTATTTTATTTTCGTAATCGATATTCGCCGACTTCGAATCAGACTGTTCTGACATCACTTTATTATAATTCGACTGCAGATCGTTATACTTTTGTAATGGCACGCAAGACAGCACAAATACGCAAATACTAAATCCTAAAATCAATTTCATAAAAGACAGTTTTGTAAAAGGCAAATATCAATAATATGCACATTGCAGTCAACACCCTCAATATTTAGTTCTCAACAATCATTTTTTAGTTGCCTATCGCAACATGTCAAAAGACCCCTCCGAGATACTTTTCTAATCAGATTGCATTCTGTGATAAAGTTTATATCTTTGTCTGTTTCATTTAACGGAAAAGCAATGGCTAAATTCAGAAAACAAGAGGCTTTAGATTATCATTCAAACGGAAGACCTGGAAAGATTGAAGTGATTCCTTCTAAACCATATGCTACTCAGCGTGATCTGTCGTTGGCATACTCACCCGGAGTAGCCGAACCCTGTTTAGAAATTGCAGATGACAAAGAGAAAGTCTATAAATATACTGCCAAATCTAATTTGGTAGCTGTTATAAGTAACGGAACGGCTGTACTGGGACTGGGAGATATTGGTCCAGAAGCTTCGAAACCAGTGATGGAAGGAAAAGGATTATTATTTAAAATTTTTGCCGATATTGATGTGTTTGACATTGAGGTAGACGCTAAAGATCCTGATCTTTTTATCCAAACAGTTAAAGCCATATCGCCCACTTTTGGGGGCATCAATTTAGAAGATTTAAAAGCACCCGAAGCCTTTGAAATTGAGGAGCGACTGAAAGCGGAGTTGGATATTCCTATTATGCATGACGATCAGCATGGAACTGCCATTATTTCAAGTGCGGCCTTGTTAAATGCTCTAGAATTGGCAAAGAAAAAAATAGCTAAACTAAAAATTGTAGTAAGTGGTGCTGGAGCAGCCGCTTTTTCATGTACTAAACTGTATTTAGCACTAGGTGCAAAACTATCAAATATATACATGTTTGACAGTAAAGGATTACTATCTCAAAACAGAAAAGATTTAGATAAATACAAAGCTGAATTTGCCATCCATAAAAAAGACGTGTCATTATCTGATGCGCTAAAAGGCGCCGATATGTTTTTAGGTTTATCGAAGGGAGGACTGGTTTCCAAAGACATGGTAAAGAGTATGGCAAAAAACCCTATTGTATTTGCCTTAGCTAATCCTGAACCAGAAATATCTTATAAAGACGCAATGTCTGTCAGAAAAGACATCATTATGGCTACCGGTCGGTCAGACCATCCAAATCAAGTGAATAATGTGATTGGTTTCCCTTACATTTTTAGGGGAGCTCTAGATGTTAGAGCCACTTGTATTAATGAAGAAATGAAATTGGCAGCTGTCAAGGCCATAGCCTCATTGGCAAAGGAATTAGTGCCAGAGGAAGTGAATGAAGCTTACAACGAAAAAAATATATCTTTTGGTAGAGATTCAATCATTCCCAAACCTATTGACCCTCGATTAATTTACACAGTTTCACCAGCTGTGGCTAAAGCTGCCATGGATTCTGGAGTTGCTAAAAATCCGATTGAAGATTGGGATGCATATGAATCCTTACTGAAAGGAAGGCTTGGATTAGACAATAAAATATTAAATATACTAACCGATAAAGCCTTAAAAAACCCAAAACGAGTTGTGTTTGCAGAGGCAGATAATTATAAAATTTTGAAAGCAGCTCAAATGTCGCTAGACGAAGGGTTTGCAATTCCTATTTTACTGGGCAGAAAAGAAAAAATACTTGAATTAATTGCTGAAAACAATTTAGATTTGGGCGAAAATGTTGAAATAGTTGATCCGAAATCGGCGGAAATGCGGGACAAAATTTATGAATACGGAAAATTATTTTTTGAGAGCAGACACCGAAGAGGAGTAACTGAATTTGAAGCTGTAAAATTAATGCGTGAGCGTAATTATTTTGGTTCAATGATGGTTAAAACTGGTGATGCAGATGCCTTAATTTCTGGAATTACTAGAAACTATAAAGATGTAATTCGTCCGGCTATTGAATCGGTTGGTACTGATGAAAAAGTACTCAGAATGGCAGGAATGTACATTTTAATTACCAAAAAGGGTCCATTATTTTTAGCAGACACTACTGTCAATATCAATCCAAGTGCAGAGGAGATTGCTGACATTACTTACCAAGTTGCAAAAACGATTCGAAGATTAAAAATTCAACCGAAAGTAGCTTTATTATCTTACTCAAACTTTGGTTCAGCAAGAGGTGAAGATTCAAAAAAAATGGCCAAGGCCCGTGAAATATTAAAAGAAAAACATCCAACTATTGTTGTAGATGGTGAAATTCAAGCCAATTTTGCATTAAATAACGATTTATTGATTGAGAAATTTCCATTTTCGGATTTAGTGAACAAAAACGTTAATACTCTAATTTTTCCGAACCTGTCGTCTGGCAACATTGCTTATAAATTAATGCAGGAAATGGGAGATGACGTTGAAGCCATTGGTCCTATTTTATTAGGGTTAAAAAAGTCGATACATGTTTTACAGTTAGGTAGTTCAGTTCGAGAAATCGTTAATATGGTAAAAGTAGCCGTTATTGATGCACAAAATAAATAGTAAATGATTACGCACTTAAACGGAACATTAACAGAAAAAACACCCACCCACATTGTTATTGAGTGCAATGGTGTAGGTTATTTTGTGAAAATTAGTTTAAATACCTTTTCTACTCTACCGAATGAAGGGAATTTAAAGCTTTTTACTCAGTTACAAGTAAGAGAGGATGCCCATACACTTTATGGTTTTTCAGAAAAACAAGAGCGTGAAATGTTCAACCATCTCATTTCAGTTTCGGGTATTGGAGCCAATACTGCCATTCTAATGCTATCGGCCTTGACGGCAGATGAAATTGCTAATGCCATAGTTAATGACCAAGTGGATACCATAAAAAGTATTAAAGGAATTGGACTGAAAACAGCTCAGCGTGTAATTGTAGATTTGAAAACAAAAATGGCGAAAGTTGAATTTTCTTCTGAAAATATTTTCAGTTCAAACAATACAAACAAATTTGAGGCGTTAACTGCTTTATCTGCTTTAGGATTTGACAAAAAGAAAGCTGAGCTAGCTATTAACAAAGTTGCGGCCGAAGATCAAACAGTTGAAGACCTTATTAAACAAGCATTGAGAATATTATAGTTTTGAAATTGAAAAAAATCATATCAGTACTGGTTGTAGTTTTGTGTTGCTTAAATGCTTCTGCGTTCACAAATTTTAACATTCCTACAATATCAAAACTTAATGTTTATACAGCTTTAGACACCCCAAAAGTCAAGCTCCCATATCCCTTAAACGATTATTATGATTTTACTTCAAAAACAAATACAAGGTTAGATTTTGAATTACCAAAAAACATTGAAACTCAATTTGTTTTTAATCCAGAGACTGGTTTATACGAAGTATATCAAAAAATAGGGAATCAGTTCTACAGACAACCTACTGCCATGACTTTGGATGAGTATATGGATTATCAAAGACAAAAATCATTGAACGACTATTTTACTGAAAAAGTTAAGAATGAAAATTCAGCCGATCAAAATTTAATCCCTGCACTAAATGTAAAAGGCGAAGCCTTTGATATGATTTTTGGAGGTGATGAAATTACCATTCGCCCCCAAGGTTCAGCAGAAATATCATTTGGAGTAAATATTAATAAATACGAAAATCCTGCATTACCACTCCGACAACAACGCCAAACACAGTTTGATTTTGATCAACAAATTCAATTAAACTTAGTGGGACAGATTGGAGACAAACTGAAACTAGAAATAGCCCAGAACACAAGCGGTACTGGCTTCAATTTTCAAAATCAAGTCAAAATTGGATACACAGGCTATGAGGACGAAATTATTCAAAAAATTGAAGCTGGAAACGTTACACTTCCTCTTAACACAAGTCTAATTCAAGGATCACAAAGTTTATTTGGTATTCGAACAGACTTAAAATTTGGAAAATTGACAGTGAACACCTTATTATCGCAACAAAAAGGTCAGCGACAAGAGATTAATGTGGCAGGTGGAGCTCAACAGCAAGAATTTGAGGTAAAGGCAGATAATTATGAAGAAAATAAACACTATTTCTTAAACTTTCAGCACCGTGAAAATTATGATTCTGCTATGGCATCCATGCCATATGTCAGCTCGGGAATAAATGTTACAAAAATTGAGGTATACATTACAAACAGAAATAACAATGTTGAAAATACTAGAAACTTTATTGCCTTTACAGATTTAGGTGAAAATAAAGAAGAATATTTAGAAGGTAACCCTACTATTACAAATATAGGTGCACAATTTCCGGATAACAGCGCAAACAATTTATACGAAACGGTAACAGCTACTGACGAAGTAAGAGGTTTTTCAAATGCAGTAGACCATTTAACCAAAACATTAGGAGTTACACCTATTGGGCCCCTAGAACAAGCTTTTCACTATGAAAAAGTAGAAAATGCAAAACGACTCAGCGAGCAAGAATATACATACAATGCTTTGTTAGGGTATATTTCATTGCGTCAATCACTGAATCAAGATGAAGTGTTGGCCGTAGCATATCAGTACACTTTTCAAGGCGTAACCTATCAAGTTGGAGAATTTTCGAATGATGTTCCTGTTGAGCCTTCTTCAAAAAGCGCATTGGTTTTAAAGCTGTTGAAACCTACCATTGTTAATCCAAAAAACAAATTATGGGATTTAATGATGAAAAACGTATACTCTTTAGGAGCTTACCAAGTTGGCCCAACTAATTTTAGACTTGATATTTGGTATAATAATCCAAGAACCAGTGTTGATGTCAATTTTTTCCCTTATGAAGGAGTGAATGATAAAATGCTACTTCAATATTTGGATTTAGATAGGTTAAATTTAAATACAGAACGACAACAAGATGGTAGGTTTGATTTTGTTCCTTTTGAAAGGGTTGGAAATCGTATTATAAATGGAGGTACAATTGATGCCAGGACCGGGCGAATTTTCTTTGCCACCGTTGAACCTTTTGGAACCACTTTAAAAGAAAAGCTATTGGAAGCAGATGGTTCTCAACCTGACTATATTTTGGAAACAATAGTGTTTCAAGAATTATACGATTCAACGCGAACGGCTGCACAACAGATTCCCGATAAAAATAGATATACAATTAAGGGTACTTACGAATCATCAGTAAGTTCAGATATTCCTCTGAATGCTTTAAACATTCCTGAAGGAAGTGTTACAGTAACGGCAGGCGGCGCTGCTTTAATCGAAGGTGTTGATTATCAAGTTGACTACAATTTAGGACGAGTCAAAATATTGAATGAGGGAATTTTAGAATCGCAAACTCCGATTAAAGTGCAGCTAGAAAGTAATTCCGGTTTTGGATTTCAGCAAAAGTCGCTTGTTGGAGCTCACTTTAATTACGAGTTTAACAAAGACTTTAATTTAGGAGCTACTGTTATGAATTTAACTGAAAAGCCAGTTACTCAAAAAGTTAATATAGGGAGTGAACCAGTAAGTAATACTGTACTTGGCGCAGACCTAAGATACCGAGCTGAGGTGCCATTCATCACTAAAATGGTTGACTTTTTACCTGTCATTAGCACCAAGGAAAAATCCTTTGTTACCGCTTCGGGTGAATTTGCTTATCTAATCCCAGGAACTCAGCGGGCAATAGGTGAAGGTGGTATTTCATACATAGATGGATTTGAAGGTAGCCAAAGCGCCATTACTTTAGTGACACCTTTTTCATGGAAATTATCTTCCATTCCGCAAAATCAGTTGGATCTCTTCCCGGAAACAGGAACAGAATTTACAGGCACTAGCCCAGGATTTAATAGAAGTAAATTAGCATGGTATACAATTGACCAAACCTTTTATTTTAATAACGGAAGAACACCAGATCACATTAGAGGGAACGACACAATTTTGCAAGATAGTAGAATGAGATTATTGCCTCAACAACAACTATTTCCTCAATCTCAACCGCCTGTTGGGCAAGCAAACAATATTCAAACTTTAGATTTATCATATTATCCAAAAGAAAGAGGTCCTTACAATTACGATACAACAGCTGCATTTATTAATACTGACGGTAGTTTTAATAATCCGGAAGACCGCTGGGCTGGGATAATGAGAGCACTAACCACCACAAATTTTGAAACTGCAAATGTTCAGTATATTCAATTTTGGTTACTTGATCCATACAATTCAGATGCTACCGAAGGTCAAACTGAAAATATGGATGGTGGAGAACTTTACTTTAACTTGGGTAATATTTCTGAAGATATTCTACCTGATTCTAGAAAAAGTTATGAGAATGGGTTACCAACTAGTGAAAACTTCAATCCTAACGATTATGATTCAACAGACTGGGGGCTAATTGCTAATCAACAAGTTATTGTCAATGCTTTTGACAATAATAATGCCTCTCGCCAGTTTCAAGATTTAGGATTAGATGGTTTAAATAATGCGCAAGAGCGTGATTTTTTCGCAAAGTATACGGCGTGGTTAGGTACTGCTAACCTCTCTACACAAGCTCGCCAACAGTTTTTAAATGATATTTCGTCTGATGGTTACAATTATTTTTTAGATGACGATTATGATGCAGCAGAACTTAATATTTTAGAACGGTACAAGAATTTTAACGGCCACGAAGGTAATTCAAATACATCAGATATTTCAGATACTCTAAACGCGGCTGGATATCCAACCCAAGGAATTACAACACCAGATATTGAAGATATAAACGTAGATAACAATTTAAGTGAAACTGAAAACTACTATCAATACAAAGTAAATATTGATCCGTCATCATTTGTGGTAGGCCAGAATTATATTACAAACAGCACTGAAATAGATCATGATTTAGATGGTGTTATTGATGAAACATGGTACCAGTTTAAAATTCCAATTATACAGCCTGACAAAGTCGTTAATAATATCACAGATTTTAGATCCATTCGTTTTATGAGAATGTATTTAAAAGGATTTGAAAACCCTAAAGTTTTCAGATTTGCGACCCTAGAATTAATTAGAGGAACTTGGAGAGAATACTTAGAAGATTTGCAAACGGGCGATCAAATTATTGACGACCCTAACTCCACAGAGTTTGTAATTGGGGCAGTAAATCTTGAAGAAAATGAAGGCAAAAAACCGGTTGAATACGCCGTACCTGAAGGAATTTTAAGGGAACAGGATTTTAGCAGCTTGAATACCAGACAATTAAACGAACAATCAATGACGTTAGAAGTTTGTGGATTGAAAGATGGAGATTCACGAGCAGCCTACAAAAACGTAAATGTTGACATTAGAAATTACGGCCAAATTCAGATGTTTGTCCATGGCGAAACTGCGGCAAAAGCACTTAATGAAAACTTAGTTCAGGATGACGATATTACTGTATTTGTTAGGTTAGGTACTGATTTTACAGAAAACTACTACGAATATGAATTGCCATTAAAGTTAACACAATGGGGCACAGAGTCTAATGATCCGAATGCCATATGGCCGGAGACTAATAATGTTAATATTGTACTCGACGATTTAATTAAGTTAAAAATTAAAAGGGATGCTGAAGTGGTGCTTGGTTTAGAGGCTACTTCTAATGTATACTCAACACCTACACAAGAAAACAGAATCATAAGTGTAAAAGGAAACCCAACATTATCTGAGGTAAAAACAATAATGGTTGGTGTTAGAAACAAAAGCAAAAATGAAAATAACTTGCCTGATGATGGCTTAGATAAATGCGTAGAAGTTTGGGTGAATGAATTGAGAATGACCGACTTCAAACAAAATGGAGGTTATGCTGCAACTGCACAAGTAAATGTTCAAATGGCTGATTTTGCCAATGTGGCTGTTTCTGGAAATTATTCAACTCCTGACTGGGGTACAATAGAATCGACTGTAGTTGAAAGACAAAGAGAAACGATTAAAAATGTGGCGGTGAATTCTAATTTTGAATTGGGACAGTTTTTTGGTGAAAAAATTGGCATTAGACTCCCTGCTTATTTTGGCTATTCTGTTGGTGCCATTGATCCTGAATTTGATCCAACAAAACCTGATGTAAACTTTGATTTGATGGATTCAGGTCCTTTGAAAAGGGAGGCTATTGCTGCGGCAAGAGCATTGACGACTAGAAAATCGTATAATTTTACCAATGTGAGAAAAGAAAGAGCTCCAGGGAAAGAAATTCATTTCTGGGATGTTGAGAACCTTTCTTTGAGCTATTCATATAATGAACTTTTTAGAAGAGATATTAATACAGTTAGAGATGTGACTAAAAACTATAAAGCTGGATTGAATTATGCCTATTCGGGTCGACCAAAATTAATTGAGCCATTCAAAAAAGTAGGCTTCGTTGGTAAATCAAAATGGTTAAGATTAGTAAAAGATTTTAATTTCTACTTAGGACCTAAGTCTTTTTCGGTGACTAATAATGTGCAAAGAATGTACAATGTTCTGCAAAATAGAAGCTCATTTGATCCAAGCTTTGAGTTTGACCCAACTTACTATAAAAACTTTACTTGGAACAGAGCCTATACCTTTAAATATGATATTACCAAAAATTTAAAGTTTAACTATATGGCCACAAATGCATCTATTATTAGAGAGCCGCAAGGCGAGATTGATTCTGATGCTGCACTAGGAACAGTAGGAAGAACTAATTATTCGCAGCTCAGTAAAATCATCAATACATCATTTAACCCATTTTCTCAGTCGAATTCAGACTCCATTAAATTTGGTGGTTATAATATGAATTTTGGACAGTCTTTTGATATCAATTACAAAGTGCCATTTGACAAGTTTCCATTAACAGATTGGATAAGCAGTACTGTGACATATAAAGGAAGTTACGACTGGATGCGTGCACCAATTGGACAAGATAGTTTAGGAAATACAGTTCAAAATGCTAGAACATTTAATATCAATGGCCAGTTCAATTTTGTGTCACTTTATAACAAAGTGCCTTACTTTCAAAAAATTAATAGAGGAAACAGAGGACCAAACAGATCTGCAGCTAGAAGCAGACCAACGGCAGATAATAAAAAGGATAGCAAAAATCCAGAAAAAGATGACAAAAAAGACAAGAAAGACAAAGAGATTGGATTGTTTGGAAAGACTGTTGGACAGTTAGTAATGACTTTACGGAATGTAAGCGGAACATACTCAATTACGGATGGTATGCTACTGCCTGGTTTTGCTAATTCAAATGGATTGTTTGGTTTAGATAACAATTTTCAGTCGCCTAGCTTGGCTTTTGTTACAGGAGCACAAAACTATGACTTGCTCGGTAGAACTGGCAATGCCTGGGGAACAGATACTTCATTTGCCAATTTTGCAAGCGACAACTCTTGGCTTGTCGAACAGTCAACACTGAATTTACAGCATACTGTAATGCACACACAACGAATGAGTGGTAGAGCTACTTTAGAACCAATAAAAGACTTGTCAATCAATTTGACTATTGATAGAAGTTATACGATTAACCAAAATAGTAACTTCCGTTGGAATGAAGATTCTTTGCGACACGTCTATCAGAACCCAATCAATACTGGTACAATAAACTTTAGTACAATCACATGGCGGACTGCATTTGAAAAATTAGATAAAGAAACAAAGTCATCACAAAATTTTATTGATATGTTAAGTAACCGCGCCAACTTGTCGAAAACATTTGGAGAAGAAGCTGGTACAAGCGAACAAGACAATGGGTTTTATGAAGGTTATGGCGGAAATCAACAAGATGTATTAGTTGCATCATTTTTAAACACCTATACTGGAAGCGGAGACAATGGTATTACGGACGTATTTAAAATGATTCCTCTTCCAAATTGGGACATCAGATATGACGGGTTAACTAAAATTGCATTTCTAAAAAAGTATGTGCGAAACTTCACCGTTAAACACGGCTATAGATCAAATGTTTCGGTATCAAATTTTTCAACGAATCTAGCAGCCAGAAACGATATTGGCGAAAGACAATTTGATAATTCTAACAACTTTTTAGCTGACGAACAATTTGCAAGTATTATTATATCTGAACAATTTGCTCCTTTATTTGGTATTGATGCAACTTGGATTGTGAATAAGAATGGATTAATTACGAAATTTGAAATTAAAAAAGATAGAAGCTTAGCCCTTAACATTCCAAATGCTCAAATTATTGAGTTGGTTGGTAAAGAAATTGTAATTGGATCAGGTTACAGATTTTCTCAGGTTGAATTACCTTTTGATTTTATGGGTGAAAAACCAAAAAGTGATTTGAATATTCGATTCGATTTGTCGATCAGAAATACATTGTCTGTGAACAGAAACATTAATGAAAACACACAGGTTGTATCTGCAGGTCAGGATTCATATTCTATCCGATCATCAGTTGATTATAATTTAGGAAAGAACTTAAACGTTAGAGCTTATTTTGACAGAACAGTGAATACGCCAGCATTGTCAACAGCATTTCCATCAGCTAATACAAGAGCTGGAATCGCATTGCGATTTAATCTAGCACAATAGTGTATTCAGATCAGTAGTTTATCTAGTGGCTAGCTCCCCTAAAAATGTCGAAAATATGAATAATGTGAGGCATAACAGACTCCATACTTTCTATTGCTCCTGCTGTTGAACCTGGTAATGCCATTACAAGGGAATTCTGATAAGTTCCGACCACGCTTCTCGATAACATAGCGTATGGCATTCTTTCTTGCCCATAACGTCTGATTTGTTCTTCAACTCCCGGAATGCGTCTATCCAATAAAGGCGTTAGAGCTTCCGGTGTAACATCTCTTTTGGATAAACCAGTGCCTCCTGTAAAAATGATCATTGATATTTTTTTTGCAGCAAGAGCTTTTAGCTTTTCCTCTATCTGACTAATTTCGTCCGCTATTATTGAGTATTCAGTAATTTCGATACTTTGATTTTCTAGCGCTTTAATAATGCCTTTCCCAGCTTTATCTTCTTTTTGACCTTCAGAAATTGTATCTGAGCAAACAATAACCGCTGCGTCAATTCCTCTTGCAGTTTTTGCTATTCTATCTGCTCTGTCACTTTTTCCACCGCTCTTCTCAATTAATCTAATAGTTCCTATTTCTATTCCCTTATCAATTGGCTTTAACATATCGTACATAGTGAGTGCTACTATAGATACGCCATGCATGGCCTCAACTTCAACACCCGTTTTATAAATGGTTTTTACTTCCATTAAAATTTTGATCGTTAAGCCTTCAATGTGGTATTCAACTTTTGTACTTTCAATTGGAATTGGGTGACAATCGGGTAATAAATTAGGTGTTTGTTTTACGCCCAAAAAACCAGCAGTTTTTGCCATTTCAAATACATTTCCCTTTGGTACTTTATTGTTTTGAATGGCATTGATAGTGTCATTATTACTAACTTTTACTACCGCTTCTGCCGTTGCAATTCTTAAGGTATTTACTTTATGTGTAATGTCTACCATAATTATGTATTAACTTTCCATTGAGAGGATTTGTCTTCAAATACTTCTTTTCCGAAAACCGGAGCCTTTAATTTAATCTCTTCCACTAAGTACCTGCAAGCCTCCATTGCCATTTTTCGGTGAACAGATGATGTAAATACAAATAAACAAATTTCACCTGCTTTAACATTACCAATACTGTGGTAGATATGTAAGCAAGTCAAATCGTATTTATCGAAAGCTGCTTCTCGGATGGAATGAAATACTTCTTTAGCCATTTGTTCGTAACAGGAATAATTAATTGCGGCAACTTTTTTTCCGTCTATTTCATCAGCCCGTACCTGACCCAAAAAAATATCATGTGCACCAATATTAGTTTTAACTTGATGATGCGCTATTGAATTTGCAATTTTTTGAGGTAAAATTGGACCTTTGACAAAAACGTTTTTCTTACCCATTTTTTTATTATTTATCCGCCCGAAAAAGGGGGTAGAATTGCAACTTCATCATTTTGATTTATAACAAAATCGTCTTCTACAATATTTAAATTAACAGCTACTTGTATGGTTTCAGTTTTTAAAAATACATACTTTTCGAATAATTCTTTTTTGAGTTCAGAAACAGTTAGGTTGTCTAAAACTATCTGTTCAGACATATGTCCAATCACTTCTGCTATTTTTCCGAAGTACTTAATCTCCATTAACATGCTTTTTAAAGAATTCCAGTTCATTTATAGTATTCAAATTTAGAAATTCTTTGGCTGGAAAATCATTGCAATCAATAATTGTCGCTTTTGGATGCTCATACAAATTTGACATTTTATACTGTTTTTGCTTTATTACATTTTTTATGGTGGGTATAAAATTTTTATGATAAAGTCCGATTGTCGGATGAATTCGTTCTTGATGTGCTGCAACCCCTGCGAATTTTTCTTCATTTCTACTTTCAGCTAGTTTTCTTAAAAGTTGTGCTGAAACTAGTGGGACATCACACGACAATACAATATTCCAATCGTTTACAGAGTTATGTAAACCAGTGTATAACCCTCCAATAGGGCCTATATTCTTGATGATGTCGGAATATACAGGGTAACCAAAAACATTGTAGTGTTCACTATTAGAAATTATAATCATATTTTTGGAAATAATTTGACAGGTTTCGATTAAATATTGAATAATAGCTTTACCCTTCACTTCAATTAATCCCTTATCCTCTCCCATTCTCCGACTGTGACCACCTGCTAAAATGATAATTCCTAAATTATGATCCATATCGTGTTCACTAATTTAGCAAATGCTATTAATAAAACAGCTATTAAAAATGCTTTTACCCACCTATCGCTTATCTTACTAGCACCTATATAACTACCTAAAAACCCTCCAAACAATGCTAAAAGTACTAAGGTCCATGTGATTGAAGGGAGTTCAATATTTTGCTGTATTTGACCATAGAGTCCGGCCGCGGAGTTTACCCAAATGAATAATGCCGAAACCGCAGCTGCTTGCTTTATACTTGCCCAATTTAAAATTAGTAAAACAGGAGTTAAAATTATTCCTCCACCAATGCCTATGAGCCCAGATATGATTCCAATAGCGGCGCCAACACCCACAGCTAGGTATGGATTAATTTTCTGTATTATACCGCTGTGATGACTGGAAATTAATCCCACCAGCTTAATGATTGAGAATAAAATAAAACCAGCAAGAATTGTATGGTATAGTAAAGGTTGAACTTCTATTAATCCTCCAATAAAAGAAAATGGTATAGAGCCAATTGCAAAAAACACAAACAGATTCCATTTAAAGTGACCCTGTTTCCAAAAGTGATAAAATGCAATTGCCGCTACAAATAAATTAATGGTTAGAGCAATTGGTTTTATGTTAATGGTTGGAAAACTAAACAAAAACAATAGTGCTATGTATCCGCTTGCCCCTCCGTGACCAACTGAGGCATATAAAAAAGCGATTACCGGAATTCCAATAAGTAGCCCTAAATATTCAATTGGGAATACCATTAGAGTAAATAATAATTTACCTCATCATTTTCAGTAAATTTCAACTTATGTATTGGCATGTAAATAATGGCGTTTGCAGCTGAAAAACTTTTTAACATAGCAGAACTTTGTCCTTCTAATATATCTATTTTTCCGTTTTCAACCCTTCCCTTTAAAAACTCAGCTCTATTACCTTTTCGGTGATATTCAGTTGACAGTTTTGCTGTAAGAAATGGTAATCCACTAAACTCTGCCCCTTTTAACTTTGAGAGGAACGGTAATATGTAAATATACCATCCCGTTAAGCAGGCCGCAGGATTTCCGGGTAATCCAAAAACATAAGTACTACCTTTTTGACCAAAGAATAGTGGTTTTCCAGGTTTTTGCTTTACTTTATAAAAATGAGTTTTAACCTGATTTGCGGCCAGTGCTTTTCCAATAAAATCGTAATCTCCCACTGAAATTCCCCCTGAGCATATAATCAAATCAAAATCCTTTAAACAGTTTGCTACTGTTTCCAAAGTTATTTTGAAATCGTCTTCAATTTTAAAAA
Source organism: Crocinitomicaceae bacterium (assembly GCA_045110285.1). GTDB lineage: Bacteria > Bacteroidota > Bacteroidia > Flavobacteriales_D > Crocinitomicaceae > Putridiphycobacter. The sequence continues at coordinate 51,788 of JBGCGA010000017.1, read as the reverse complement.
TGGTTGATTTCAAATAACCATATGACTTCAAGCAGGCAGAAAGCATAGTTGAATTGCTATCGTAAATTTGACCAGGTTGCAGTGGTTCGCCTGCAGGAATAAGTTCGCTTCCTGTAGCAATTATTGCTATACTAGGTAGTTTGTAAACCGCTACCTCTCTTATGCCTATAGAACTTAAAAAACCAATGCTAGCCGCGTTTAGCAAATGCCCTTTTTCTAAAGCTAAGTCGCCGCTCATCATTTGCTCTCCCATTGGTCTAATATTCGCCTTTTCTTTCGGAAATATTTCAATTTTTAGCTCGGTATTTAAACACTTCACATCCTCTTGTCTCACAACCATATTTGCTGTGGAAGGCACTTCAGCTCCTGTAAAAATTCTCACAGCTTGATTATTGCCCAATATAATATTCTGGTTTTGTCCAGCTGCTACTTCTCCAATAAGCTCAAAATTTTCATTCTTTTTGTAGCAATTTACGGCATATCCGTCCATTGCAGATTGGGGAAATGGAGGCATTGTTATAGGCGATAATACGTCAGTTGCCAGTACACAATTTAATGCCTCTGGCAATAATATGGTTGTGATGGAATTTGACGGAATGGTCTTTCCTTCTACAATTTCTAATGCAGTTTCAACTGTTATCATATCATCCACCTATGGCTGTCATATTTCTATTACGCTCAAAAGCTTCGATATGATGATTATTGAAACCATCAATTCCTGCTCTAGAAAAGTGTTTTGTTTTAATTCCTTTTAGAATCAATTCTTTAATGTCTTGTCTATTTCGAAATGCGGTCAAGAGATCTGTTTCTTCATTTGAAAACAAACAATTCTTCATTTTTCCGTCGGCGGTCAAACGAATTCTATTGCAGCCGTCACAAAAAGGATTGGTAACCGAACTAATAATTCCAAAATCTCCTTGATAACCATCTATTGCATAATTTTTTGAGGTGTCATTTAAATGCCCTTTCAGCAAATGAATCGAAGTTGGGTTAAAATGACTTTGCACCGTATCCATAATAGAATCGAACGAAACCACTTTAGTGGTATTCCAATTATTCCCATCAAATGGCATAAATTCAATAAAGCGGATACCAATGGGTTTATTCTTTGCCCACTCAATGAAATCTATTATTTCATCATCATTAACTCCTTTCATTAACACCACATTGATCTTTAAATTGAACTGATGATCAACTAATAGATCAATGTTATTCATTATTCTAGAAAAATATTGTCTTTTTGATATTTTATTAAATTTTTCTTCCTTTAAAGAGTCTAGGCTTAAGTTTATATCAGATAGTCCAATTTCTTTAAATAATCCTATGAATTTATCTACTATCACACCGTTAGTTGTGATATGCAAATCAACATTTAAATTGGCCAATTGGGTTAAAATGTTGGCAACGTCTTTTTTGATTAAAGGTTCGCCGCCGGTAATTCTAATTTTTGAAACACCCATATCAACAAAAGTTTGGGCAATAGCTATAATTTCTTCAGTAGTCATGAATTCTGGCTTTGGCCTTAATGCTACACCATCTTCTGGCATACAATAGAAGCATCTTAAATTGCAACGCTCAGTTAATGAAATTCTGAGGTAATTGTGAATTCGATTGTGGGTGTCTTTTATCAAAATAGCTGTTTTGATTAAGCTGTTTATTACTCTTCTCTATCGACTTCAGGTTGACTGATAGAGCCAAATTTGATTGCGAAAAACAGTTCGTGAGTTCCAGCATTAAAAGCTTGTAAATTTGTTGCTGAATAGTCGAATGAGTATCCAAACTGAAGATTATCTTTATGGTTGTATCCCAACATTGCCACTATGGCATCTTGCGTTCTATATCCGATCCCTAGCCATACTGTTTCTTTAAATGTTGCAGTTACATTTATATCAACTTTAACCGGTGCAGCTCTCACATATTTAATGAGGGCTGTCGGCATTAAAGAAAAGTTACTGCCTAAATTAAAAGTATAACCGCCATTGATATAAAAATGGTTCTCTAAATAACTATTAGAGATTTCTGAAACATCATTGAATTTAAGCCTATTACGAAGTAATTGAGGCGAAGAGCCTGCGAAAAACCAATTTTTGTGATAAAGGTAAAATGCAAACTTAGCATCAGGGCTAAACGATTTAATTAATCCATTGGTAAAAAAAGGATCATCTTCATGTACAACTGCAATTTTATCTGTGTCTACTAGCCATTGATTAAAGCCTAAAGAAGCAGCCAACGATAATTTTATTGATTTACTTAACTTAATATGATATGAATAAGAACCTTGAAAACCAAGTCGTCGAGTTGGACCAACGATATCATTATATACCATACCACCAACCGCCATTTTTTGATTTTTAAACGGGCCATGCGCCGTTAAAGTTACTGTTCTAGGTGCGTCTACTATTCCTACCCACTGGTACCTACTGTTCATTACAGTTTGCCAATGATCTTTAACGCCCGCATAAGCTGGGTTAATGGCATATTGATTAAACATGTATTGTGATTGCTGAGGCAGTTGCTGCCCGAAAGCTGAAACAGAAACAAAAAGAATCGCTATTGCTAATATTAATCTCATTATCTCATAATGGTTAATGGTCCAACAAAAGGTTCTGGGTAAAGCTCAGAATTTAATTCAACAACATAATAGTACGTACCAACTGGCAATGTTTTACCATTATATGTTCCGTCCCAAGGAATAGTGTAACCCGTATTATCGTAAAATAATAATTCTCCCCAACGGTTGTAAACCGATACTTCAAGATTAGGAAAATCTTCATTAAATTCAAGAATCCAGATGTCATTTTTACTGTCTCCATCTGGTGAAATTCCTTCTGGTACCCATATATCTGGCACAACCTCTACAAACGCACTATCAAACGCTCTACATCCTAGTGAATCTATAAACTCTAAGTAATACCAAATATCTTCGTCTGGCGAGACAACTGTAGGGTTACTTGCAGCAGTATCGGACAGAAAACTACTTGGTGTCCAAATATATTGACCAGAAGTAGGTGAAGTTGGATTACCACCAATTACCCCGTCTTGATTTAGTTTCAGTTCTATATCAGGCCCTGCATCAACAACTAGATCAGAATTAACAAAAACTTGCACAGAATCAAAATCATCACAACCATCAAAAGTTGCCTTAGCTGTGTAGGTATAAATCCCATCTACTAAAGGTCCTGTGATGTAAATATTAGTATCGCTAATTTGATTAGAAGATATGTCAAACCAAGTGTAGTCTGCAGCCAATTGATTTGAAACAGCGATTAGGGAAGCTTCCTCATCAAAACAAATGGTTGTGTCTAGTCCCGCATCAACAAATACAACTACCGTCGTATCAATTATTGCAGTATCTTGAGCAATACATCCATTTGCATCAGAAACGGTTAAATAATACGCCATTGGTAAAGCACCCGTAATGTCTTCTGTACTATAAGTTTGCCCTGTAAAGCTCACCCAGTTAATAGTGTAATTTAATGTCCCTCCTGATATTGTAGCTTGAATATCGCCATCAAGGGTTTCTTTACATTTTGCTGCTGTAACACTATCAACAGTAATGGTTAATAATTCTGGTTCTACAATACTGTCGATTATTGTGGCTTGACAACCATTGCCATCAGTCAAAGTTAAAGTGTATACGCCATCACATAAATTTATTGCATTGGCATTTGTTTGCCCACCAGCATCATCCCAAACATAAGAATACGGAAGTGTGCCACCAAAGCTATTAGTGAAAATGCTCCCGTCGCAATCGCCAAAGCATGCAACTGGGTTAACATTTGGCGAGTTAAAACTAATGGCAGTCGGTTCTGTTATTTCTTCTGTTGCATAAGCAATGCAACCATTTGCATCAGTTACTTCAATAGAATAGCTACCAGCGCACAAACCAATGATATTATCGTTAATTTCTCCGACTAACAAAGATCCATCTCCTTCAAACCATTGATATGTATAATTCGGGGTACCTCCTGAAGTTACCGACGAAATTTCACCGTTACAATTTCCGTTGCAGTCAATATCTGATTTTGTTAAAAGCACTTGTGGCACGGTGATATTGCTTAGATTAAATGTAAAATCTTGACTACATCCTGTTCCATTATCGTCAGTAACAGTAAGAATGTATATACCTGCTCCAATATTCGATACTGTTGAGGTGTTTGATGGCGGGAAATTCCATGAGTAAGCGTGTGGTAAAACACCGCCTTGAGTTGTTACAGAAATTTGACCGTCAGTTGCCCCACAGTTGGGTAAAACCATTGTTGGTACTGCTGTTATTTCATTGGGATTTACAAGATCAACTACAAGGGGGAAAACGCATCCTTCATTGTCTACAACTTCAATAAAATACGTGTCGGCGCAAAGGTTTTGTTTTGTTAATCCTGTAAAGCCATCATCTAACCAAGTGACAGTGTATGGTGCAGTTCCAGTTAATATATTTACGGTTATTTCTCCGTCGCATGAATTAAAACATGAAATTGGCGTGACCACTGCTTCAGCAGATACTGCTGCTGAATTTCCAACTGCATAAGGTACGGTATTTACACAACCATTATCATCTTCAACCGTAAGTTGGTATATTCCTCCACACAAATTTTGAATGTTATTAACCATTGCACCAGTGTTCCAAGTGTAATTGTACGGTGACGATCCACCCGTCACTGCAACTGAAACTGCTCCGTCGCATTCACCACAAAGTGGATCTGTGATGGTTGGACTTTGATTGAGCTCTGTTGGTTCAATTAATACTGTATCGTATATCGATATACAGCCAAGTGCATCAGTTACCGTTAATGTATAAGTTCCGGCAGAAAGGTTTGTTGGGTCCTCCGCAACGGTTCCGCCTGGATTCCATAAGAAATTTAAAGGTGTATTATTACCAACTATAGTAATCTCTATGCTGCCGTCACTTGCTCCAAAACATGTTGGATTAATAACAGCATCAAATTGTATGGTTGTGCTTGGGCTTTCGTCAATTACAAATTGAATGGTGTCGTCGCAACCATTAGCGTCAGTAACCACCACATGATAAATTCCTGCAAACACATTTTGTAAATCGTCATTTGTTTCACCAACTATTACATTTTCATTTTCATCTAGCCATTCATATGAATACCCTGGAATTCCTCCTGTCACTTGAGTGGTAGCGCTCCCGGAAGGTACATTACATTCAGCATTATTCGCAAAAACTTGAATATCTATCTCAGTTGGACTTATGATGTTCACGTCTTCAACTCCAGTTGAACAACCATTAAAATCAACTACTTCAACACTATAACTACCTGAACATAGATTATTGATGCTGTCATTTGTTCCGACTATTAAGTTTGTTCCTGTGTTTTTCCATTCGTAAGTGTAATTGAGGACGCCCCCTATAACAGCAATTTGAGCAGAACCATTACAATTTTCAAAACAGTCAATTCCAGTCTGAGTAATTGTATATTCTAATTCTGCTGGTTCGGTAACATTTGCCAAGGAGGTGGTAACCGAGCAATTATTATTATCAGTAATGATAGCAAAATAATTGTCTGCGCACAAAGAAGTAGCGACTGTACTCGTTTGATTTATTAAGACATTAGACCCATTAAACCAGTTATAAGTGTATGGAAATTGGCCTCCAGAGCCAACTACTGTGGCAGTACCATCACATAATCCAAAACACGAAATATCAGTATCGCTTATGGTTGCCCCTACCTGAGTAGGTTCAGTAATTATGATTGGCGTTCCAAGGGTTTCAGTACATCCATTTTCATCAGTAACCTGCACATTATAGCTTCCTGGGCATAAATTAAAAACAGTTGCACTGGTTTGTCCTAACACCGCTAAACCGCTTTCAAACCACTGGTATGTATAGTTCCCATATCCTCCTGAAGCAGTTACTGTAATATTACCATTACAAAAGCCATTACATAAAACATTGTTAGAAGCTGTGGTTAAGGTTATAGGAGTCGTATCTATAATAGCATAAGAATCTTGTGCTATACAGTTTGTTCCATCTGTAACAATTAGTGAAATAGTACCGCTTGTAAGGCCTGTTGCAAACGGGCTTCCATTTCCATTTGCCGGTATTGGAATCCATGAGTAAGAATATCCTGCTCCGGATCCACCAGTAACTGTTGCTGATACTGTGCCGTCTGAATCGCCCGAGCATGTGACATCTGTTATATTCGCATCTATCAATATTTCATCCGGAGAATTTATTGTAAATGTATCTCCGGAAACACAACCTAGACCGTTTGTTAACTCTACTATATAGTCACCTTGGCACAAATTAGATATTGTTGTTCCCGTCTCAATAAGTTGCACCCCAGATGCAGCATTATACCATGCTTGAGTGCAGGCTGGAGCTGTACAAGTTGGCGCAATGGTTGCTGATCCGTCACATATATCAAAGCAGGAAGCGTCAGAGTTATTCAAAACAAAACTATCTCCGTCAGCATCTCCAATTAAAAAAGACTCAATTATTTCGCATCCATTCGCATCTGTTATAGTTACGCTTATAAAACCAGAACATAAGTCTGATACATTGTTTGTTCCTTGCCCTGTAGCACTTGCTTCGCTCCAAACAAAAGTATAAGGTAAAGTTCCACCTGAAACGTTTACTGTAGCACTTCCGTTACATTCGTTGCATTGAGAAATATTTTGGAAACTAGAAACTATAGTCATTGAACTAACAGGCTCTGTAATCACGAAAATGGATTCTGAAGCACAACCTGCAGCATCTAGTATGTTTGCTGTTATTGGTCCTGCACATATATTACTGGCTATCAATCCCATGTCACCATTTGACCAATTAACATCATATGGAGATTGCCCTCCTGAAGGTGCCAAAGTTATTTCACCACTGCATTCATTAGCACAAAGTATATTTGTTTGTGTTGGATTTGCTAATATTTCTGCAGGTTCGCTAATAAGAACTGTCACAGTAGTATCGCAATTAATTTGATCGGTAATTATTACTTCATATGTGCCAGCACATAAATTGATAGCTTCGTTAATAGCCTGATTGTTTGGGTCGTTCCAACTATAGTTATATGGTGCGGTATTTCCGGCATTTACAGTGATTACTCCTGACCCATCACATTCGCCGAAACAAGACACATCAGTTGGCGAAATTGCAATATCCCATGGTAAACTTGGCTGAGTGAGATCAATAGGCCCAAATGATGCTGAGCAACCACTTCCATCTGTAATTTCGACATGGTAGTTTCCCTGACACAAATTATTAATTGTATCATTTACTTGTCCAGCAATATTGACTTGGTTATTGTCCTTCCATTGATAAAAATAAGTACCGTCACCTCCGCTTGGAATGGTCACTATTACTCCATTACAGAGGCCATAGCAGCTCGCACTTGTTGCAGTATTTATTGTTGAAATAGGATCTTTATCCCCAATTGTAACACAAATAGAATTTAATGTACAGTTATTGCCATCTGTTATCACGACAAAATAATCTCCTGGACTTAGACCGGTGACGAGCGTGCCGTTTCCTGCAGGAATACCAGAACCACATTCAAACCACTCATAAACCAAATTTTGTGTACCTCCATGAGCAGAAACTGACACGGAACCGTCCACAAATCCACTACACGAAATGTCACTGGCCGAGATGTTGTCAATAACAATTGGATCGGGTTCTGACACATTTGTTGACAATGTAATTGCACAACCGTTAACATCAGATACCTCAACAATCCAAATTCCAGCAGAAAGTCCAGATACAGCATTGGTACCTTGTCCTCCGTTTGGACTTGGTGTCCAATCAAAAATCAGATTACTCGAGGTACTGGAAACTAGTGCTGTTCCGGTATTAGTGCCTCCACATGCAATATCAGTGGAGCTAATTTGCCCATCTATTTCATTGGGCTCACTTACAACAATCGAATCAATTACTGTACATCCTAAACCATTGGTGACTTCTACGTAGTAAACACCTGCTAGTAAACCATTCACGACATTATTAGTTCCTAAAGCATTTCCACTGACATCAGACCATTCAATACTGCAATTTGGCTCTAAACATATAAAGTTAACATTTGCGGTTCCGTCTGCCAAACCAAAACATGTAGCATCCGTACTTGTAATTGTTAACACTTCTAAAGCACCGCTATTAATTGGTATAGAGAGAGAATCGGAGCAATTGTTTCCATCTGTCACTATTATTTGATACAAGCCGCCGGTTAGCTGACTTATTGTGGTAGTGCCTTGACCTACGACTGTTCCTGGATTCCAATCAAAATTGTAAGTTCCGTCTCCTCCAGACGCGGCTATTGTAATTGCACCGTCTGCTAGTCCACAAGATGCATCTGTAACACTGGTTGGGCTTATAATTATTTCTTGAAGTTCAGTAACTTCCAATGTATCTGTTCTCACTGTACATAAATTCGCATCTTCAACTTCGGCATAATAACTTCCAGGACATAGGTTACTGATTGTTGCATCCGTTCCAATTGCAACTGTAGAATTAACATTATACCAAATGATATGGTAAGGACCAGTGCCTCCTGAAGCACTTGCTGAGACTTCACCACTGCAGGATCCAAAACATGAGCTTTGTGTAACAGAAGTTGTAAATGAAATTGCTGGTGGCTCTGAAATGACAACGGTAATAATCGTATCGCAATTATTGTCATCTGTTATGGTTGCTTGGTATGTTCCGGCGCACAAATTTGAGGCTGATAAAGAAGTCTGATTACTAGGATCATTCCATTGAACAGAGTAAGAAGGTGTTCCACCGGCTATCATACCTATTGTAGCAGAGCCGTTACAAGCTCCATTGCAATCTACATCTGTTGTATTTACAACAAATGTAAAGCCATTCGGTTCAGTAATTATAACGCTATCTGTTTTCATACATAAATTGTCGTCCGTTACAGTTACTATGTATGTATTTGGGCAAAGATCAGCGATTACATTGGTGATTTGCATTAACGGATCATTCCAAGAAATGCTATAGTTTGGAGCGCCACCTGAAATTGTCACTTGTGCTGAACCTTCACAATTCGTGGCACACAATGATTGACTGATTACACTTGCGTCTACTAGTAATTCTTCAGGCTGAGTAATTGTGAATAGTAAAGTAGTATCACACGTACCATCACTCACTGTAACCTGATAATTACCTGCAATCAGACTTGACACAGAATTAGTTCCAGATCCAATTAAACCAGCTGGTAGCCAATTGAAAGTGTAAGGACCTCCAGTTCCACCGCTATTAACAGTAAGTGAAATGCTTCCTGAATTGTCACCGAAACATTGCAAATTAACTTGTGTAACTGATATGTCGAAAGGTAGTGGACTATTTAAAGTAATTGTATCTTGAACAATACAACCCAAGTTATCTTCTACCGAAATGGTGTATAAGCCTTCACATAAATTATTGTAATTTGAACTGCTAGTGTTTTGACCTGAAGTAGGACTTGGAGACCAAGTGAATGGAGCGGTTCCATTAGTAACATTGCCAGCAATTACTCCATTACAAATACTAGGACAGTTCGGATCAGTACCAGTTATTGTCAAAGCAAATGCGAGTACATCAGAAACTTCTACCGTATCTGGTACAGTTTCGCATCCTGTTCCATCAGTGATAATAATTTGAAATTCTCCAGGACATAACCCTGACAAAGTTGGTCCACTTCCGACATTTGTAGCATTTGCAATGTTTGTCCATTGATAGGAATAGACTGGACTACCGCCTCCAACGGTCACTTGTGCGGTTCCGTCACATATTCCATTACAAGTAATGTCAGTTGCACTTGCATTAACAGTAAGTGGTGGTGGCTCAACAATTGTTATAACCCCACTAGAATCTTTGCACCCTTTAGTGTCTGTAGCTCTCACATAGTAATCCCCAGCACACAAGTTTTGAATGATCGAATCATTAGATACAACCAACCCGTTGGCAACATCTATCCATTCGTAGGTATATCCTGGATTACCACCTGAAGGCAATACAGAAATTTGCGCATCACAGAGTCCAAAACATGATATTTGTACAATATCAGTAGTATTGACTTCAAGGTCCATTGGACTATTTACTGTGAAATTCACAGTAGTGTCGCAAGAAAATGCATCAGAAATTGTTACTGAATAATCACCCGCTAATAAATCTGAAATCCCATTGGTTCCCTGACCAGTGAAAGGATCACCAGAAAGTGAAACCCAATTAAAATTGTACAATATTCCGGTTCCACCACTGTTTACTGTCACTGTAATTGATCCGTCATTGTCACCAAAGCATGTAATATCGTTTATTACGGAGGATATATCATATTCTGGAACATCATTTAAAGTTAAAGAGTCTTTTTCAACACAACCGTTCTGATCAGTCACTTCAACTACGTAATTAACGTTTGCACACAAGTCTGTTGCAAAATCTGTTCCCTGACCCACAATTATTCCTGGGGTCCAAACATAAGAGAACCCAGAACTATTTGCGGCTGCTACTGTGATATCACCATCACATAAATCATAACAACTAGGATCATTACCAGTTAAACTAACATCAATTGGAAGGGCATTTAAAACAGTTACCGTATCAATTACTGGAGGGCAGTTATTTGCGTCAACAACCGTCAATTCGTATTCCCCAGGACATAAAGCTGTTAAACTAGGTGTATTCCCAACATTTGTCATTGTCGTTAAATTTGTCCATGAATAGGAATAATTAAGTGTGCCTCCTGTAACAACGCTACTTGCTTCACCATCACAAATGTCAATACATACTAAATCAATTTTACTTAGGTTTAAAGTTAAGGGCGGTGGACTATTAATGGCAACTACTGCAGAAGTAGCTGAACAATTATTACCATCTGTAACTACTACAAAATAGTTGCCTTCACATAAATTCATGGCAATGGAATCTGCAGTACCAATAGGAAGGCCAGTGGCATTATCAAACCATTCAAAAGAATATGGCGGTAACCCACCTACAGGCAAAGCAGAAGCTTGACCGTCACAAATGCTCTGGCAATCTAAACTTTGAATATCTACTGCTGTTATTGTAAGTTCGGGAGGGCTTGTTATTGTGAAAGACAAGGTCGTGTCGCATGCACCTGGACCATCTGTAATTGTTAGTTCATAAGATTGTGCTGTCAACCCAAAAATACTATCGGTAAAGTCGCCGTTAATGGCGTCCGTTGGACTTGAAACAACTGTCCAATCATATGAGAACACGGGGCCATTGCCACCCTCAATCACATCTACAGCGATATTTCCATCTCCATCTCCAAAACACAATAAATCATTTTGATTAATTACAATATCGTATAGTACTGGTGCGGTAAAACTAAAGGAATCAATAGCAACACATCCTGAATCACTTGTGACAGTTACAATGTAAGTTCCGTCAACACAAAGATTAGAAATAGTAGCCATATTTCCACCGTTTGACCAACTGTATAAAAATCCAGTTTGATTTGTAGGAACAGCAGTAATTTCACCGTCACACAGATTGTAACAGTCTGGATTAACTGAGTTAAAAACAATGTCTAATGGCAGGCCATTTAGCACTTCCAAAGTATCTGGTACCGACACACAGTTTTCTGAGTCTGTAACAGTAATTTCGTAAAACCCTGCACATAGATCAGAAATGGAAGGTGCTGAACCAATAACTGAGTTATCTGAAATATCAACCCAAGAATAATTATAGCCGGGCGTTCCTCCTGCTGGACTCGCGCTCACTATCCCGGTGCAAGAGTCTAAACAAGCGACATCTGTTTTAGAAGTGTTTAGTGCGAAAGGCAGTGGTTCGCTGATCGTAACAACCGCTGAAGTTTTAGCACAGCCATTGGCATCCGTAATAACAACAAAATAATCGCCAGTACATAATCCTGTTGCAATTGAATCTGTGATACCGGTTGACAATCCACTTCCATTATCAAACCATTCATAGGTATATCCTGCAATTCCTCCGGATGGAACAGCCGATATTTGTCCATTACAAATTCCAAAGCAAGTTAAATCCATGGCATCAGCAGTTCCTGCCAAAAATACTGGAGGATCAGAAATGATCACGATAGAATCTTGTTGGCAACCATCAACATCTGAAACTGTCACCACTATATTTCCACTTGAAAACCCTATCCCATTTACTGTACCTTGTCCACTAGTCGGAGCGGGAGAAAAATTAAAAGTATAAGGCCCTCCATTTCCTCCGGATTCATTGCTAATAATGATTTCTGCATCAGAATCACCATTGCAAGTCAATTCTGAAACTGATAAGTCATACAAGATAGCTACAGGGGAATTGATTTCTATTGATGCGTCTAATGTACAGCCATTTACATCAGAAATTGTAAACAAGTTTGAACCAGTGCAAAGTTGAACAGGAAATTGTCCACTTTCACCATTACCCCAAGTCACCGTTTTCATTCCTGTTCCTGTCAAAGTATTAACAGTGATTCCAGCAGTTCCATTACATAAATCGGGGCAAGTGGGATTTGTTAGGGAGTCCAAACTGTAACTTAAGGCAAGAGGTTGATTGGGATTAATTATATCACTACAAGTTAATTTATTGGTACCAACCGTTGTTTGTGAGGAATCTATCACCCAAACTGTTTGATTTCCTGCACAAACACCAGTTAATATATTACTAGTTTGAAATGGGCCGGATTGATTATTTAAGCTGTACCCAAAAGGTCCTAAACTAGTACTTGTTACAGTAACAGTAACTTCGGCATCACAGGCGTTTGAACAACTAATATCTGAACCATTGTAATTACTTGTAATAGCTGCTGTAACGGTTACATTCCCACATGTGGCTTTTGTTGAAACTGTTGACGACGACCAATCACCTAGTTCAATGTCAGTGTCTATCATTTGATCAGAGGCCGAAACTGTCGGATTTCCACCCATTTTTACAGCCTTACTCAAATCAATTTTTCTAATTACACCTATTTCTGAATCAGATAAGTTTAATTTAACGGCATCAAACATTATAGCTCCTGCTTTCAAAGTTTTGCTTTTTGCAGTTAGCTTTTCGCAGCTTGCAGAAAAAGTATAATTATCTGCCAAAATTAAATCATTGGTAATGACCCATACCCCGCTTTGAATTGAAAAATCACCGCCTAAAATATAGCCGCCAGTATTAATACTTCCAATTATACTTTTTGAACTGACTAGTTCTATCGTACTTTGAAATGCCAACATTTTAAGAAATGATATCTCTGTATGAATTGTAATTTTTTCACCACGAAATACAGGGTACTGATTTGAAGTCACTGTAATTGAATTAACTGAAACGGTTGAAAAACTTACTGTCTGATTTTTTTCGTCAAAAGAATTTTCGTCAAATATAACATCATCACTAGAACTTGGAATTTGATTGGCCGCAGTACCTCCTGAACTTAAGGACCAGTTTAAACGATTACTCCAATCACCAGTATTTCCTATCCAGTACAAGTCTTTCGCTACAAGATTTGTAGAGAAAAAAAAGATGAAAATGGGGATTAAAACTCTTAGAGTCATAGACAAATATCGATTCAAGCGTCTAAATATATCGAAAAATTGCTGTTTTTCAATGGTAGATTGTAAATAAGTTCGTCAAACTTTAGATTCCTACTGCTACTCGTACAGTGTTCCTTGAGATTGTCCGAACCTTTGCATGTTTGCAATAGAATTGTAACTCCCTGACAATTCTTGCGATTGCCATGAATTATTTTGCAATTTTGAAATAGTATAATCAAAAGAATAGCCAAAGCTCACTATATCATTGATCTTAATTCTAATCTGGGCCGTAACAGCATCAGACCTTCTGAAACCTAACCCAAAAGACATCTTGTTTTTAAAATCAAAATTTGTAGCAAGATGAAAATCAAAAGGGTTAGCCTTTGTTTTTACAAACAAAACTGAAGGAATAATAGACCACTCTCTGCTCAATCTAAACCTTTGACCCCAAGTTAAATAAAGATGCTGTTGAAACCTACTATCTTCTCCAATCTTTTTCATTTTTCCACCAAATAAATTATGTATACTCACTCCGTAGTACGCATTCTTCGTATTTAACCAAGTTCCTATTCTTGCATCAGGAAAAATTATTGAATTTTCTGCATTAAAAACAGTCAAATCAGGATTAAGAGTTGTGACAGTAAATGCATCAAATCCAACCTGTTTTAATCCTGTCGACAATCCGTAAGCCAAAGTGACATCTCGCCTTAGCGTAACTTTAATAGCATAGGTGAGGTGCATTTGCGTATTCGACCAAGGGCCAAAAGCATCAGTATGTAATTGGATACCAATACCGTGCTTTGGCGCATTAATTGAACGGCTTCTTTTATTAATTTTTATGGGCGTTGTAAAACTGAAATGGCCTGCTTTAGGCGCGCCCTCAATTCCAATCCATTGGTATCGATATCCTGCCTTTATAGCTATGCCTTTTTTATCGCCTGCAAGTGCAGGATTTAATGCAAATTGATTGTATTGGTATTGCGTAAAATGAGCTTGCTGTTGGCCAAAACTACTCTTGCAAACAACAAAAACTAAAACTAATAATACATTAATTCTCATCTAATTATTGTTACTGGTCCTTTAAAAACACTGTTTTCACTTCCGTTACGCAAATCAATGACATAAAAGTAGGTCGACACTGGTACTGGCTTTCCTTTATATGTTCCATCCCAAGCAGTGGTTCCGTTATTGTAACCTACAGTCTTGTATACGACTTGTCCTGATCTATCATAAATTATAACTTGATTATCTTGATATTGCTCTAAAAATTCTACCTCCCAAAAATCATTATTATTATCACCGTTTGGTGTAAATCCATTTGGTATATTGATGGCACTTTTTAAGCTTACAATCATATCATCAGTAATTGAACAGCCCCCGTTTGTTGCAGTTAAAAAATAAATTGTTGTTTCTTCAGGCTCTGCAGTAGTGATGAATGAATTCGGATCGACAAGTGTAGCTGCAGGTGTCCAAAAAGGACTTCCCAACCCTGAACCTTCGAGATTTGCTACTTCGCCAAGTTCTATTAAAACATCAGGCCCAGCATTTACTTGCAAGGGGGTAATATCAAAAAAAATGCTATCTGAAAAATCAATATTCGGACAACCTTCTGTCCCGCATCTGATCTTTAAAAACAAATATCCAGACTCAGAAAGGGTACTGGTTTGAAAAGAAGCAGAATCAGCTGCCAGAGCACCATTGTAAAACCATTCAAACTGGGGACTTCCCGAACAATTAGTTAAAGTCAAATCCACAGGGACTTGGTCGTACTGACATAAGACAGTATTGGCTGCAGAAATACCAACTGAAACAGGTAAAACCTCTACAGCAAGACCTGAAATCATAATATCAAAATTTATTCTGGCAGGCTGAGTTACCCCTGGGCCAGCAGCTGAAGCATCTACCTGAATAAAATACGTTGTATTTGGCAATAGTACATCTGTAGAATCTATTGAAAAAGCAACAATTCCATTATTGTAACAATCGCTAACATAAGAATAATTTAGCCCTTCGCACGGGTTTTCAGATCGAATTACCACGGCATGAAGCTTTTTGCCCATGGAAGGATCAGGATTAATACTCAAGTTTGTAAAATCAACCCTTACTTTTCCACCATTTGCATTAGTAGTGAACTTGTACCAAACTGTAGCAGTTGGAACATAACACAAATCATTTCCAGCATTATCGTCAGCGCAACCATTTGGGTTTGTAGTGAAACATTGTTCGGCTGTTGCCCCTATTGTTGTACCTGAAACAGGAATCCCATCACATAATTCAATTGCGTTCTCGCAGTTATCGTTTGCTGGTTGAGCAATTAAAATTGTGCCTGTAATTAGCAGGAATGTTATTGAGAGAAGTCTGGTCAACATATTCAGTTAGCAGGGTGTAAAGATAAGCAATTCTTCAGTTTTGTTTATCTTGTAACTCTAACAAACGAAAAAATATTGCTTTGGCACATCATAAAGGGCGATTTTTTGGTAAATTTGACTTCTTTTTTCACACAATTTAAAAATCAACAAACATGAAAATATTAGTTTGTATCAGTAAATCTCCGGATACAACCAGTAAGATTAATTTTACTAACAACAATACGGAATTTGATGAATCCGGTGTGCAATTTATTGTAAACCCTTATGACGAGTGGTATGCACTTGTAAGAGCAATTGAATTAAAAGAACAAAATGGCGGTTCGGTTACGACTGTAACTGTTGGCACTATGGCAGATGATTCTGTCATTAGAAAAGCTTTAGCTATTGGAGCAGACAATGCCGTTAGAATAGACATGGAAGCAAAAGATGCTTACAATATTGCTTTTCAGATAGCTGAATATGCCAAAACGGAGAGTTTTGATATTGTATTTACAGGAAAGGAAACAATAAATTACAACGGAGCACAAATAGGCGGAATGGTTTCAGAACTACTAGACGTTCCTTATGTGTCAATGGCTACAAAATTAGACATGAACGGAACAGTTGGTACTGCCCACAGAGAAATTGTAGGTGGTGAGGAAGTAGTTGAAGTAAACGCACCGTTTGTTATCAGTGCTTCAAAAGGAATGGCTGAGCAAAGGATTCCAAACATGAGGGGAATTATGGCGGCCAGAACAAAACCATTGCAAGTAAATGCTCCAGTAGATTGCGACGAACTTATCAGTTTTGAATCATTTACATTACCTGAGTCAAAATCGGAATGCAAGTATATTGATGCAGCCAATATGGACGAACTAGTTGAATTATTACACACCGAAGCAAAAGTTATTTAAGATATGTCAGTATTAGTATATATAGATAGCACAAACGGACAAGTGCCGAAAAGTGCATTAGAAGCGGTAAATTATGCGAGTAAAATCGGAGAAACTGTAGTGATTACAAATGGCACTGCAGATAAATCAAGCTTAGCAGAGTTAGGAAAATTTGGTGCTAAAAAAGTTTTATTGAACGACTCTCAGTCGGACGATCCATCACAGTTATCAAAATTAATTCAGGCTGCTGCGGCCCAGGAAGGATCAGACACTATTATCATGTCGTACGATTTAACAGGAAAAGCAGTTGCACCTCGGCTGTCAGCGGGAATGAAAGCTGGTTACGTACCAGGAGCAGTTGCATTACCAGATGCTGAAAGCAGAATTAAAACGAATGTTTTTTCTGGAAAAGCCTCAGGCCTAGTCAAAGTCAACTCTCCAAAAAGAATTATTGGCTTAACACCAAATTCTATCGGTATTGAAGAAGGATCAGGAACTGCAGAAGTTACTGATTTTAAGGCAGATTTAGGAACAGCAGGAATTACTGTTAAAGAAGTTAAGAAACAAGAAGGTGATGTTTTACTAACTGAGGCAGAACTAGTTGTATCAGCAGGAAGAGGGCTTAAAGGACCTGAAAACTGGGGGATTGTGGAAGAATTAGCCTCAACGTTAGGAGCCGCCACAGCTTGTTCACGTCCAGTTTCTGACATTGGTTGGAGACCTCATCATGAGCATGTAGGGCAAACTGGAATTGCTATTCGGCCAAATCTTTACATTGCAGCTGGTATTTCAGGTGCAATTCAACATTTAGCTGGAGTCAATCAAAGTAAAACAATTGTGGTGATTAATACCGATCCGGAAGCACCATTTTTTAAGGCGGCTGATTATGGAATTGTAGGAGATGCATTTGAAGTATTGCCAAAATTAAATGAGGCCATTAAGAGTTTTAAAGCCAATAATTAAGTAGAAATTAAAATACTAAGGAGAATAGTAATGCTATTCTCCTTATTGATTTTATGGATAAAATAGAATTAAAAATAGTCGGCTTATCCTATAGCCAAACTCAGTCTGGAGCCTATGCTTTAGTGCTTTCAGAAAAAGAGGGAAATAGAAGGTTACCTATCATTATTGGTGGTTTTGAAGCGCAATCGATTGCTATTGAGCTAGAAAACATGAAGCCCTCTCGGCCATTAACTCACGACTTGTTTAAATCGTTTGCTGACGCTTATCATGTGCAGGTGAAAGAAATAGTTATCTACAATTTAGTTGAGGGCGTTTTTTATTCAAAAATCATTTGCACAAATGGTACTGAAGATATAGAAATTGATGCAAGAACATCAGATTCAATAGCAATAGGACTGCGAGCCGAGGCGCCCGTTTATACATACGAGCACATTCTTAGCTCAGCAGGAATACAATTAGAAGGAGATGATTTACTAGACGACTCAGCTGCTGTAAGTAAAACTAACGAGGATATGACGGCAATAGATGAAAGCGAACCTATCCATACCATTGAAGAACTTGAAGCCATGTTGCAAAAAGCAATAGATAATGAAGATTATGAAAAAGCTTCACAAATCCGAGATGAAATTAATAATAGACAAAATCTTGATTCCTAAATTTAAATTTTTTCTATTTACATTATTTTTTTTACTCCTTTATAGTTGTAGTCGGTCTTCTGAAAATCCATTACTAGGTACATGGCAAAGTTCAGATACTCTATCTCAATCAACTCTTACACTATCCTCTTCGAACGGCAATAAAACATTTGTGGCAGATCATTTTGGTCCGCAAATAAAAAATGGAAAGTGGCAAACTTTAGATAGACAATTGTGGCTCCGCTACATTCCATCTTTCGTTCAAGCGACCGATTCAGTTCTATATTTTCAAAATTCTCAAGGAGAAACTGGAATCAGACTATTTGATAGTGTTAATACCATTGCTACAATCCGTGACGGAAAAGCCCTAGTAAAGTATGAATCGATAGCATATGATTATGAATTAATTGATGGACAACTTTCGTTGAAAGGAAATGGTTCAGCTGTATTGTATCAGAAAAAAGTACCACCCCGCCAAAGCGTTAGTCTGTCTTCAATTAGTAGAGGTGTGCTTGGCATGTTTTTTTTAATTTTAGTTGCCTTTTTATTAAGTAGTAACCGTTCTAATATCAATTGGACTCTGGTTGGAAAAGGATTATTACTTCAAGTTGTAATTGCTATTGCGGTATTAAAAGTGCCGTTTATTGAACAGGCTTTTGACTTCATCAGCAGAGCATTTGTAAAGGTGATTAGTTTTACTAACAGCGGTATTAATTTTTTATTTGGACAATTTGGATATGGAGAAATTCAAAGCCCGCTACTTAATTTTACATTTACCATTTTACCAACCATTATTTTCTTTTCAGCTTTGGTTAGCTTATTTTATTATTACGGCATTATTCAAAAAATTATATTTGGCTTTGCATGGGTAATGAAAAAGTTAATGCACCTTTCAGGGGCAGAAAGCCTAGCGGCTGCAGGCAATGTATTTTTGGGGCAAACAGAATCGCCTTTATTGGTTAAGCCCTATTTAGACAAGATGACAAAGTCGGAAATTATGTGTTTAATGACAGGTGGAATGGCAACAATTGCTGGTGGCGTGTTGGCAGCATTTGTTGGTTTTTTAGGCGGGGACGATCCTGTACAGCAAGCATTTTTTGCTAAGCATTTATTAACCGCATCTATTATTTCTGCGCCAGCGGCTATTATTGCTGCTAAAATTTTAGTGCCAGAAACTGAAAATATTAATACCAATTTAAAAGTAGATAAAACCAAGCTGGGTACAAATGCACTCGAGGCGCTCTCAAACGGTACAACGGATGGATTGAAACTAGCAATTAATGTTGGCGCCATGTTGCTTGTTTTTATTTCAATAATGGCTTTGGGAAATTATGCTTTAGGATTTACAGGACGAATTAGTGGGCTAAATGATTGGATAAGTGCTAATACACCCTATGCAGGCCTATCTTTTGAATTTATTTTAGGCTACCTAGGCCGCCCGATTGTTTGGCTGATGGGTGTAAATTGGGTAGACTCTGTATATGTTGGAGAGTTGTTAGGTACAAAAACGGTACTCAATGAATTTGTCGGTTATATGCGCTTAGGCGAAATGAAAACGAATGGTTTATTGTCTGAAAAATCAACCATTATTAGCACTTATATTTTGTGTGGTTTTGCCAATTTTTCTTCCATTGGCATACAAATAGGAGGCATTGGCGCACTGGCTCCCAACCGCAAAGGTCTTCTATCTAAACTTGGTGTAAAAGCGCTAATTGGCGGCACCATAGCCTGTCTGATGACTGCAGCCATTGTTGGTATGATGTATTGAAATTGGACTCCACACACATGCTTTTTAACTGCGCTACATTTATTATTTTTTATAGGCACGGTAAACTTCTAGTTCATTCATTTTCTTATATTTGAGCGCAGCTGTGGTTTTAAGTGTTTTTAGATGCTTATTAAAAATTAACAAATGGCTGTATTGTGTCATGGTTTTTACCCGCCTTTAAAATGGAACGCACAGTTTTAAACAACCTAAAAAAACAAATATCCTCAATAAATTTTGCAACGGGCTTTAAGAGATTAGCTCAAATTATTAAGGCAAAACCTAAAACTAATTTCAGGCAGAAATTGCATTCAATATGAAAATATATACCTTAAGCGGACTTGGAGCAGATGAAAGGGTCTTTAACTATTTATCTATTGAATATGAATTGGTTACAATTTCTTGGATTAAACCACTGATTAAGGAGTCAATCATTGATTATTCTCAAAGACTAATTGATAAATATGATTTAAGAAATGAGAATGATTTCGGAATTCTAGGCGTCAGTTTTGGAGGCCTAATTGCAACTGAAATTAGTAAAATATTAAATCCAATTTTTACAATTTTAATCTCCTCGGCAGAAACAAGAGATGATTTAAATGGGGTAATCAAACTTGCTGGCAAATCTAAACTAATAGAGTTGATTCCTGAAAGTTTATTTAATCCTCCAAAACCAATAGCTCATTTTCTCTTTGGAACAGACAAAAAAGAACTTTTGAACTCAATTTTAGATGATACTGATTTAAAATTTGCGAAATGGGCAATACGAGAACTAATGAATTGGGAGAATCAAACAAAGCTATCAAATTTGATTAAAATTGGCGGTTCAAAGGATAAACTGCTCACTCCTAAAGGTAAAAACACCATTGTAATTGAAGGCGGTGAACACTTTATGATTGTAGATAGAGCAAATGAGATCAGCGAAATAATAAATGAAAAAATAAAACAGGCTACAACAAAAAAATAAAAATAACAACTAGTGCATTTAGACATAAATGCCTAATTTTAGTCAGCCTATCGGAAAATTTAAAATAACAGAATCCAGACATTTAGGTTAAAACTATTTTGGTAACACATAAATTCAGATAAGATGATAGTAACTAAAAACCTAGGTATTAAAAAATTTTTTCAATGGGGATGGCCAATCATGCTGCTGCTCATGCTTTTCTCATCTTTAATGACGGCTTTGTTTCATTTTAAAATAATAACTATTTCACTTCCTTGGATAGCGATTTCGGTGATAGGAACAGCTGTCGCATTTTACTTAGGTTTTAAAAATAATCAAGCCTATGATAGAATGTGGGAAGCCAGAAAAATATGGGGAGGAATTGTAAATGATAGCAGAACCTGGGGCATGATGGTTGACGGATATGTTAGTAATTTGCATAATGAAAATACAAGGTCTCCTGAACAAATTGCCTCAATCAAAAAACGGTTGGTGTATAGACACATAGCATGGCTATACGCGCATAGAAGTCAACTACTTGTTCCAACTCCATGGGAGCATGTTAGCCAAGGTGGCTTTACTGCTAAAAATGCAAGTTACTATCAAAACAAGTTTGGTGTAGGCTTAGTAGATGATGAAGTAACAAAGGTAGAATTATTGTTACTTCCTGAAGAACATGACAGATTAGTTGGGGCAGTAAATACGGCCACACAAATTATCAATGAGCAATCTAGAGATTTAGCACAACTCCGTAAAAATGGATTAATTGATGATTTCAGGCACATGGAAATGGGGAATTTACTTAAAAGTTTCTATACACTTCAAGGAAAAAATGAACGAATAAAAAAGTTTCCTTTACCAAGACAATATGCTAATATGAGCCAGTACTTTGTTACTATATTTATACTTCTACTGCCTTTCGGATTGATACCTGAAATATTAAAACTAGGCAATTGGGGTGTTTGGCTATCCACACCGGTTATAGCTGTCATCAGTTGGATATACTTTATGATGGATTCAGTTGGTGACTTCACAGAAAACCCTTTTCAGGGAATGGCAAATGATATTCCAATGCTCTCACTATGCAGAACGATAGAAATAGATATGCGTCAAATGTTAAACGAAACAGATTTACCGCCAGCAATTAAGGCCAAAGATGGAATATTGATGTAGTAAACCTATGCCTAAGCATGTTTAAAAATAACAAGGATTATGAGTCGGACCAAAAGTTGAAACATATGAACAAAGACCGCCAAATTTTAAAGAAACGGTAAAATTGTAAATTTGGTTTTGTGCTAAACCCGAATACAGGTGAATTTTTAATGCGAAAATTTTCTTTCAGCAATTGCAGTCTATAATATAAGAAAATGAAACTATTAAGAGCTAACGCTGAAAATAAAGACTTTATCAAATTGGTCAATCTATTAGATATTGACTTAGCTAAAAGAGATGGTAACGAACATGCTTTTTATGCTCAATTTAATAAGATTGACAATATAAAATATGTAGTGATAGCTTTTGATAACAAAATAGCTGTAGGATGTGGTGCAATAAAGCAATTTGATAAAAAAACTGTGGAGATTAAGCGAATGTATACTTCTGAAAATAACAGAGGAAAAGGAGCTGCTTCCCTTATATTATCTGAATTAGAAAAATGGGCTGCTGAATTATCTTATGAAAAGTGTGTTTTAGAAACAGGCACTAAGCAACCTGAGGCAATTGCATTGTATAAAAAAAGTGGATATAAGTTAATTGCTAATTATGGTCAATATACTGGTATTGAAAATAGTAAATGTTTTGAAAAAGTGGTAAAAAAATCGACTGCACAACAAAACCTATAATTGATGCAAGTGATACTAACAATTTGATAGAGATAACGACTATAAATCAATTATTTAAAGCGCTTGCGACTGGAGCTTAAAAACAATTTGGCGTTAATTTAATTATATTGTACTCCAGCCCGAGTAAAAAATGACCGACTTATAGCTATAAATGCCAAAATAAATTGAGTTTTCTAACCAACCAAATACACTTTTTATCATCTCTCCGAAGAAAAGCTTTAGCTGCGGTTATTTTAGGCAGTTTTTTATCTGTTGTCATCATTTTTTTGGAGCCGTTTGATACAAATTTATTTGAATCAGATAATAGGACTATAATTTTACTAGGTTTTGGGTTAGTGCTGTCTATTACATTTTTTATACAGACTGCCATTGAAAACATATGGTACGTCAGGGTTAATAAAATATGGGTGATATGGAATGAAATACTTTCTACAATTGGTTTCTTTATTTTTTCTGGAACTACAATTTATTTATACAATCATTTTATTGTAAATAAATTAAGCTATTCATTTCAATCTCATTGGTGGTACTACACACATATAGTTATTGCCATGATTCCAGTTATTGCACCTGTCTTTCTTTACTTAAGACATAAGTTTGGTGAACGCATCCTTCCTATTTCTCAAAATTCAGTGGCAATTATCGGAGATAATAAAAATGAAAAATTAGCATTACAAAAAAAAGATTTGCTTTTCATCCACGCAGTTGAAAATTATATTGATATCTATTTTAATGATGTGCATAATAAGGTATCTTCCAAAACCTTCAGGCAAACACTTTCAAAGGTTCATTTACAACTACCTTTTCTGGAAAAATGTCATAGATCTTACCTTGTAAACATAGAAAACATCATTGAGATAAAAGGGAATTCGCAAAGTGCTAAAATATATTTTGAAAATTACAATGGGAAAATACCCTTATCTAAAACACAATACAAACTCATAAAAACTGCAATTGGCAATCAAAAAAAAGGAGACCCACAACATTAGCTTATCGGCTGGTCAAAAAAATAAGCGTTCTGTCACTTATTGCTTATTTCTGTATTAATTCATTATTATATTGGCACAAACTTTCATACTTAAATTATGACCCTAAATAGAAAAGTAATTTGTTTTTTAGCGATTTTAACAATTGTTTTATCTGCAAAGGTGGGGTACGGACAATTAAACGAAATAAAAATCAAATTCATTGGAAATTGCGGACTGCACCTGACAGATAATAATCTAAATATCTACGTTGATTTTCCATATAAATCTGGTGCATTCAATTATATGCAGTTTGATAAAGCTGAACTTGATAGCATAAAGGAAAATTCGATATTTATATTTACACACAAGCATCCCGATCATTACTCGAGAAAAAACATGAGAAAAACACTAAGAACTAAGGGTGGAGTAAAATATGGAAAGTGGAATATAAAAAAGTTAGATCGCGTAAGTAAAACTACCCCTCAGTTTAGTATTCAAGCAATTAAAACTGAACATAATTTATCTTTTAAGCATTATTCATATTTAATTACATGGCATGGGAAGAGAATATATTTTTATGGAGACACTGAAACATCAGACATAGCGCTGAGCATGAAAAATTTAGACTGGGCGTTTGTACCGTATTGGACAGCTAAGCAAATTCAAAAACAAAATTTAGCAATCGACACAAAAATGCTCGGAATCTATCATTTTTATCCCACTATGAAGACTACAAATTCTAAACCAAATAAAGTGGTACTATTGGTAAATCAAGGTCAAACGATATCAATTCCCTATTAATTTTTTTAAAATATTGTTGAGTACAACAATAAAATGAGATTTTCAGTAAAAGCCCACTGCATTATTCTATATTTTTGTGAATAAAGAAGACATCAAACAATGAAAACACTTTTCACTATCATTTTAACTACTATCCTTGCACTTATCAGCCATGGACAAGCAACGCATTTACTAGAAGCAACCGACCATTATTTTTCGCCAGATACCTTGTATGTGCAAGTTGGCGATACCATTCAACTTGTTAACAATGGTTATCACAGCATTACTGAAGTTGACTCTATTGATTGGGTCAATAATGCTGCTAACTACAATGGTGGATTTTATGTTGGGTTTGGGGCCCCAACAACAAGCGAAAAATTTACAATTGATAGCCCTGGAACTTACTATAACTTATGTATTCCGCACGCTACAATGGGCATGAAGAGCATAATAATTGTTGAGGCTGGCACCGCTAGTATTGCCGAAGAAAACTCTAAAAAAGCAAGTCTTATGTTCCCTAATCCGGCTTCAAATTCAATTACTATTGAAAATTCTTTGAATGTTAAAATTTATAACATGCAAGGCCAACTAGTATATGTAAAAAGTAATTTAATCCTGTCTGAAACTATTGATATTTCGTTTTTTCCTGTAGGTATCTATTGTGTTATGTTAGATGGTAAGCAGGAATTGTTGATAGTGCAGTAGAATTATTTGGGTTGGGGTTCGAGTATTGAATTTTTAAATGCGTCACCCGTCCGTTTCAAATACCAGGAGGAAATGGATACGAATGCAAGCAAAGACTCTAAAACGCAGGGAACTCTTGGTGTGATTCTCAACAAATTCTTACTTTAATTCAACTATCTTCTTATACCAATTCCACCAACAAATTATCATTTGTTTTAGTAACTGTAGCTAACTTATTTTTGGTTAGGTGCTTAATTGATTTATCCCACTTTTTATTACTCAAGCCTGATGCCTCTTTTAAGTCGTTTAACGCTTGAGGTGAATTTGCTTTTAACAATTCTAAAACTGCTTTTTGCTCATCATTTAAATCAACAGCCGGCACAGCAACTTTGGTTTCGGGCTTCATTTGCGGAAACAATAATACCTCTTGAATGGATGGATTATTTGTTAAGTACATGATTAGTCTGTCCATACCAATCCCTAAGCCAGATGTTGGCGGCATTCCGTACTCTAAAGAACGTAAAAAGTCTTGATCAATAAACTCACCTGCTTCATCATCACCCTTAGCAGCCAATTTTAACTGCTCTTCAAACCGCTCTCTTTGGTCAATTGGATCATTTAACTCCGAATAGGCATTTGCCACTTCTTTACCACAAACCATTAACTCAAAACGTTCAGTTAGTTCTGGATTATCTCTGTGCTCCTTGCATAGTGGCGACATTTCCTTTGGATAGTCAATAATAAAAGTAGGTTGAATATAATTGCCCTCACATTTTTCACCAAAAATCTCATCAATTAATTTTCCTTTACCCATTGTTTCGTCTACAGGAATATTCATTCCAAGAGCGGCTGCTCTTAATTCTTCCTCCGATTTTCCGTCAATATCAAATCCAGTAAAATCGATAATAGATTGGCGCATGGTTACACGTTTGTATGGCGCCTTAAATTCAATTTCATGTTCGCCAAATATAGATTTTGAGGACCCGTTGACTGCTGTTGCGCAATGCTCCAACAATTTTTCGGTAAACTCCATCATCCAATTATAATCTTTATAAGCCACATAAATTTCCATTGCTGTAAACTCGGGGTTGTGAGTTCTGTCCATTCCCTCGTTCCTAAAGTTTTTTGAAAATTCAAATACACCATCAAATCCACCAACAATTAGTCTTTTTAAGTACAATTCGTTCGCAATTCTTAGGTATAAGGGTATGTCTAATGCATTGTGGTGCGTAATGAACGGACGAGCGGCAGCACCTCCTGCAATTGGTTGCAAAATTGGTGTTTCAACTTCAAAATAACCAGCATCTGTAAAAAACTGACGCATAGCCGTAAAAAGCTTTGTGCGTTTTACAAATACATCTTTTACGTGCGGGTTTACAACCAAATCAACATAACGCTGACGGTAACGCATTTCAGGGTCGGTAAAGGCGTCATGTACCTGACCATCCTCATCCGTTTTTGGTTGCGGAAGAGGTTTTAATGCTTTAGATAATAATTTAAAGTCTTTTACCCAAACTGATATTTCTCCAACCTGAGTTTTAAATAAATGCCCTTCAATTCCAATAAAATCACCAATATCCAGCAATTTTTTATAAAGCTCATTGTATTTCCATTTGTCTTCTTCTGGGCAAATTTCATCTCTATTGAAATAAACTTGAATTCTTCCAGCGCTATCTTGTAGCTCTCCGAATGAGGCTTTACCTTGAATTCTACGTGCCATTAATCGACCAGCAATAACCACCTTTTTTCCCTCTTCAAAACTTTCCTTAATGTCTGTAGACAATATATTTACTGGAAATAAATTTGCAGGAAAAGGGTTAATTCC
This sequence comes from Crocinitomicaceae bacterium, assembly GCA_045110285.1. GTDB lineage: Bacteria > Bacteroidota > Bacteroidia > Flavobacteriales_D > Crocinitomicaceae > Putridiphycobacter. The sequence continues at coordinate 24,694 of JBGCGA010000017.1, read as the reverse complement.
CTTTGACCTTAATTTGTCAAGCGTGTCTCTTCTTTGTATTTCTTGCTCTGAAAGGTTAATTGAACTCATGTAAAACTTTTTGCCAAAGATAATTCAATTTTCTTTTTTCAATTAAGAACCACGTGCTATTAAGCGTAAAAATGCTAAATTTGCTCCCTTAGATATTTTTAACATGGATAAACTAATTGCAAATTTCACAAAGCAACTAACTGAAGCAGTAGCAATAGGTAACAAAGTTTCAGCTCCGAAACAAGTTCGATTCGACAATATTTTGTGTTGTGGGCTTGGTGGTTCTGGTATTGGTGCCAAAATAACTAAGTTGTTGAATCGCGATTATTTGTCTGTTCCGTTTGATACGACTAATGACTATAATATTCCGTCATTTGTAAATGAAAAAACACTAGTGATTGCAACCTCTTATTCTGGCGATACTGAAGAGACATTAATGGCAATTGAGGCTTGTATCACAAAAGGTGCTACCATTGCCGTCATCACATCAGGAGGAACGCTCTTAGAAATGGCAAAAGAAAACAATTGGCATCATTATATTGTGCCAGGAGGTGAACAGCCAAGAGCCATGTTAGCATATTCTTTGGTTATACACTTTTTTATTCTAAAGGCTTTTAATTTAATAAATTACGATTTTATTGGTCAAATTGAAGAGGCGGTTGAATTACTAAATGCCAAAGAACTTAAAATACAAGAAGAAGGTAAAGTAGTAGCTACTGCCTGTTTGGGTAAAATTCCAGCAATTTATGCCAATCCAACTATGGAAGGCGTAGCAGTTAGATTTAGACAGCAATTGAATGAAAACAGTAAAATGCTAGCCTGGAATGCAGTCATCCCTGAAATGAATCATAACGAATTAGTTGGCTGGACTGGCGGTGGAAAAAACGTGGCAGTGATAAAACTAAGTAATTCTCTAGAATTTTATAGAAACACCAAACGTTGGGAATTTTGTAATCCAGTTATTGAAGCAAATGCAGATTCTATTACAGAAGTAAAAGCGGAAGGCAATAATGTATTAACCCAAGCTTTGTACTTGATTCATTTGACTGACTGGGCCTCTTATTACTTAGCAGAATTAAAAGGAATTGATGCGACTGAAGTAGACGTAATCATGAGCCTTAAGTCTAAATTATCTGACTTAAAATAATTGTTTTTAAACAGAAAATAAAAAAGGGCTACTTTTTCAAGTAACCCTTTCGACCTATGAAAAAACAAACGTTTTATCATTACCGTTGAATAAATTTAGAAGTGCAGCGACACACCAATTGTTAAAGGAAAAACTTCCTCAGCCTTTCCTTTTTCGAACAAAGGCATTAAATTATAGTTGGCAAACAATCCAAAGTCATTATATCCTAACCTTGCAGTTGCAGAAGCTTGAAGAGGGCTGAGGTTATATACTCCTTTTTCTTTCTTTTTGGCTTCTTTACCAAGTATATCATACTTTTGAACTGTTTTTGAATTAATTCTTACACTCCCAATTACACCTACCGCTAAATGTAAATTTTTGTTTTTGTTTTTTGAAGTATTAAATTGCAAAAGCAGTGGAATGTTAAAATAAGTAGCTCTGAGTTGATTTTTATTGTATGCGCGAGTACTATCTAATATACCGAATGTACTATCGGCACTTTCAGTTAATACATAGCTGTCTTTGAAGCCAAACCTAGCGTGCGTAAAGCCCATTCCTGTAACTAATCCAACATGACTAGTTCCGAATGGAATTCGCTTTTCGAACATATTCAAACTAAAGGCAAAGGACTGGGCTGGATCGAACTGCAAAAAATCGCTGTTTATATTTGTCCCCATATCTTTGTTCATCAAAATGGCTGGGCCAAATTCAAATCCCGACCAATATGTTAAATCATCATCATCTTTGTCATTATCGTCGTCTCCTATTTTGATTGATTTTTTTGTTTTTTCATCATCTACTAGTATGGTGTCAATATCGTCTCCATGATCAATGATAATAAATTCTAAACCACCAACTTTAAAACGGGTTGTGTCCTCTTTAGTTGTTTCTACTTCTTTTGGATCTTCCTGACCAAAACTATTTAAGCTAAAAACTGCTGCTATAATTATTAATAAACTTTTCATTTTTCTAATTTTTAAGGTTAACATTATTTCTTGCTTTTGTAGCATTTAGTTTACTGGCCAGTTTTACTAATTACTATTTTAAGCGTTGTTGATTGTAGGACGGGGCACTATTAAAAAAGTTACAGGCCCTTACTTTTTTTTCTTTCTTTCAAAAGAAAATTTCCCAATTTGAATAACAGTTTGGCTAATATCAGCCTCTTCTGGCATTTTTTTGATTGACATGTCTAAGCTCGTTAAATTACTTAGCCTTTGCGTCACTGGTTTATATTGTTCTTCTAATTCATACTTCGGTTTAGCAATATTAACTTGGGCTAGATTACTACTATTCCCCGACTCATTTTTTGCAATAGTTTGTTCATAATCGTAAAAAATGGCACTCAAATTAAGATCTTCAGAAACCATTTTTGGTGGATTTTGCATAGCATAAGTTACTGCCACATTAATGTTTTTAATAGACTGGTTTAGTAATAAAAAATCAGTAAAAGTTTTAGGTTTTTGACTGTCCTTATTTGTTTTCTTTGAAAATGTATCAGTTTTTAAAGTACGTTGAGTTGGCTGTTCTATTTTCTCAACAGTAGCCAAGTTATTTTCATGCATTACATCAGGACTAATGTATTTAACCTCATCTATTTTTTGAATTATATTATCTCTGCTGACATATTGTTGTTCAATTGATTTTTTTGGATTCCAAACTAACCAGATGAATAGAAAAATTGCTGCAATGCTAGCAACTCTCATTAACAACGGAATAATAGTTCCTCCATCTTTTTTCAAAACCGCCAAGTCACCAAAAGATTCAGATAAATCTGGTTTTAAATAGGCAGCAGAAACATAAGCTTCGTTTATTTCTAAACTATTTTCAATCACAAAATCATTTACTCTCTGCAATTCTTCAACACTCAGCGTATTTTCAGCTTTTGCAACTAACCAAAAGTCAATATTCGCCAAACAAACCTCATCACCTTTGCAAGGAATCGTTTTTAATTCTTCTGTATCTCCAAATTTATCGTCTGAAGGTTTTAACTGAAGCGATAATAAATCATCAGTGTCATCAAATAAATCTGAAAACTCAGGATTCGAATCAATAAACGCCATTAACAAGTCGGTGTCTTCCACCGACAAATTACCTTCTAAAAAATCAAGGTAATGTGCTTCAACATTATGTTTATTAATCTTATTCATTGCTCTAATACAGCCTCAACACTTACTAGTATTTGTTTTAATTTTTTACGTCCTCTAAATATGTACACCTTTACCTGGCTTTCTTTTAAATTGGTAATGTTTCCAATTTCAGCATAATCATAGCCCTCATAATCTCTTAACAAAATAACAGTTCGTTGAATTTCTGGCAATTGATCTAAAGCGTTATGCAAGGTTTCTTGCAAATCCATATTCATCAATGGTCGTTCACTTTTATAAAGGTCTATTTTCGATTCATCTTCTTGATATTTTTCTTTTCGAATCACATCAATCATTCTATTGTAAGCTGTTGTAAATAAATATGACTTTGCTTTTGCCCCATCAATATTATCTTTTTTTGTCCAAACTTTTTCAAAAGTATCTTGCACAACATCACGCGCAGCATCCTCATTTTTAAGGTGCTTTAAAATAAACCGATATATATTATCGGCATACAAATCCACGGCGGTATTGTATTCTTTTGCGGTCATTTATTCAATAGGTCGATTTTAAGACGAACAACCTATACATTAGTTACAGCTTTATTTCAAAATTGTTTGAGAGACTTACTTTTGTTTTAAAAGTAGTAATTTAGAGGCAAAGAATTGCTATGAGAATCACCCTTTTTACTTTCTTTCTGTTGCCTATTATTTCGTTCGCTCAGAAAACGCTTACACTTGAGGAAATTATGGCTGGAAACGATTTTATTGGTCATCAACCCAATAATATTGTCTGGGGGCCGGACAATAATACCATCTACTTTAAGTGGAAGGAAAATTCAAAAATGCTTACAAGCCTCTATGCATTGAATATAAAATCTCAATTGGCTAAAAAAATAAAGCGCGAGAATTTATATGCCTTACCGATCAAGGGATATCAAACCAATAGTGAAAAATCAGCATTTTATTTTCAGAATAATGATCGGCTATATTTTGTTGATAAAAAAGAAAACAAATTAATTTACCAATCTGCTCACCCATTTCGCCTTTTTCAGGTTATTGATAAGAATAAAGTGATTATTAGCCAGAGAAAAGAGTACTTCTTATTTGATCACTCTAAAGGTGTATTGAAGCAGTGTATTGGCTTCAAAAAAAATAATGAGTCTGCTCCAACTGAATTAAGTTATCTCGAAAAACAACAAATCGAATTATTTCAATTTATCAGAGATGAAAATAGTGAAGACAAAAGAAAACAGGAATTCGACTCAATTCAAAACTTATCTGAAGTGGCAAACTTTAATTTAAGTTCCAATTCAATTGGGCTTCTAAGTTTTGACAAAACCGTATCGTTTGCAATTTTAAGAACCGACCAATATCCAAAAAACAAGAATACTGAAATTGAGGAAAATATTACCGTTTCTGGCTACTCTCAACAAATTCAAGCCAGACCTAAAGTTGGGGCTGAAAATCCGGACCACCAATTGTTTTGGATTGATTTGAAAACCAAAAAACAAGGAGAGATAGATTTAGCTGACTTGCCAGGAATTAAAAAAAATGCTAACTATTTGCAGATTTTTAACAGCCAAATTGATTTGAACAGAGATACACCAAAAGCAACCATTTGCACACAAATTATAATGAATGATTTAGGTACTTCAGCGCTACTTGAAATAAAATCTTACGACAATAAAGATCGGTGGATTGCAGTGTTTGATATTAAAAGCAAAAGTTTAAAGTGCGTCGACCATCAACATGATGATGCATGGATTGGTGGTCCGGGAATTTCGGGATGGAATATGGTACCGGGAAATATAGGCTGGATGGAGGAAGACAATATGGTTTATTTTCAGTCGGAAAAAACAGGATATTCTCACCTGTATAGCCACAATATATCTGGTGGCAAAACTAGTGCGTTAACATCTGGTAATTTTGAAATTTATAAAGCAGAATTAAGTGGTGATGGTTCCAAGTTTTATATTACCTCTAATAAATCGGGGGCAGCCAACAGAAGCTTTTATCATTTTAAAATTTCAAATAAAAAGTGGACAAATATATTGAACAAAGCAGGCAAATATGAAGTAACAGTATCGCCAACAGAAGACCAATTAGCTATTCGATATTCTTATAAAAACAAACCATGGGAATTGTACACTGCAGCAAACACTGACGGTGCCGAAATAATTCAAATCACCAATTCTCAAAGTAGTAGCTTTAAGAAATATAATTGGCGAGAACCAGATATTGTAGCTTTTAAAAATCAGAAAGAAGTTTCGGTTTCTGCCCGGCTATTTAAGCCTGAAGATTCTATAAACAATGGGGCAGCAATTCAATTTGTTCATGGTGCTGGGTATCTACAAAACGCGCATAACTGGTGGAGTGCTTACTATCGTGAATATATGTTTCATAATCTACTATGCGACTTGGGCTATACAGTAATTGATATTGACTATACTGCCAGTGAAGGGTATGGAAGAGATTTTAGAACTGGAATATACAGGCATATGGGTGGACAAGACCTTGATGACCAAATTGCGGGACGCCAATACTTAATTGATAAACATGGTATTGATCCAAAAAAAGTCGGGATTTATGGTGGGTCTTACGGTGGATTTATTACGATAATGGCTTTACTAAAATACCCAGGCTACTTTCAATGTGGAGCAGCTATTCGATCGGTGACCGATTGGGCACATTATAATCATGCATACACAAGTAATATATTAAATACGCCAGAAACTGATAGTATTGCATTCAGACAAAGTTCACCGATTTACTTTGCAAATAATTTAGAAGATGAATTATTAATATTGCATGGAATGATAGACGATAATGTTCAATTTCAGGATGTTGTAAGACTAAACCAACGATTTATTGAATTAGGGAAAAAAAGCTTTACTATGGCGCTTTACCCTGTTGAACCGCATGGATTTGTGAAAACAAGTAGTTGGATTGATGAGTACAGTAGAATTTTGAAATTATTCAATACCCACCTGCGTTAATTGCACTTGCACAGGCAATAAATGAATAAATCATTTACATTTGTATTTTAAACAATTCCAAAGAATAATATGACGAATAACGATATATTTAAAAAGCTGCGTGTGGCGCATAAATTAACAAATACTGATATTGTTGCCATTTGTAAATTGGTAGATTTTAAAGTTTCTGAGAGTGAATTAGGTGCTTTTTTCAGAGCTGAGGGTCACGAAAAATACAGAAATTGTGGAGATCAAATTTTAAGAAATTTTTTAAATGGTTTGGTGGTTCATTTGCGTGGACCAATGCCTGATAAAAGAGTACCTAAAAAATCTGACAAGTAAGTATGTCGGATCACTATCATTTTAAAATCCATAAGCCTTTTGGCGTTATTTCTCAATTCATTCATAAAGGAAAACGAAGGAAAGAAGTTTTAAGTCAATTTCATGATTTTCCAGAAGGAACTATGGCTATAGGTAGACTTGATGAACAGTCTGAAGGCCTATTATTACTGACAACTGATGGGCAAACTAGTGAGAACGTCCGCAGAAAAACAGTTGAAAAAGAGTACTACGTGCAGGTAGATGGCACACCTGATGAATTTGCTTTACTACAACTACAAAACGGCGTTGAAATTGGCATAAAAGGTGAAAAATACAAAACACTTCCTTGTTTTGCAAAAGCCATTGAGGATCCCGTTAATTTTCCGCCAAGAATAAAAAAAATTAGAGATGATAGACATGGTCCAACCAGTTGGCTCTCAATCACAATTACCGAAGGAAAATACCGACAAGTGAGGAAAATGACTGCGGCAGTTGGACATGCTACTTTAAGACTGGTAAGAGTGAGGATAGGTGATATTACACTCGGAAATATGAAAGCAGGGGCAGTTGAAGCTTTTGACCCAGAAAAGGTTTAAATTCTTATTCCCATAACTAATACATCATCTATTTGATCAGTTTTACCTTTCCAACTGTAAAAATTTTCTTCAAGTCGTCTTTTTTGTTCTGCCATTGGCAAATGAGAATGGTCAAGCAAGAACGACCTGAATCTTTTATAATTAAACTTTTTAATTTTTGGTCCACCAAATTGATCTGGATATCCGTCTGTAAATATGTATATAATGTCGCCTTTTTCAACCGAAAATTTGTGATTGACATAGGTCTGTAATTCCAAGTCTGAATACTTACCAATAGGTTGTTTATCTCCCTTAATCTCAATAAGGCCGTGTGTTTCATTTTCATGTTTCACAAAATCCTTTAGTTCGCTTCTTATTGGTTTTGATGTCACAATATACAGCGGATTTTTAGCTCCAGAGTACTGCAATTCTGACCGGTCAGAATTTAACATGCACAAAGCCAAATCCATTCCATCACGAAGTACTTCATCAGGGTTGTCGTTGCTAAAAGTGTTACTAAGACCAATGTTTAAAAATCCTAAAATTGATGCAGGGCTAGTTAAATTCTTTTCAATAATTGATTGATTGAGAAAGTTATTTCCTACCATACTCATAAAGGCCCCTGGAACACCGTGGCCAGTGCAATCTACTGCTGCAAAAACTACTGATCCATTTGTTTTTTCATCTACAAAGTAAAAATCACCACTCACCAAATCTTTAGGTAAATAAAAAATAAAGGCATCTGACAATAATTTTCCTACTTGACTATTTGAGGGGAGTATGGCTTCTTGAATTCGTTTTGCGTACTGGATACTTGACAAAATTTCTCTATTTTTAAACACGAGTTCAGACCTTTGGTTTTCAATTTCACTTGTTCTTTCTTTTACTTGGTCTTCTAATCTAACGTTCACTTCATCCATTAAAATATTTTTTTCTTTTAAATTTTGCAAAGCTACTTTCTGCGCTTCCTCCTTATCTTTTTGGAGTGTTCGATACTTGAACGACATTGAAATACTCAAAATAATAACCTCAAACATGGAACTCACTTTAAGTGCGTTTAATGAAATTGCTGCGTTTTTTATAAAATTAAAGTTGCCCAATATGAAAACAATTGCTCCAAAAATTAAAACAACGAATGCTATAGTAAAATAATTATCAACTTTAAATCCTTTAGCTCTCTGATAAAAAATTGCAGAGACGGCTAGAATTACACTTAACAAACTGAACCCATTAACAATTGGAAACGATAAAGAATGCATGCTTCCTTCTAAAAATGTGAATACAAAACTGAAAATAATTAGTACACCACATAACCTAAAAGCATTGTAAATCCCCTTTGGTAAGTTCTTCCGATTTAAAAAATGGACTACATAAATCAACATAAAAACAATAGTCATACCTCCTGCTATTAAAGGCAGTCTATGAATCATATATGCATTATTTGGAAAAAAATGATGGTGCGAATAACCATCTAACGAAAATTGAAGGAGGCCTTGAAAAAAAACATAAAGAATATAATACAGAAATGTAATGTCTTTTAGGAGTAGAAAAAAGAAAAAATAAATGACAATAATTATCCCCATTAAACCATAATAGAAACCGTTACGAAACTGTTCCTTATAGTCTAATTCAAAAAATTGAGTTTTCTCATGTATTAATAAGGGCAAAATAATTCCTTCTCCTTCGCTCATTATTCTTAATACAATTTCCTTCTTTTCGCCTTTTTGGATTTCAACAGGAAAAATATTTTTACGGTGTTTAACAACTTTACTGTAGTAATTAAAGTCATCTCCATTCACCATTTCATTGACAATTCTACCTTCTTCAAAGCTGAAAAAATGTATCTGATCAGTAATAGGTCGTGCAGTTTCTATAAAAAAAGTTGTGGATGTTTTAGACTCATTAGTAATCGAAAACCTCATCCAATAATAAGAAGTTGTGAATTGAACAGCTAAAGCTGCATTCTGAAGCTGCATAAATGAATCTATAGGAAATGAATTGATATCTAATGCATGATATTGACGTTTAGAATCTTCCAAAATCAATGCCTGACTAGTAAAAGTGCTACCTAAATTATCATCCGTAATGATGATATGTCCTTGTGAAAAAGATAGTGCTTCCCCGAAAAGAATAGCCAATAAAGCCATATAAAATTTCATCATATCCTAAATGGTAGATATTAAAAGGTAAATTTTCTCTTTCTAGCTGTGAAAATCAGCATTTTTCAATCAGCAAAATTTCAATTTATGCCAGTCTATATTTTCACTCCTATTACTAGTACGTCATCTATCTGCTCATTGTTACCAACCCAGTTAGAAAATGATTTTTGCAGGATTAGCTTTTGTGATGCCATTGGCTCTTCAATATTGTCCAACAACAATTTTCTGAACTGCTTATAGTTGTATTTCTTTCCTTTAGATCCTCCAAATTGATCAGCAAAGCCGTCCGTAAATAAATAAACCGAATCGCCCTTCTGCAGATCAATTTTATGATTAGTGAATGATGCCAATTCTACACCCGAATGATTTCCAATAGGTTGCTTATCTCCTTTCACTTCAAGTAAAACATGCGTGTCGTTTTCTTCTCGCAATAGCCCAAAGTTTGATATTTGAGAGTCAGACTTTTTTCTAATAATGTAAATGGGGTTTTTAGCACCAGCAAATTGCAATACTTTATGATCACTGTCAATCATACATAATGACATATCCATACCATCACGAACAGATTCTCCTTTGATGTTTTGGCGAAGTGTTTCACTAACCCCCTTATTTAAAAATTGCAGAATTTCTGCTGGATTAGTAACCGATTTTTCATTGATCGACTGGCTCAAAAAATTATTGCCAACAATGCTCATAAATGCCCCAGGAACTCCATGACCTGTGCAATCGACGGCAGCAAAAACTATAGAATCAGTTTTAGAATTCACTTTTTTTTCTACAAAATAGAAATCTCCACTCACCACATCCTTAGGTAAATAAAAAACAAATGAGTCTATTAAAAGTTCGGACACTTGCTCTGAACTTGGAAGAATGGCTTCTTGAATGCGCTGAGCATATTTTATACTACTCACTATTTCACTATTTTGTAAGGCTAATTCTGCCCTTTGACTTTCTATTTCACTTGTTCTTTCAATCACCTGCTCTTCAAGGCGGACATTAATTTCATCCATTACGGCATTTTTGTCTTCCAAGTTTTTTAAGGCAACAGCCTGAGCATCTTCCTTTTCTTTTTGCAATTCGCGATACTTAAACGACATTGATATGCTTAGAATAACTACCTCTATAACCGAACATACTTTTAATGCATTTAATGAAATACTTGAGTTTTGAATAATTCCAAAATTTCCAAGAATAAAAATGATTGCACCACTAATTAATACGACAAAAGCCAAGGTAAAATAATTGTCCACTTTATTGCCAGTTGCTCTTAAATAGAAAATACTGGCCACCGATAAAACAATACTAATTAAGCTAAAAGCATTTACCATTGGATAAGATACGGAATGAAAAATGCCTGGTAAAAAAATAAAAATTGTTGCAATTACAATTAATAAAATAGCGGCAATAAATGCCTTATTGAGTCGCGGTTTCTTTTTTGAAAGTTTTAAATAATTACTGACATAAATAAGCATAAAAACTATGCCCATGGCTCCTGCAAAGGGAGGGAATCTGTTAACCATAAAATCGTTAGAAGGGAAAAAATGATGATGAGAATATCCATCTAATGAAAATTGTAACATGCCTTGGAAAAAAACATATAAGATGTAATATAAAAAAGAACGATCACGCAGTAAAACATAGAAGAAAAAATTGATAACAACCACCAGACCCATCACACCATAGTAAAATCCATTTTTAAACTGGTCTTTATAATCCTGCTTAAAAAAAGCCATTTTTTCATGAATTCTTATTGGCAAGAGTATACCTTCTCCACCACTAATAACTGCCACATAAAAAAACTGCGTTTCACCTTTTTTTATCTGCAGAGGAAAAAGGTTTTTTCTGTGAGGGATATCTTTTTTGTAGTAGTTAAAATCATCTCCATTTTTCATCACAGAAATGATTTCATTAGAGGAATTTACTTGATATAAATAGACTTTATCTGTAATTGTTCGGGCAGTTTCTAAAATAAAATCCCAGTTTTCTGACTCGTTCGTAACCGAAAATTTTAGCCAAAATCTTGATTTTGTGAATTGAACTGATGGATTTTCGACCTCTACTTTGACAAACGAATCGTTTGACATTTTTATGATATCTTCAATCTCTATTTGTCTATTTTTATCCTCATAAATCAAAACATCTTTTGTAAATGACTTACCAATATTACTGTCTTTTATTTTAGTGCTTCCATTAGCAAGAAGGAACACAGGCATAATAACCAGAAACAAAACAATAATTTTTTTAGAAATCATATTACTATAAGCTTGCTATTCTTGCAGTCCTTTCGAACGTTTATTTAATCTAAATTCAATTTTATAATAAAACAAAGGTAACCTTCCTAATTGATTTCTGAACTGAAAAGGTTCGCCCGGATTTTCCTCGTTTGGTACATAAGTTAATCCTAAAATATTTCTAGTATTAAACACATTAACCAAGTCAAGTCCAAATTCATGGCTAACTTTAGCCGCATTAAGTGTATAGTTTACTTTAAAATCGAAACGGAAATATTCTGGCAGTCTTCTAGTATTATATCCATCATCTAAAAACACAATTTCCTCCAAAGCATTTGTTGCAATAGTATCCACAAAACCGTAACGTCTGCCTCCTGCATACGTCACTTTAGCACCAAATCCCAAAAGTTGATTCTTCTTTTTTCCTATTGTCAGTTCTTTTCCAATCAGGCCATTCACAATATAATTTCCATTAAAATCAGTATCTCTTAACACGCCGTCACTTCCTCTATATTTCGACTCATACAAACTAAGAGTTGTCATGAAAAAGAAAGACTTATTAAAGAATTTTTGAACGGTAAACTCAATTCCATAATTTTGTCCCGTACCTGTATTTTGAAGAGAATCAGGAAAAAATCTGGCAAAGCCACTTCCCTGATTTAATAATGAAAACGAAGAGCTGGCAACCTCAACCGGAATATTATAAAGATGCTGATAATATATTTCCGATTTAAATTGAAGGGTTTTTCTAATTGTTGTTGAATAGCTTAATACTGAATGTAAACTCCTTGAAAAATCCATATTCCTATTGTGGTAAATTTTTTCACTTGTATTCGGGTCGATTAAATGATAGGTATAAGTGTACAGCGGTTGAATTTGCGAGTGCATTCCTACTCCAGCAGCTAAAACACTTTTTTCGTTTAAATTATACTTTGCCCCAATACGTGGTTCAACAGGTGAAACACTGTTACTATGGGTAAAATACTGGCTGTGCAAACCTGCGGTAAATAGTAAACTGGGATTAACTTTATATCGCCATTGTGCAAATGCTTGAACTAAAAAATCTGGGTTGGTTGATCGATAATCCCAACGTAATTTAAAGGCCGAGGTTGAATCAGATATTACATTTCTAATTGAATCTTGCATACTGAAAGTATAAGCGTCAACATTAAGCCCATACTGGAATAGGTGTTTTGAGTTAATTTTTCGATTTACTCCAACGTAGGCACTTAGTTTGTCAATTTCGTAGCGATAGGTCATCATTGTAAATGGGTCGGCTTTATAATTCCATGTTGAATCAGGATTTAAATCTCTTAAGATGTATTCATGATTTGTTCTTTGAATTTCTTTGGAATATGCTACTGTGGCTTTTACAAACGTTTTTGAATTGATTGGTTTTGTAAACGTCATTCCTGTAAAATACATTTGAGTTCCAAAATATTGGTCTCTATCTTGTTCTCCAAAAGCATCCTGCGCAGGTTTCTCCTGATCAGAAATAACAATATCAATAGAACTGGCTCCACCAATTCCAAAGAATGAAACAGCTCCACCCTTTTTAAGTGGGAAATTAAACTTAAATGCACCGTCACCATACAAAGGAACTGCATCTGTTCCAATGGTAACTCCTAACTGTTTCATTAATGTTAAAGTTGAATACCTACCACCTATTAAATAGCTAGCTTTTGACTTTGACGACAAAGGCCCTTCCACCTGAAATTCAGTCCCTAAAAACCCAAACTGTCCTGAAAATTCATGAATGGAATTATTACCATTTCTTAAATTAATATCAAATACTCCCGACAATGAATTTCCAAATTCAGCAGGAAAAGCACTCATAAAAAAATCGGAATTAGACAAGAATTTATTATTTAAAATAGCCACAGGACCGCCCGTAGAGCCGGCAATTGCAAAATGATTTGGATTTGGAATATCTACACCTTCTACTTTGTATAATACTCCTAGTGGCGAATTACCTCTTATTACAATGTCATTCCTAGAATCATCCGCTCCTTGAGCACCTGCGTAATTCGACACCATTCTTGCAGGATCGCCTCTACTACCAGCATATCGGTTTGTTTCTTCAATGGTAAAACTCTGAGATGATACAGTTGCCATTTCGTTAATCACTTCCCCTTTTTTTGTTCCAACCACTTCAACTTCTCCTCCAATTAAAGCCGATTCTTCAAGTTCAATGTTAAGAATGTACTCTTTCCCAGAGGTTAAAATAACGGTTCTAATCACTGGATTGTAGCCCACAAATGAATATTCAACCTCATGCTTGCCAATTGGAATGTTTCTGATGGCATAGTCGCCTGAAGCATTTACTGCAGCACCAAATAATTTTTCAGATATGTCCAAAACTTTTACGGTGCATCCAATCAGTGGAATTTTAGTGTCCGCATCCACCACTGAACCCCTTAAATTTTGAGTGATGTCTTGCGCTGAAATAGAGATAGGAATTAGTATTGCTAGTAGAAAAAGCGATCTAAAAAAAATCATAAGTACTGTTATTTTTTAGAACAAGATAATCATTTTTTTAGACTGGTTTTTAACGCTGAAATTTATTGAAAAAGTGGATGACATTGATGGAAATAGTTTTTTACCTTTGAGCAGTGGAAAAACAAAAACGCATCATAGTTTCTGTTACTAACGACCTGGCAACTGACCAAAGAGTTAAAAAAGTTTGTGCCTATTTACAATCCGCTAATTACGAAGTGATTTTATGTGGGAGAAAATTAAAAAATTCATTGCCTGTAACAGACCGACCATATAGGGTGAAACGTTTTAAATTATGGTTTAATAAAGGACCACTATTTTATGCGAACTACAATTTTCGTTTATGGTTATATCTATTGGCAAACAAGTCTGACATACTTTTAGCAAACGACCTTGATACGCTTTTAGCCAATGCCTGGGCAAAACGCTTTAATAAAAGCAAAGTATTAGTCTATGATGCTCATGAGTATTTTACTGAAGTTCCTGAAATTCAAAACAAGCCAACAGTTAAAAAAATTTGGAAATGGATTGAGCGAAAATCACTACCACTTGTTGACCAGTTTTATACAGTTAATCAATCAATTGCCAATTTGTATCAGAAACAAACTGAAATAGCAGTTAAGGTTGTCCGAAATATTTCGGACCCAAAACAAATTGAATTGAAATACTCTAAACAAGAATTGGGTTTACCAGAAGACAAAAAAATTGTAATAATGCAAGGTGCAGGCATTAATATAGATAGAGGGGCAGAAGAGGCAGTTGAAGCTATTCAATTAGTTGAAGGTGCCATTTTAATTTTTGTTGGAGATGGAGACGTGATTCCAAAATTAAAAGAAATTGTAGCGGCTAAGAAACTTGAAAAAAAAGTGCTGTTTTTTGGAAAACAGCCATATGATAAATTAATGAATTATACCATTCATTCAAGCCTAGGTTTATCGCTTGATAAAGCAACAAATTTAAATTACCAATTGGCATTACCGAACAAACTATTCGACTATATTCATGCTGGAGTTCCAGTTTTAGCATCTGATTTAATTGAAATAAAACAAATAGTACAGAGCTATGATATAGGTAGAATAACAAAAAATTTAAGTGCTCAAATTGTTGCTGAACACATGAAAATAATTTTATTTGACGATAAACTATTTGATAAATTAAAAGCCAATTGTAAAAAAGCGAGCCTTAAATTAACGTGGCAAAATGAAACTAAAGTACTAGATACTATTTATGGATAAGCACCTTCATATTGTTGCATTTGATGTTCCATATCCACCAATTTATGGCGGAATTATTGACTTGTACTTTCAGTTAAAAGCGCTTCACAAAATAGGTGTAAAAATAACTTACCATTGTTTTTACTACGAAGGCAATAATTCACCTACCAACCGTTTAAATGACTTTGCGGAACAAGTGTTTTATTATCACCGAAAAAAACATATTGGCAAGATGGTATCTAGTAAATTGCCATTTATTGTGGCCACACGAAACGACAAAAAACTGCTAGAAAACTTAAAAGCCAATGAAGCACCAATATTATTTAGCGGATTGCAATCGTGCTTTTACCTTAATCATCCTGATCTTTTAAACAGAGAAAAATTTGTTAGAACACATAATATTGAACACAATTACTACCGTGGACTAGCGGCTGTTGAAAAAAATAGAATTAAAAAACAGTACTATTTATGGGAAGCCAAAAAGCTTGAAAAGTTCGAAAGCGTTTTAGTTCGGGCCAAGGCTATTTTTTCGATTGCTAAAATGGATATTAATCACTTTTCTCAATACGCTAAAACCTATCATAGTCCGCCGTTTTTCAGATTTAAAAAAAGGCAAAATGGATTTGATTCAATTCCTTTATTTGGATTGTTTCAGGGAAATTTAAGCGTTAATGAAAATATAGAGACGGTAAAATTTATTGCAAAAAATATTGCGCCGTTCAGTAAATATGAAATTATAATTGCTGGTAAAGACCCATCACAAGAAGTAATACAATTATGTACATCTTTAGACATGTTGAAGCTTGTTGCAAACCCAAGTCAAGATGAAATGAACATGCTTATTGAAAATGCACAAATAAATTTATTATTTACACAGCAACAAACAGGCATAAAATTAAAACTACTGCATGCTTTAGCGATAGGGAAGCACATTATTATCAATTCTAAAATGGACGACAAGCATTTATTTCAGAATTTGTGCATAGTAGAAGATCAAACAGAATTAATTCTTAAGAATTTTAAGGCATTAATGAGTCTGCCCTTTACTCAAGATATGTTTGATGAACGACAGGAACTGTTTTTGTCAACTTTCAATAATGAACAGAATGCTCACCAAACTATGGTAACAATTTTGGGCTAGTGTGATTGTTTTTCGATTATTTTACCCTCTTCGTTAAAATACGTCCATTCTCCTACCTGCTTCCCTCCTTTGTAATCACCAAAATACCTCACTTTTCCACTCGGAAACCAAACCATTGAATAGCCGTTATTAATACCATTTACAAAAGTTGATTCACTGTTTTTTTGGCCATTTTCAAAGTAGCTCGTCCAAACTCCTTCTTTGAGTCCTTGAGCATTCAATTTACCACTCATTTTTAGATTGCCTTTTGGATAATATGATTTTTGAAGGCCATCATCAGGAATTATCGTTTCAGCTTTTTGCTCAACAGTACTAGTTTTTTTTGCTTCCTCTGTAGAACAGGAAAAGAATAACAATATCAACAAAAACAAATAAAAATTAGATTTCATTTTAACTATTTTGTGCGGTTTACGGTGTATTCAACAAGACCAAGTAAAATTCTTTTATGCTCATTGTCTTCAAACTGATCGAGTAATTTTACAGCTTCATTTTTTATATTTAACATTTTAGTTCGTGCATAACTTATTCCTCCGTATTCAACTACCAATTTTATGGCTTCTTTCACCTTTTTGGAATCTTCGTTATACTTTTTTACAATGTTAATCAATTGCCGTTTTACTTCAATTGGGGCTGTATTTAAAACATGAATTAATGGAAGAGTCATTTTTTGTTCTCGGATGTCATTGCCTGTTGGCTTTCCTACATTTTCCTCTCCATAATCGAAAATATCATCTTTTATTTGAAAAGCCAAACCGACTAATTCACCAAATTTTTTCATGGTTTTAACCACTTCATTATCATCAGAAACCGAAGCGGCTCCAGCAGCACAGCAACCAGCAATCAATGAAGCTGTCTTTTTCCTAATTACCTCAAAATACACTTCTTCAGTAATGTCAAGCTTTCTAGACTTTTCATATTGCAAAAGTTCTCCCTCAATCATTTCCTTAACAGGAACAGTCACAATTTTAAGTAAATCAAATTCGTTGTTATCAACTGACATCAAAAGACCTTGAGATAACAGGTAGTCACCCACTAAAACGGCAATTTTATTTTTCCAGAGGGCATTCACTGAAAAGAAACCTCTCCGTTCATTGGCATCATCAACCACATCATCATGAACAAGTGTGGCGGTGTGTAACAATTCTATAAGTGAAGCTGCCCGGTAGGTTTTGTCAGCGACTTCTCCGTTAAGCATTTTAGCGGTTAAAAAAATAAACATAGGCCGCATTTGCTTCCCTTTTCGCTTCACAACATAATGAGTCACTTTATTTAGCAGCTCAGTGTCAGATTTCATAGCCTCTTGAAATTTCTGTTCAAAGACTTTCATTTCATCTTTTACACTCGCTTTTATGTCTTTTACAGTAACCATTTGTATGTACAAATATACCGTTTGTTTAGATGAGAAAAATATAAAATAGTCTAATTTTTAAAACCATCCTATACTGATTCCAGCCGAAAATAAATTGAGTTTGCTACTGTTTTCGTGCTCGAATAAGTAGGTTAGGTTATATGATCCAAAAAGAAAAACATTGTTAAACCCTATTCGCACTGTTGGACCATACTGTAGTTTGTTGACATCAGGAAAATTAAACGTTTTAAATTCTAAATTTTCAACACGCCATTTTTCAAAAGTATCAAAAACATAACCGATTTTAAATCCTGGATAAAACTTGAACTTTCTCCGCTCTTTTCTCGACCGAATTCTAAACTCGATTGGAATATCAACTTGATTAAAGACGGTTCTGTTTATCCATCTATTAGCACCATTGTATGGACTTAGAACAGAATACTGCGGTAAACCCATTTGTGGCACAGCCATTGTTTGAAAGCTAAAATCACCATCATGACGAATATTATAATGCGTATACCCTAGCCCTATTCCAACACCAAATCGTGATTGTTTTGAAAATGGCAGATCAAACATTAAATTGATTCCGTGGCCAATGGCATAAAATCTTGTGGCGACTCCGTTTCTATCTCCTAACCAATTATTAAAGAAAAAGTCAGTATTGAATCTATCAAACCTTTCAGGTGAAGTTTCGCTGGGTTGCACCATGGTATAATGCCTCATTAAGCCCGGCTTTCTACCAACCTCATTGTACGGTTTTTCAACACTATTTTGAGTAAACCCAATACTTACAGTTCCTGTAAACAGGATAAAAATTAAACTTTTAAACATCACCTTCTATATTTTGTTCCCACTTCCAAGCATGACTTAACATGTCAGCCAAGGTGTAATTGGCAGTCCATCCCAATTCTTTGCTTGCTTTGCTTGGGTTAGCATATATTTGAACCACGTCACCTGCTCTTTTAGGGCCAAATACGTGATTAACTTTTACACCATTCACTGACTCAAAGGTGTCAATTATTTCTTTCACTGAAGTGCCTTTTCCAGTGCCAATATTAAACGGTTCTACAATACCAACTTTTTGTTTCGTTAACCATTGTAATGCCTTCACATGCGCCTTTGCCAAATCTACAACATGAATATAATCTCTCACACAAGTGCCATCAGCTGTTGGATAATCATTTCCATAAACGGTTAATTGCTCTCTAATTCCCTTAACAGTCTGCGTTAAATAAGGCACCAAATTATTAGGTATGCCTTGCGGTAGCTCGCCAATTAATGAAGATTCGTGTGCACCAATGGGATTGAAATATCGCAATAAAGTAGCATTGAATGACTGCTGAGCCTTGGCGGTAAATTGAATCATTTTTTCACCAATTATTTTTGTATCACCATAAGGACTTTCAGCTTGCAGAATTGGAATTGACTCATCTACAATTGGTAATTTTGGTTCGCCATAAACAGTGCAAGATGAGGAAAAAACCAAATGTGGCACTTTAAATTCATGCATAACTTCCAGAACAGTGGTCAGCGAATTCAAATTGTTTTTGTAGTATTTAAGGGGGTTTTTAACTGATTCGCCAACTGCTTTATCGGCCGCAAAATGGATCACACTTTTGATATCTGGATGGGTCTTGAAAATTTCGCGAATTGCACCCTTATCCGCACAATCCACATTAAAATGTAAAAGTTTTTGTCCTGTAATTTGTTCAAGTCTATCTAATATAAACGACTTAGAATTTCTAAAATCATCTAAAATAATTGGTTGATATCCAGTATCTACAAGCTCAACAACTGTGTGAGAACCTATATAACCTGAACCTCCAGTAACCAATACTTTTTGCATCTACAAAGTCTTTAAGCAAAAGTAAATAAATTAAATGGTACTCGTGTAAATTGCCAATTTCTATTCAAAAAAAAGGCGGTATAAATAAATTATACCGCCTTAACCCAAAATCCATGAATTATTAAAAATTCATTTCACAGTGCAAAGTTATGGATTTTCTTTTGACACTATGCAAGCTACTTATCACTTATTTAGATATTTTAACACTTAAATAAAATAATCAATATCAGTGGTTTAAGTATTTTTTGAAAAGGGTATTGAAAATTCTAAAAATAGCTTAATTTTGCAACATGAAGCACATCAGAAATTTTTGTATCATAGCCCATATCGATCATGGTAAATCTACCTTAGCCGATAGACTGTTGCAAACCACAAATACCATTGCGGATCGCGACATGAAAAGTCAGGCTTTAGATGATATGGACATTGAACGCGAAAGGGGAATAACCATAAAGTCTCACGCCATTCAAATGGATTATACTCATACTGATGGACAAAAATATGTGCTCAATTTAATTGATACCCCTGGCCATGTCGATTTTTCCTATGAAGTATCGCGATCAATTGCGGCTTGTGAAGGCGCATTGTTAATTGTTGATGCTGCCCAAGGAATTGAAGCGCAAACCATCTCTAACTTATACTTGGCACTTGAAAACGATTTAGAAATTATCCCAATTTTAAATAAAATGGACTTGCCTGGTGCTCAGCCAGAGGAAGTAACTGATCAGATTGTAGAATTAATAGGATGCAGCCCTGAAGATGTGATTCCAGCAAGTGGAAAAACGGGATTGGGCGTGCAAGATATTTTAACTGCAATTGTTGAGAGAATTGAGCCGCCAACTGGTGATGCGGAAGCGCCACTGCAAGCCATGATTTTTGATTCGGTTTTTAACTCATTTAGAGGCATTATTGCCTATTACAGAGTTTTGAACGGAAAAATTACGAAGGGAGATCGCGTTAAATTCGTTAATACAGAAAAGGAATACAATGCTGATGAAATTGGTATTTTAAGAATGGATATGGAGCCCCGAAAAGAAGTATTAACGGGTGATGTAGGCTATATCATATCTGGAATAAAACAAGCTAACGAAGTAAAAGTTGGTGATACTATAACTACAAAGGAAAATCCATGCTTGGATGTAGTTCAAGGATTTGAGGATGTAAAACCTATGGTTTTTGCTGGGGTATACCCAGTTGATACTGATGAATATGAAGAACTAAGGGCTTCTTTAGAAAAACTACAATTAAATGATGCCTCTTTGGTTTTTGAACCAGAATCTTCAGCTGCTTTAGGATTTGGATTTAGATGTGGATTCTTAGGCATGCTGCACATGGAAATTATTCAGGAACGTTTGGAACGTGAATTTGACATGACAGTGATTACAACCGTACCCAATGTTTCGTACAAAGCTTATTTACCAAAAGAAACCGAGCCTAAGATTGTCAATAACCCATCTGAATTACCTGACCCATCTAAAGTAGATTACATAGAGGAACCATATATTAATGCTCAAATTATTACCAAGTCCGATTATATTGGGCAAGTAATGAGCTTGTGTATTTCTAAAAGAGGAAATTTAAAAAATCAGATTTATTTGACTCAAAACAGGGTTGAATTAACTTTTGAAATGCCTTTGGGGGAAATTGTATTTGATTTTTACGATAAATTAAAATCATGTTCACGCGGCTACGCCTCTTTCGATTATCACCCAATTGGCTACCAACGCTCCGATTTGATTAAATTAGATTTATTACTAAACGCCGACCCAGTTGATGCTTTATCTGCATTGGTTCACCGCTCAAACGCATACGATTTAGGAAAAAAAATCTGTTTGAAATTGAAAGAATTGATCCCTCGGCAACAATTCGAAATTCCAATCCAAGCGGCTATTGGTGCAAAAGTAATTGCCCGTGAGACCATTAAAGCATTACGAAAAGATGTTACTGCTAAATGTTACGGTGGTGATATTTCGCGGAAACGTAAATTATTAGAAAAGCAGAAAAAGGGTAAGAAAAGAATGCGTCAAGTAGGAAGTGTTGAAATCCCTCAAGAGGCGTTTTTGGCTGTTCTGAAATTGGATTAATTTCCATCTGTCCTGCGGACATCTTCCCACTTCGACTAATGCTCAGTGCGGCGCAAAGAAAGAATTCAATTTGGTTCAAGAGGAGAAGTATTGCCATTTGGTAGGGTTTATATTTGAATCCGTTGTAGGAGTTAAACTGCTATCTTTCAGATAAAATATTTATCTTTAATCATGTTGATGGATAACCTAACACACTTTGCAAATAACTGGAAAATAAGAACCGGGATAAACAATGTAATGACTAGGCGAATTATAGAAGCTTATAGGTATATGGATCAAAATCATATTGATGAGTTTTTTAGTACAGGAAAGTTAAAATTGTCTACATTTAAATCAAACAGGGACGCCGAAGGAATACGAAACGATAAAAATGAAGGAATAACTCATTTTTTAGTAATCTCTAAAGATCAGACCAAGACACTTAAAATACCAACTCGAGAGGGAAATGGAAGATTAACACTTTGTACTTCATTTGAATTGAACCTTGATAAATACTTAAATTATTTTAAAACAAATGGCTGTTTTAAGATAAAC
Organism: Crocinitomicaceae bacterium; assembly: GCA_045110285.1. GTDB lineage: Bacteria > Bacteroidota > Bacteroidia > Flavobacteriales_D > Crocinitomicaceae > Putridiphycobacter. The sequence continues at coordinate 2,549 of JBGCGA010000017.1, read as the reverse complement.
CAAATTCAAGGATTTGCGTTTGAAATATCAAAAGTTCTGAATATGTATAGAGGTGGAATGGAAGGTATGATAGAATATTCTGAAAGAAAAGAGCTTGTTATTAACTTAGCACACTTTCCAGAATTACCAGATCTAAATCTCCGGAATGAAATATGGAAAGGGGACAATTACAAAATAATAGAATACATATCAAAAGCGGAACTAGACCTGTATTTCCATAAAAGGACAAAATTTCTAGCTGAAGATGAATATAGACTTCTTTGGTGGACACGAAGAGACCATAGACTCTTTATTACATGCCCCGGTGCAGTGAAGTATTGTGAAAAAATAACTTAACTTCTTATCAAACTACCTAAAATAAACTTCCTTAGCTAACTTAGGACTTTTGCTGAGTTCTTCTTCAAATTCTTTGTCGGTCCAAGTTCGTTTCACTTTCGGAAAATGTGCTCTAATATCTTGCCCCGACTTAAATGCATTGGTATGAAAGCTAAATTCATAAATCTTCAAACCTTCCATTCCTTCAGGAAATTCTGAGACTTTATTATGCCCCATTGATAAACTATTTAATTTTCCAAGTTTAATGATTGATCTTGGTAATTCCGTAATTTGATTATAATATATATTTAAATCTTCGAGGTTTTTTAAGCTGCCAATATCGTGTGGCAGTGCTTGTAGTTGATTGTATTGAACACTGAACTTTTTTAGGTTAACTAAGCCTGCAATTGGCATTGTTTGATTCATAAAATTTGTTGAATCGAGTTTATTATTGTTTAGAGACAGCGCTTCTAAACTTTCTATTTGTAGAATACCCTCAGGAATTTTTGCCAATTGATTTCTTTCTAAATTCAGTACTTTTAAACTAGCCATGTTAGACCAATTGGTTGGAAGCTCAGTTAAATCATTAACACTTAAAAACAGTATCTCCAAATTTTTTAATTGAGTAATGGATTCAGGCAAATGCGAAATTTGACATGAATTGGCCACAAGCCTCTTTAAACTAGTTAGATTACCAATCGACTCAGGCAGTTTTTTCAGATTAAAATTTCGACCCAATGAAAGAATTTCCAAATATTTAAGCTCAGTAATATCCTCTGGTAAGCCTTGTAACTTATTAAAGTTTAACTCTAAGTGCCTTAAGTTTTTCAAAGCCGATATGCCTTCCGGAAATGATTCAACACCTGAACTTCTTATGGTTAGTTTGGAAAGGTTTTTTAATTGATAAAAGGAACTAGGAATCACACGAAAATCATCAGCTCTGCTTATTAACAGTGTGTCAAGCGACGGATATTTGCCAAAATCTATCATTTTTTTACCGAGAACGCCGTTTAAATTTATTGTAGTTAAACTTTTAATACTTGGCAATTGTTCAAGAATTTCGGCATTCACATTGAATAAATACAAGTTTTTCAGCCTCTTTAACTGATCCAACCCGTTTAGAATTTTTTCGTTCCCTGCAATTTTTAAATCGCCCCTAAAGGAAATGGCAAGTGATTCTAAATTCACTAATTTTTCAAACGACAGTGCTTTTAAATCATCTAATTCTTTTGCACTATTAACTGAAATCTTCAACGATAATAAGGATGTGATTTCACTGATTTCAACAATTATATCACTTGTGCTCAAATGAGTCAGGTGTTTTAGCTTCTTCACTTCAGGCGGAAGGGGTGCAAAATTATAAGAAGATTCATATGTCAAAGATTCTAGCGCTTTTAATTTAGCAATTTTTGAACTTAGCACTTTCACAGGGGAATGACAATACCCCATACTATTACGAATTGATAGCTTCTTTAAATATCTTTTTGAATATAAACTTTTTGGAATGGTATCGCAAACGCCTAAATCAAGACTGTTTAGCTTTTGCGAGTACGAGAGTACACCTGATAACATTGCAATGATAAAGAAGTAAGTTCTCATAGTGCTTTCTAAATTACAAAAATCATTGAACTTTAAAACTAAACTTATTTTGCATGATATAACTAAACAAAACAACAATTACTATTGTTAACAGGCGAGATGGCGTTGGATAAAAAAGAAAGCAGTCAACAAATAATTTCATGCACAAATAACTAATCAATAAAGCGGCCACGCCTACCATTAGATACCTAAAAAATTGCTTTCCTAATGGTAAGTTCGATTCCGAAAATACAACATAGCGATTTAGAATAAACCCAATGCAAAAGGTAAACGGAAATACAATAAATAAAGAAGCAATATGAGGACTTAATACAACTACTGTTAAATCTAAATTCCGTTTCGAAACAATAAATTGATAGCAAATAAAATACAAAACAGTGTCTAGTATTAAGTTACTCCCTCCACAAACAGCATAGCGATATGTTTTAAGCGGTATGAACCTCTTAAAAATAAAATAACCTGAGTCAATTGTTTTAATAAAAAAATCTTTCATGGTTTTTAAAGAACCACATTAATGCAGTTTGACAGTCTAGAAACGGAAATTTTACTAAGTTATTCTAATGGCTTCTTGTTTTATTCTTCCCTATATTTAACCCGATAAAAGATAGCATGAAACTCAACTTTTTAAAAAAGCG
>JBGCGA010000016.1:0-82280 GCA_045110285.1 Crocinitomicaceae bacterium | reverse complement strand
TCCATAAATATCTTGTCCTATTTTTTTAGGGTTATTGCAGGCCCAAATAAAGTCAACACCATGTTTCTGAAGTAATAGCGCAATATTCTTCCCTTTTTTTCCTCCACCCCACAAAACCAACGTTTTGTTAGGTTTATAATCAAGCTTCAAAAAATAATCAGTTTTCAATTCTTCAAAAGCGTTGAAGGCATAATTGGGGTCATTTCTTGAGGTTCGCTCTTGATAATCTCTCCAAATATGAACCACCTCTTGAACAGCTACAATTGGTATACTATGTTCATAAAAACGCAAGGTTAAATCGTAATCTTCAGGATATGTTTTTGGGCTAAATCCTCCAATAGATTCAAACATAATGCGCTCCATCATCCAAGCTGGAGAAGGCACCACACATTCTCTGTAAATCTCGTCATAATGACTGTGCTTTTCCATTAAGCTATTCATCCATGCTTCATATTTCAAATAACCTTCTCTCAAATTTTTACCTATGTATTTTATTTTACCAGTGACAACTGCATGTGGAATATGATAAAGCTTTTCTCTAAATAATTCAAGTTTTTTTGATGGCATCATGTCATCCGCGTCCATTCTGGTAATGAATTGGCCAGAAGTATGGCTGTATGCTTGCTGTAAAGCATCAATTATTCCTTTTCCTTCCGCATCAAAAACTCTAATTCTTGAATCTTGCTTGGCATAGTTTTTTAGGACATCAAAACTGTTATCAGAGGAGTGGTCATTTACAACAACCAACTCCCAATTTGCTTCGGTTTGCTTAATAATTGATTCTATACACTCGTTCAAAAAAGGCATAGCATTCCGCATTGGCATTACAATTGAAATCATTGTTAGAAATTAAATTGCATGTCGCGTTGATTAATGAAAGTAATTCCAATTTTAGGTCGAATATTTGGAGATTGTTGATTAGAATCGGAATACACTAAATACAAGGAAGGACGAGCAATTGTTCTAAATATTTTAATGTTTCGTTCAATACCAACATATAATTCGTGATACAAAAAGTTGTTGTATTCCGGAATATACAGTGCTCCTGCTCCAACCAAAGATCTAATTCTTGTTTTTTTCATGAAGGGGATCTTATTAATTATTGCTCCATTAAAATGATGTATTGAATGTACTTTAGCATACCAATTTTTGGTAACGTATGATTGTTTTAAATTTTGAAAAGTGTTTATGGGAGGACTCATAATATATCTAAAGATTGTACTATCCGATCTTCTAAAAAATTGCTGATCCACTAATTCAACATTATTTTGATTAATAAATCTACCAGCTTTAGCATAAATATTTGTTTTTCCTAAGGTTCCAATTCTAAGTTCTTGGGTAGCCCGTAATTCAATTTTATCAAAGTCAATCTCACTATTTAATATTCCTTTTATACCTTTTTCATAAGTTACGGTAAAAGTTGGCCAAACACTGCCTAACACAACTTTCCTATAAGGTTCTGAAACAAATTTTTGAAATGGTGTATAACTCACAGAGGCTTTAATACGAGGAGAAGTGTACGGATCAAATTGAAAAGGTTCACCTTTATCTACCAAATTATTAACCCATGGAATGTCAACATACCTCAACTCTTTCATTGGGTATCGGTATTGCAAACTAAGCTCAGTCATCACATTCAAACCATTTATAACTTCAATGGTGTGACGCCCAGTAAAATTATCAATACTGAAATAATTATTTTGCTGTAAATAATCTAAATAGGCTGTATTCCAATTTACATTTGCTATGCCATGATTATAAAAGAAATAATAAGTGGCTAATTTTTTTGGATTATAATGGTGGTACACTCCAGTATTACCTCTAAAATCTCCATTCAATACTCCAATGGATGTATTTACCCAGGTTTGAATCCATTTTTCATTGTCAAATTTTTTAAAGAACCTACCTGCAGGTCCTACCCGAGGCGCTCCTACGCCAAGAGGTTCAATAAACTCCACAAGTGGAGAAATAGACCACTGAGTTTTGTTTTCTCTGTTTCGGTGATCGACTCCCAAAGCTAGAACTTTCAACCATGTCACTTTATTAAACTCCTTATCAACTGAATCGAGATAAGACTCAGAGGTGTAAATAGCCGTTAAACTATCTTGCACAAATTTTTTCCTTTGTTCCTTTTCAGTCAACGGAATAGGCCTTAATTTCTCCCAATAGGTACTATCTCTATCAATAGCCTCTTTAGTAGTTACAGCAACTTCTGCTCCAAAAAACTTTTTCGGAAAATCGGGATTTAATTGAAAATCCGAATAAGTAATCTCTGTCACTCCAAAAACAGTTTCTTTAAAATATTTGGTTTTGTATTCGAATCGTTGCTTTGTCACTAACCAAACCGAATCGAATTGAGTATATTCTTGCTCAATCCTAAATTCGTCATATAATTTCAGGTTTCCTTTTGTAATAGTTAAATCAACTTTTGTTAACACCCAAGCGTGCTTTTTAATAAATAAAAAGCCGTTCATACTGCTTGACCCAACACTCCGAGAATTGATTTTTATTTTATAGATAGTGTCCTGATCTTCGGTAATAATATCCACCAATTTATATTTGTACGATAATATACCGGAAGCATGCAATGGTGAAATGATGGGGGTTTCGTGCAAAAATTCTTGACGGATTAAGCCACTATAGAAATCAAATCGAACTTTCGGATAAACTGGAGCCCTTTTTAAATACAACTGTTGCGATCTTCCTATTTGGTCTTTTGCTGTTACTTCTTCTTTTATTTTATTGGGTTTTTGAAAGTTGACAGTGATTTGTCGTTCCATTAAATTCAATCGTTCACCTTGCTCAATTTTAGCCTTGTTTTTCTTCTCCTCTTCCTCAAATACATCTTTTGGTTGATTAGCGCTTTCAACCTCCTCTTCATCTTTCTGTTTCACTTTCACATCAAAAGTTTCTCGTTCTTTCACGTACATTTGACAGGTAAAACCATTAAAAGGATCTAGTAAATTACTTTTATTTGCAATTACATTTTTAACAATTTCATATCCAACGTTTCCTTTTTTCTTCTTTACCTCAACCTCTGTTAATTCAGTGATGCTTTCCGTTAAATATATATTTTGGGTAGTTGCGCTATTTTGTTTAATTACAATTTTAACTGTCACAGTCTCAAATCCAATACTCGAATAAACTGCTTCATACTGCCCTTCTTCAATAAAAAACTCGTAAAATCCCTCAACATTTGTCCTTGCTCCTAAATTTGGAAAGTTCTTAATATTGATTTGCGCAAAAGGAATTGGATTATTAGCTTTATCGAAAACAAACCCACTTAAAGTTTGAGAAAAACCAGTAAGGCTTATTAGAAAACAGAAAAAAAATACAACGAGTATTCTCATATAGAAGTAAGACAACTATTAGTACAAAAAGTTACAATATATAATGTTAAAAAATAGAATAGTAACGCTTTTTGTGATTAATAACGCGAATGTACTTTCAAAATTGCAATTTTCATCAATATTAACTACCTTTGTAGGCTTTAAACGAAAAAATTCACGATTCTCAGTACTTAGCTTTTATCTGCAAATATAGTAGGATGCTGAACGGAATCAAATTTAAACAATATAGAAATACATGAAGTTATCCGCATTTGATTTTGAATTACCAGATAATTTAATTGCCGAACACCCAGTTGACAACAGAGACGAGTCTCGTTTAATGGTGCTTGACAGAGAAAAGCAAACTATTGAACATAAAATGTTCAAAGATGTGATTGATTATTTTGATGATGGTGATGTGATGATCATGAACAACACTAAAGTTTTTCCAGCGAGAATGTACGGCAATAAGGAAAAAACTGGTGCTAGAATCGAAGTGTTTTTGCTTCGAGAATTAAACCGTGAAAGTTTACTTTGGGATGTATTAGTAGATCCTGCTAGAAAAATTAGAATTGGCAATAAACTATATTTTACTGATGATGATTCTTTGGTAGCAGAAGTAATTGACAACACCACATCAAGAGGGAGAACTATCAGATTTTTATTTGATGGATCATACGAAGAGTTTAAAGAAAAAATTACCGAACTGGGTGAAACGCCAATACCACCATATATTAAAGGTTTAAGAGATGTTGTACCTGAAGACGAAGAACGATACCAAACCATTTATGCTGAGGTTGAAGGTGCTGTAGCAGCCCCAACAGCAGGTCTTCATTTTTCAAGAGAGTTATTAAAAAGATTGGAAATTAAGGGCGTTCAAAAGGCAGATATTACACTACATATTGGATTGGGTACTTTTAGAAATGTTGAAGTTGAAGATTTAACGAAACATAAAATGGATTCAGAGCAGTGCGAAGTTTTACAACCTGCTTGCGATATGGTAAACGAAGCCAAGAAAAAGAAAAAAAGAGTTTGTGCCGTTGGTACTACAGCTATGCGTGCCATTGAGTCGTCGGTAAGTACAGAAGGTACATTAAATCCATACGCTGGCTGGACCAATAAGTTTATTTTCCCTCCATACGATTTTAGTATTGCTAATGCCCTAATTACAAACTTCCACACACCGCAATCAACATTGTTAATGATGGTAGCTGCATTTGCAGATTATGAATTTGTAAAAAAAGCATATGCTGAGGCTGTAAAAGAAAATTACAGATTCTTCTCTTACGGAGATGCTATGTTAATTATCTAATTGGGTACTTAACAGAATGAAATTAATTAGTAATTTTAAACTGCAAATCATTTTTTGATTTGCAGTTTTTTTATGACCGAAACAATTATAATTACTGCAGGCGGAAAAGGTTTAAGGATGGGAACAGAAGTACCTAAACAATTCTTACCCTTAAACGGAAAACCAATTCTAATGCATACCATTAGTCAATTCTATTCCTACAACCCCGAAATTGAAATTATTTTGGTTTTGCCCGAAGCACATATTCCATTTTGGCAATTATTACTAAAAGAAAATCAATTTAAGATTCCACACCAATTGGTGCTCGGAGGTCAAACCCGTTATCACTCTATAAAAAATGGACTTAAAGAAGCAACGGGTGAGCTAATTGGAGTACATGATGGCGTAAGACCATTTGTATCTATAGAAGTTATCAGAAATACATTTTCTACAGCTCAAGTTAACGGAGCTGCCATTCCAGTGTTGAAAATTAATGAATCTATCAGGCAATTAAGTCAAAGTAACTCGCAATCGGTTGATAGAGCTTTGTACAGAAGCGTCCAAACCCCTCAGTGTTTTGAAGCAGAAAAATTGAAAGAAGCCTACTCTGGTGAATATCGAGAGACATATACAGATGACGCTTCAGTTGTTGAAGCAGCGGGTCACACTATTTCTTTAGTTGATGGAAATGAGGAAAACATAAAAATTACTACACCTTTTGATTTGAAAATTGCTGAATTATTGGTTGCTCATTAAAAAAGGGAACCATTTCTGATCCCCTTAATACAATCTACAAAAAACAGTCTTATTCTAAAATAAGCTTTTCTATACTGGCGCCACTTTCTGTATCCACCTTAATATGATACATTCCTTTGCTTAATTGACTTAAATCCAACGTGACAGAAATGTCAGACTCGTTTGACTCATAGACTAATTTACCAGTTAAATCATAAACGGACACGGTTTTAATTTGAGCTGACGATCTTAAGTTAAACACTCCTGTGGATGGGTTTGGGAAAACAGTAATGTGAGTAGATTGTCCGAAATCTCTCTCTCCTAATCCTATTATATTAGTGTTTCTAGTCGTGTTAGTAATAATTGCCGGGTTCAAATCAAAAAATATGTGAGCCGTATTTTCTATTGGCTGGTTAATAGGAACAGTTAGGCTTTCTTTAATTTTAAAAGACACGTAACCTTTACTTAATGGTTCATTAGTGGTACTATCAGGTAACCAAATTTGAGGAAAGGTAAATACTATCTTCCCTGTGGCATCAAGTGAGTAAAACATATTATGTGACTTGCTTAAAACCTCCAAAGTACTCCAATCTAAATACTGACTTAATTGATCTTCAATAAATACATCTTGGGCAGGTGCAGTTCCTGTATTTTGAAAGTTGATAGTATAGTACAAATCCTCTTGAATATCAGGATTAATAAACTCTGGTAAGTTTACTAATTTGTTATTAGGATCATAGCTTGCTCCAACAACTGAGGTATAGCTTATGCTATTATTAGTGCTATCGCAGTCTAAATTTGGGCCTGATATAAAGGCTTGGTATGTGTGTAATGTACTGTCAGGAATTCCTGCGTCAGTATTGAAATTAATACTTAAAGTATCGAATCCGCTTATCGTTTGAGCCCATGAAACAGTATCTCCACTTATGGTATAATTGTTAACTAAAAAACTAGCGGTGTCCAATTCGCTGCCATTCGGCACTACAATACTTATATTGTAAACAGAACCTGGGAATAAATAATCAGAATTACCGAAAGTCAATGCCATTGTATTTGTCCAGTTTTGATAGTAAGGCCCTACTCCAAATAGATTAATCCAAGTATTATCGCATGGCAATGGAATATTGCAATCTATCGCAATATCCGTATTTACGCTACAATCCAATGTTGTAACAATAATTGGAGAAATTGCATTGTAGCCGTTATTGGTTAACCACCAGTTTGAAACAGTCACTTCAACACTATCGGTATTTGGGTGGTAGTTGTGGTAAGAATAATTGCCTAAACTATCCGTAAAAGTGGCGCTTAAAAAGCCGCCATTAGCATCTGAAATAGTGACTGGTGCGTTGGGGATTAGTGTTTCATTCGTATCTAAAACTCCATCATTATCAATGTCGCAAAATAATTGACCATTGACGCAAATGGAATCTGAAGCTGTTGCATTGCAGACTAGAGGGATATTAAAATGAGTATTACAATCTAATATTGAGTCACTACCGTTAAAACTTGGAAAATCGAAATTGAAGCTATTTGATGTGGCGATATACCCATTTGTAGTAAGCCATGCTTGATCGATATCTAATGTAAAATAACCCGTATCATAAATAGTGAACGGAATATCATAATACCCTAAATTATCTGTTGTATCATTTCCTCCAGTTGTGTTAGAATACAAGATAGAACTGCTAACAGAAACCGGCGCATTAGGAATTACTGTTTCATTGCTATCCATTATTCCATTTCCATTATCATCACAAAATAGGTATCCATTTAAACAAACTTGATTTTGTACGCACGTAAAAGTATTTGTAATAGTTTGGACTGGGCCAATATGTGGAATCGTAAATGGATTTGCTGGTAAACTTGATACCCAAGCTAAATCTATGCTGTCTATAGCACTTTGCACAATACCTAATGAGTATGTTCCAGCTGGCATACTATTAGGCCAATGTACAAATTGCCCGTATGAGTCACAAGTATCAGCATAAATTGTATCTGTTGCATTATATAAATAGAATGATGAATGATGGAAGTAATAGTAATATGGAAAACTTGGCCATTCTGACATATTATAAATAGTGCCGTCCTGATTACCATCTCCATCACAATCAACCTGATTAATAATACTCAATGTATAACCTGGGCATAGAGAAGTATTCACATTATTTATGGTAAGATTTTTGGAATGATTATTTACTGTTTTCGTTAAAGTGATGGTTATTTGATAAACACTATCAGTTTGATAATAATGAGACAAAGATGGTGTCCAAATAATAGCCTGATTTGCTGAAATTGAAGTCCCAGAATGTGTAGAAGAACTATTATCTCCCCAATTAACAACCAAAGAATATTGCTGGCCTAACAAAGAAGTTCCTCCAAAATAGATATCAATATCTTCATTTACTGTTGAATCTATTCCTAGCGGACTTATTGATAGAGTTACTGTATCACAGACAGGATTATTACTTGTTGCATTAGATGCAATAAAACTAATATTATTAGTATTTGGATCTGATAATGGGATATTGGTCACATTAGTACTATCGCAGTTGAAGTTTAGCACAGAAATAGGGCCATATGTTGTTAATCCAAAAGAATTCAACCAACTCTGTGAAACACTCAAAGAAACGTTTGTTGCACCAATATGCACTCCAGTATACGAATAATTACCATTGGCATCTGGCCAAATAGTCTGACTAATCCCATCAACTAAAAGTGATATCGCAACATTACTTTCAGTATTTTCAGTTCCATCTAAAATACCATTATGGTTCAAGTCATGAAAAATAACACCACTAAAACAAACGGAATCAGCACTAGTTAGATTGCAGTTGATTGGAATATTAAAAGCAGGATTTGAGATACAATTTGAATCCAGATAACTAGTATCTATTAAATAATAAGAATTTGCCGAGTAATAACCATTGCTCGATAGCCAACTAGTCGGTAAGGGAAAATAATGACTGTAAACAAATGGATAAGTGTTACCAATTGAAACGCTATAAACCCCATTTGAATCAGTCAGAGATGAACCCATAGGCATATTTTGTACCGGGCTTTCTGTTAAAGAGTCATATATTCCATTATTATTATCATCACAATATACTGTCCCACCGAAACAGCTCAAATATGGACAATTCAGAACAGCTGTAATATTTGGGATAGCACCAGAGATTGGAAAGGTTATCGTATTTGGGTTTATTGAATCCAGGAGATAGTCAGTTACATACCCTATAGAATAGGTACCTGGAGGAACCTCAGGAAAACCAAACAAAGAATCTGTAATATTGGTAATAAAATAGATTGTATCAGTGGAATTGTATAAATACAAGCTCTGCGGGTAAATATATGACGACTGTGTAGAGTCAATTGTTCCATCATTGTCGCAATCAATTTTACCGGTAAAGTAAATCTGTTCGCATACATTACTGTAGTAAAAGCTTTGTTTTGTCAATGTATCTCCAGAAACGGATTCAACTAGTTCAATACTCAATGCATCTGTGCCAGAGTATGAAAGATTATGGATTAATGAGGGGCTCCAGACAATTGCAGTATTATTTGATACTGCAGTGCCTGTATGAGTGGAAGTAGTGTTGTCCCCCCAAGTTACTGTCAAATCATAGCTAACTCCTAATAAATTAGTACCTGTAAAACTATAGTTAATGTCGGCAGTATTAACACTGTCTAAACCATTGGCAGATATATTCAAGGTTATGGAGTCGCAAGCTGTAGGTAAATGTCCGAGATTTTCTTGAATTAAATTTACAAGCGACGTCTGCGAAAAAGTGTTGACACTTATCATATAAACTAAGGCAGTAAGAAAAATGGTTTTAATACTCATAATATAGGGTTTACTCTATAAACACATACGAGCCTTAAAAGGTTGCTTGAGAAAACAAAAAAGCCTCTAAAAAACAATATTTTAGAGGCTTTTCGCTATGAAATTATTTTCAATCAATAGTAAATCAACCTTCTTACTTGAGCTATATATTTAGCTAAACGAATCACTTGTTTAGTATATCCAAACTCATTATCGTACCAAGTATATAATACTACATTCTTTTTGTCTTCAGAAATAATAGTTGCCGGTGCATCATACACTGCACAGCATGTATTACCAATAATATCATTTGAAACCAACTCAGGATCTACAGAATAATAAATTTGATTGACTAAACTGCCATCTAAGGCCGCACTTTTTATCGAGGCATTTATATCTTTAACAGTAGTGGCCGTGTTTAATGTTAAGTTAAGAATAGCTAAAGAGCCATTTGGCGTAGGCACTCTTACAGCATTCGCTGTTAATTTATCCTTCAAATCTGGAATTACTTTGGTAACCGCCTTTCCAGCACCAGTAGATGTAATTACCATATTAATAGCAGCTGAACGACCTCTACGGGGTTTCTTATGGAAGTTATCTAATAAGTTTTGATCGTTAGTATAAGCATGTACAGTTTCTAAATGTCCTTTTTCAACACCATATTTATCATTCACTACTTTTAAGATAGGAGATATGGCATTGGTTGTGCAAGATGCTGCAGAAAAAATATTTTCTCCCTCTAGATCTAAATCGCTATGATTAATACCATACACAACATTTGGAATTTCTTTACCAGGTGCAGTTAATAGTACTTTATCAACTCCCTTTGCTTTTGTGTGTCTTCCTAAAGCTTCACGATCAGTAAACACACCTGTGTTATCAATCACTAAAGCATTATTGATTCCGAAAGCAGTATAATCGATATCTTCAGGATTGCTTGCTTGAATCATAGCAACAGTCTGCCCATTTACAATTAAGGCTTTGTTTTCTAAATCTTCAATTACAGTTCCTTTAAAATCGCCATGTATTGAATCGTTTCTTAACAAAGCTGCACGTTTTATTATTTGGTCATCTGCATTGTTTCTTGTTACAATGGCTCTCAATCTTAACTGCTGGCCTTTTCCAGCTTGCTTAATTAATTCTCTTGCTGCTAGTCTGCCAATTCTGCCAAAACCGTACAATACAACATCTCTAGGCTCAATACTATGATCAGTATTGTCGATCATTCCACCCAACTTATTTTTTAAGAAATCAGCTTTAGAGGCAAAGCTATCTCCTTCTTGAATCCACTCGTAGGCTAATTTACCAATATCAATTTTTGCTGGTGAAATTGGTAGTTCAAAAATTTCTTTCGCTAATGCAGCTGTGGTAGAAATATAGATTTTCTTTCCCACAACTTTTTCAGAATAATCGTGAAGATTAATAATTTCTGAAAGTGTAATATTTGTTAAATGATTTCGGAAAAGCACTAATTCTATGCCTTTGTCATATAACAATTCTCCAACGTAGCGCGACAATTGAACTGCTGCACGCTCGTGTCCTAAATAATTTTGTAGTTCTTTTTCGTAACCTACTTCTGTTGCCATTTTTATATTTATTTAAATGATTTCAAAAAAAAGGGCCGCCAAAAATTGGCAGCCCATCAATTATTAGCCTAAATAGGCTTTCAGTAATTTGTTTCGCGAGGTATGTCGGAGACGGCGAATGGCCTTCTCTTTAATTTGACGCACGCGCTCACGCGTTAAATTAAATTTAGACCCAATCTCTTCAAGCGTTAAACCATGGTTCATTCCTATTCCGAAGAATAAGCGAATGATTTCACGTTCTTTATCCGTTAAAGTAGATAATGATCTTTCTATTTCTTTTTGTAGCGACTCAGCCAAAAGCAATCTATCTGCATCTGGTGAATCGTCGTTTGCCATTACATCCATCAAAGTACCACCATCTTCGCTTGAAGACAACGGTGCGTCCATTGATACATGACGACCTGCAACTTTCATACTTTCTTTAATCTTGTCCTCTGGTACTTCCAATACTTCTGCCAATTCTTCGGCTGATGGAGGTCTTTCGTACTCTTGTTCTAGTTTAGAAAAAGCTTTGTTAATTTTGTTTAATGACCCTACCTGATTTAAAGGTAAACGAACGATTCTAGCTTGCTCTGCTAATGCTTGCAGGATTGATTGACGAATCCACCATACGGCATAGGATATAAATTTAAATCCTCTTGTTTCATCAAATTTTTGTGCAGCTTTAATTAAGCCTAAATTTCCTTCGTTTATTAAATCTGGCAAAGTAAGTCCTTGGTTCTGATACTGTTTAGCAACTGAAACAACAAATCGTAAATTAGCTCTAGTTAGTTTTTCAAGTGCCCATTGGTCTCCTTGCTTGATACGTTTAGCTAATTCCACTTCCATTTCAGCAGTTATTAGTTCTTCTTTCCCAATATCTTGAAGGTATTTGTCTAACGACTGACTTTCACGATTGGTAATGGATTTGGTAATTTTTAACTGCCTCATTTTACTTTAAAATTTATTATTAATAAACCGACTGCAAACTTACGCTAATAAAGGACACGTGTCAAGTATTTATTGCGTAAAAATTCACATATATCAATTTGTTTTACTGTATAGTGCCTAAAATAGTTTCAATTTCACACCATTTAAAAGTTTTTATTCACAATGTTTTTTTAATTAACCTTTGCATAACGGTTTAAATTAGAATGGGCGAATTATTATTCTTCGCCATTAACATACGCTTGAAGATACTGATAACGTGGCGCTAAATGCCCTTGTAAATTTGTTTGACTTGCTCTGGCTATTACACCATCAGTGTCTTCGCCAAATAAATGAGGTAATACATTTTTTATTAATTCATTTCCAAAATCTTCCGAAGCATCTTTAGGTAATTCACAAGGTAAATTATCTACCGCCATCACACAAATTACTCCTTCTTTGGTGTAATCATCTTCTTGTTCTGTATGCGGGTTATAACCGTACAACGGTTCAGCAATAGTTGATGGTCGGATAGTTGACGCGACCGGCCCATCTATATCACAAGATATATCTGCCACTACTGATGTCTTCAAATCAGGCATTTTCAAATCATTTCTTGTATAAATATATGGAGAGCTTGAGCTCCAATAATGACAAGCAATGTACATATCGGCCACCTTTAAATATCGATCAAATGATGAAACATGACCATCTCCCGATTCATAAAACGCATATTTATCGAATGGCTCCCCGTTTTCTTTCGCAAAGTAATCGTCTACTTCTAGCTGAGTATAAACAGGCTCTTCAAAATCTTGATTCAAAAATGCTTCAGCTGATACTTCTTTCATTTTCAATCTGCCCATAATTTCACGGGCACCATGTCCTACTCTTCCAAACCCTGTTAAAACAATTTTAGCATTCGAAGGCAATTTAACTTTATCTAATTCACTTTCCATTTCAACACGATCCTCACACAAATTAGCCGCTTTTAAATCGTATAGTCCATGTTTTTTACCAAAAGCTAAAAAACCGTTATAGGTCCCAACGATTCCTGCATAACGGCCAAAACCGATAATGCGATTTTCGCGTTTATTAGTCAATACCTCATAATCAATTAATCGTATTTTCTTATCTAAAACAGTTCGCAATAAATCGCGGTTATAAGGTTGTTTTTTAAAAGTATGTGAGAAAAATAGATAGGTTTTATTCGGAATTAGATCCTCTTTATTCACCTCTTTTACACCCATTAGAATATCACAATCACTAACATCATCAACCACAGAAATTCCAGCTACCGCATATTCGCTATCCTTTATTTTTCGTACCTCACTTTTTTGAACAACGACCTCAACATTTGGATATTGTTCTTTTATAATAGCACACTGCTTTGGTGTTAAAGGAACTCGTTTGTCTGGCGGAACTTTGCCTTCTCTAATAATGCCTAGCTTCATGAAAGTTGAATGTTTTAGATTGAACACGCTAAAATAGCCGATTTTTTACGAAAAAAGTGGAATTCTTTTGGTTTTTTAAGACATTAAAACTTAGTTAGCTTATTATTTGAATTAGATTTGCATTAGTTCTTTGGGGCCGACTCGGATTTGACAGCATCTGATTTGGAATGTAAGCATGCAGAGTCACGTACAAACACTCTTAAATCAGAAGTACATACAGAATAATTGACAACAATAATTCTTACGCGTTAGCTGCGTAATTAGGCCAAGCTTAATTACCTTAATTCCACCCGAATAATAGTAAGGGGAACTAACTGTCCTCGAGCACGCCCGCCTGAAGTGGACTCGACCCAGGGCATTATAATTTTAGGATAGCATTTTGGTTGCTTTGCCCAAAGTGTGAAACTTAAGAAGCTTAGGTTATCGGTAGGGTGTTTGTGTCCAGTCGTTAACTGAAGTTAAATCACAAAATAAGCACGTAGAAAGCATTTTAACTCTTTGTTTGGACGCGGGTTCGATTCCCGCCGGCTCCACCTGCGCACTGCGAAGCTCCGACCAAAGGGAGGAGCGTAGCGGTGCTTTTTGTACTTTAAGATAATCTTATTTTAGAGCTTCTCAGTGCTTCTGTGGACACCGTCCACTTTATTTTTGAAAATCATCTTGCGAAGCTCCGACCAAAGGAAGAACAAAAGTTCATTTTCACATTATAGTGTCTCTTACTTTCAAATAAAGTGATTTTTGCAATTCAAGGAGATTATAAAGTTTTTTCGAAACTATATTTGTATTTTCATTTCAAAAGTAGAAATATGCAATATGTTTATTTATTATAATGTAAGGATGGCACAACTTATACGGGATGCACCAATAATATTGAAAATCGACTAAAAAAGCATAATAAAGGAGAAGTAAAATATACATCAACTAGGCTTCCTGTCGAAGTGGTAACATTCGTAGCATTTTCAGATAAAAAACTGGCGTTTAAATTTGAAAAATATCTAAAATCAGGGTCTGGCAAAGCATTTTCAAATAAACGATTTTTAGGTACTGGTTATTCATTAATAGTTAGCTGCGAAAACTTTCAATAAATCAATATCTACTTTTCTACTTCAGTCAAAGGCAGATAAAACAATAAAGACTAGCTCAGAAGAACATCATTCAGCATAATGCTTAACATTGCCTAAGGATCAGGAAGAAAAATAAAAAATACCTCCTTCACTCAGTACGAAACTGATTAAATACACACTTATATTTTTAAATTACATTGAGTGAATTTGCTTACAGCATGGCATGTATAAGGCATTCACATCATTTAAAATTGACGACTATGGAGACAACAGAAAACATATATTATGGCATTGGAAAAATTGTTTTAGCCATTCCTTTGGCAAACGGAAAAATAGACGAATCGGAAATAAGAGCACTAGAAAATATAAAAAATGAATGACTGCTCTTCGTCAGTGCCTTCAGGATCAATTTTTATTCCTCAACTTCTAGCATAGATTTTTCCATCTGTTCCATTATTAGCGCTTCTAATTCACGCATAGCCGGACAATTTTCCATGTACATTTGGCGTCTAGCTTCCTGCTCTGCGTCCGAAATTGAATTTAACTCCCTATTTAATTCATTACCTAATTCTTCGCATTTTTGCAACTCAACAGCATGCTTTTCCTCAAAAACCTTCATTTTATCCTGATCCATCCCCACTTCCTTAAACCCCTTCAAACTTAGTTCCGTACAACTGCATATGGTTACTTTCTCTGGTAAACTTACAACTGCATCTTCTACCATATTATTACTTTTAGCTAATGTTACTTTCTCGTCTACATCTTTTCTCTTTGATAAGTCCTCTGTTCGCTGCAAATTATCACAAAAATTATTCATTTCACGTCTTTTGTTTTGCTCTTCGGAGTAGGACAATGTTGACATATGAGCATCATACTTTGATAATAACGCACTACAGCGCATCACTTTGTATTCTTTCTCTAAAACTTCGCTACTAGTTTTGTTTAGTTTGTCCGACTTTTTATTCTTTAATAATCCACATTTGCATATCTTTTCTGCTGTATCAAAATCGATTTCAATTGGTTCAGTTATTTCTATTTTTAAATCCTCTACTGAATCTGATTTTGCAGCAGTTGCGCTTTCACTTTCAACCTCTTCATAAGACTCCTGCATTAACCTCATTATCAACATCTCTAACTCTTCCATGGCTGGACAATCTGCCATATACTCTTTTCTCTTCTCCTCCTGTTGAACTGAAGACATTGACTTCATTTCCTCATTTATTTTATCTCCTAGCTCATCACATTTTTGTAATTCATTTTTATATTCAGCCTCAAACGCTTTCATCTTTTCTTCATCTAAACCCGCTTCCTTCATTCCCTGTAACGCCAATTCCGTGCAGCTACAAATCGTCACCTTTTTTCGCCAAAACTGCAAGGTATCGAGCGCTGGATGAATCTCTTCAATGATTGTATTAGTTGATTTAATTTTCTCCATTTTAAATAGCCTTTCGCCATTAGAAGAATAGAGAGAAATGCTAAAGAAACTATTAAGAAATAGCAATAGAAATAACTGTGTTTTTTTCATGTCTTTAAAAAAAATTACGGGAAAATGTCTTACTTAAGCACATTTACTGTTCCATAAAAGGATTCTCCTTTGGCTGTAGTCGTATTGTTAATTTCCATTTTCCAAACGTATGTCCCAGGAAAAACAATTTCGCCATTATATTTTCCATTCCAGCTAGAGTTAGGATCGTGACTCTCCCAAATTAATTCTCCCCACCTGTTGTATACTGTTAAAGTAAAATTGTAAACGTCAACTCCTAAAATCGAAAAAGTCCAATTATCATTTGGGCCACCGTTGCCTGGAGTGAAAGCATTAGGCACAAACACTTGAATTTGTTCGTTAATACCTAGCGTTCTTTTGCTAGAGTCGTTGCAATCGACACCGTTTCCTGAAATTAACGTCACCTGATAAATTCCTGCATTGGCGTATACATGTGATGGGTTTTCTTCGTTAGATGTATTTCCATCACCAAAATCCCATAACCAGAATGTAGCATTTGTTGAAGAATTGTTAAACTCTATTGAGGTTTCGTTTGCCACTCCTTTTAGAGGGCTTTGCGAAAAATTAGCATCAATTTCATCATATTCATCTATTGAAACCATTCCATCTACAAAATCTGAACACCCCAAATTCGAAATCACCTGCAAGCCAACTTCATAGTTTCCAAAGGTGCTAAACATTTTACTGGGATTTGGACTAATAACTGTGGTTCCATCAGAAAAACTCCAGATATAATTCTCAATTGAACCCGAACTAACCGTAGACTGATCCGTAAAATTAACTTCATTTATTTTTGGACAACCTGAAGTTGTACTTAGGTATGTATACTCAGCATTAACCTCCTGAAAACTCACTAAAATGGAATCAGATATTGCACAGCCAGCCACCCCAACATCAACATAATACAGCCCTGGACTATTTACAGTAATGCTATTGGTAGTTGCATTATTTTGCCATAAATAATTGACATTTAGCTGAGGAATGCCCAAAGTTAAATCCTCACCGTCACACAGCATTGTATCACTTCCTAAATCTATTACTAAAGATTGCAAGTAAGAAACATTGATTGTGTCAGATACTGTTCCGCAATTATTGGTCAAATCAACCCAATAGCTTCCTTGCTGATCCACATCAAAAGTAGCATATGTAGAATCGTTATGCCAAAAATAGGTGGCATTGGGGCTTGTTGCATCTAAAGTGAACATATCACCCTGGCAAATCACCGTATCTTCTCCGAAAATTGAGCCGTTAGGATCGAAATAATCTATTGTTATACTGGCATTTGCTGTATCGCAATTACTAAAAACCTGAACAGAATAAGTGCCAGGCTGACTGACACTATACGTAGGACTTGTAGAGTTGTCTTGCCATAAATATGTGGATATCGGACTGGTTGCGTCAAGTGTCATCATGTCTCCAGGGCAAAGGACAACATCATTGCCTAAATTGACATTTAAAGCAACTAAATATCCAACTTCAATGGTATCTGAAACAGATTCACATGTATTTGTAATATCTACATAATATGTCCCTTGTTGTGATACATTAAAAGTAGAATTTGTAGAATTATCTTGCCACACATAGGTGGAATTTGGGCTTGTAACATCCAGCAACCAAGTTTCTCCCAAACACAAAATTGTATCGTTTCCAAAATCAAGATTTAGAGGTGATGCAGCATCCACAACAATAGAATCTGTAGTCGTTCCGCATACATTTGTCACTTCTACCCAATAAATTCCAGGCCCAGTTACGGTAAAAGTTGGATCGGTTGAACTGTCTTGCCATAGATAAGTTGAAGGATTATTTATTGTAGTTGCATCTAATGGAATAGTTTGACCTGTGCATATTACCGTATCATTACCTAAGCTAAAATTACATATTTCCTGAACTACAATGTCGTCTAAATAAATATAGCTCCCATCATAACCTGCATTGCCAACAGCATTTACAGTTGTTAGCGCATCATTTAAAAAGTTGCCTAACAACATGAATTGCTCACCCCCGCTAGCTACAAAATTTTCAGTAACTGTAATCCACCCCACCTTATTATCAAGTAAAACTGGTGATGTGACCTGAGGTACAATGGGCATAGGTGCACTTGTACCGACTCCTGCATTTGCTGTTGCTGAAAAATAAATTCCAAAATCGGATGTATTGTAGTCAGAATTATCTGCCAAAGAATATTGGAAGGACACTGAATATGTTGCGCCAGCTGTTAGTGCCGAACTTAAACCAATCTCAACATATTCTCTAAAATCTGGTGTTGGATAATAAATTAAGTTTAATCCAATATATGCATTTCCTGCTGCGGCCGGCTCGCTTCCAACGTAATTATTCGGAACAGTAATATTAGCGCTTGTGCCACAGGTATGAAAATAGTCAGCATTGCCAGTATGACTCGCTAAATCAGTCCAAGAAATAATATTCGAAATTTGCGAAACAGCAGAAGGGCATCCAATATTGGCCTCAAAACTTTGATTAGGCACCAGATTTTGAGCTAGACTTGACCAACACTGAAAAAATAAGAAGAACGTAACTGAATGTATTTTCATGTCTTCAAGACAAATGCTGTTGTAGCAACAATTTGATTAATGATGTAAAAATATGAAAATGACAGTACTTTTCTGCTCTTTTTAAAGTTTATATTTATTTGTAGGCAAAAGAAGTAAAACTTATGGCTTAAGAATTATCTGTGCTGTTTTTTTAAAAGGGTATGGAATTAGTGCTGTTTTGCCAATTAAATTTTGATTTCACAAATAACTTTCCGCTTTTTGAGATGTCATTATACAGCTTAGTGTCTGATAGCAGCAAATCAATTTTTAATTTGAATTCTTCTAGTGAATTTGCAAGTAATATTTCCGAGTCAGATTTCGCTTTTAAAGCATTATTCGCTAAATCTGTGGTGACACACGGAATCCCTAAAGCCATAGACTCTAGCAACTTGTTCTGCAATCCTGTTCCAATAAATAATGGAGCAATACAAATTTTGCTAGACAAATAACAAGTTCTAATATCATCAACCCAGCCACTAATTGTAATATTTTTGTAATTTTCAGCACGATCTAAAATTTTCTGACTTGGGCTGGTGCCAGCCAAAAGCACTTGTATTTCAGGATGATTCAGTTTTAGAGCTGGCAACAACTCATCAATTATGTACAAGCAAGAATCTATATTTGGAGCGTAATTTAGATTTCCAACGAAAACCAAATCATACTCAGTTTCACAATTTAACTCACAATTCAAAAAAGATTCATCAATTCCGTTAGGAACAACATGTATAGAATAGTTTGCTGTATGGCTGACTAATTGTTTGTCCTGCTCCGAAATAATTGTATGATGGTTAAAATAATCAAATATTCGGTTTTCGTATTGCTTCAATCGATCTCCTTCAACATTCATTGCGTACTTTCTTAACCCTTTATTTATGGATGCCTGACGAGCCATCCCAACACTTAGAGCATCCATATAATCTAATGTTTTAGAAATATGATGAATATCTTTTACATATTCAGCCACCCTAATTAACTGACAATAAATAAAATTGGGCTGTAACGCTTCAATTTGACGACTTATTTTTTTAGCAATTTTTTTCTGATAAAAATAATGAATTTGAAAAGGCTTATGGCTGAAAAGAGCCAAGAACAAACGCCAATATTGAACCCACCTATTAAGCTTGTGAATTGTTAATGACTTAGTGTAGCATTCCAGTTCTTTTCTCTGATTTTTGTCGATTTCAGATTCGGTTAAACATGTCAAGTGAATATCGTATTTTTTCGACAATGCAATAAGCTGATGGTACGCGCGCAACTTATCTCCTTTGTCAAGAGGATACGGAACCCTAGACAAAATCATAAATATACTTGAGCGATTTTCCAATTTATAGCGTTTGGTAGAAATTTGTAAGTGCGTTAATTATCCCTCTGTTGTCATATTTCCCTTCAACAATCAATCTCGCTTTAGCGCCTATTTTTTGCGTTTTAATTGGGTCAGACATCAAGTCATCAATTGCAGAAGCGAACTCAGAAGGTGAATTTGCAATAATGATACTTTCTCCATGCACTGCGTTTATCCCTTCAATTCCAACAGAAGTGGTAATAACTGCCTTACCCAAAGCCATTGCTTCTATAATTTTGATTCTCATACCGCTGCCTGAAAGTAAGGGCACAATCATGACAGCATGCTGGTTGATGAAGTCGTTTGCATGATCAACTACCCCATGAATTTCAACTTTACTATCTTTTGAATTCATCAAATATGACGGCATATCTCTTCCAGCTAAATGTACTTTAAATTCTTCATTTTTAATTTCTGGAAGAATATCATCCAAAAACCAATTGACGCCCTCGATATTAGGCGCCCAATTCATTGAACCGATATGACAAAATGATACGGGTGATTTTATGTTTGTTTTTTGAATTTGATACTTTTCCATATCAATTCCAAACGGAATGGTGATTAAAGGAATGCTACATTCCAATGAGCGGTAGCGTTTTTGATCATCAAAACTAATTGCCGCAATACCATCAACCTCATTTAAAACTCTTTTTTCGTATTGTTTTAATTTTCCAGAGAGATGTTTGAGGTAGATTCTCTTGGCAGATTTTTTTTCGACATTAGCTAAGCGTTCCCAAATAAGATGTTCAAGATTATGACTCCTTAGCACCACTTTTGCCTTTGAAAGTTTTCTGATTGTTCCCAAATAAGGAGTCATAAACAAACTTTCTAATTGGATAATATCAAAGCTATCTTCCTTTAATACCTTAACCAGCTCTCTATCAAAATCAGTTGAAAAATAGCGACTCACATTGTAAGAATCAGAGGTGACTAGTGCCGAAAAAGCGTCAATAATATTGATTCTAGTATCTACAAAAACTCCTGTCGCCTTCGTTTTTCTAAGGAAATCATTTGGAAAATCTTTTCTATCAAAAGGGTGTTTTGACGTTGAAACACTAATTATTTTCAAATCGACATTTGCAGCAAGTAAACCAGTAGAAATATTTTTTATGGCTATGCACCCGCCGTCAACAGCAGGGAAAGGTGGTTTATTACAAAGTTGAAGTACTTTCATTTTCGTTTCAAAATTAATCTTTCAAACCATTTTTTATAAACATCAATGTCAAAAATTCGAGATTCATTTGATGCTTTTATCGTGAGAAAAAAACCTATTGGCACCAGAAAAAAGGCACTTAACCACATTCCTTCAAACGGACTTAACACATTTGAATCAATTAAATTTTCGCCAGTAATGGTAATAATATAGTAGAATAAAAAAAGTACTGTGGCCAAAATCAAAGGTAAACCTAAGCCTCCTTTCTTTACAATTGCACCTAAAGGAGCGCCAACAAAAAACAAAACAATTACTGCAAATGCTAACGTAAATTTTTTGTGCCATTCTACTTTATACTCATCAACCGTATCTAATTGAGTACTAGAACGGATGGCCGCCATATTAGCAAAATCTTTGCGCGAACGCATGTTTACTTGCGCTAGATTAAGTGCATGCACATAGTCGAGGTCTGACAAGTCTTGAATGGAAAAAACGGAATCTAATAAATTGGGATTAACGATTTGGCTGGCTCTTAACGAATCATCTCTCTTAATTTTTGAAGGTTTAAAAAGAGCAATGTCACTCAAGGCTTTTTGTTGATATGTTTTTTGAACAGAATCAATATCCATATAGATTGTATCTAAAGTACGACTCAATTGGATGAAGCTCATCATTTCGTATTCGCGCTTATATAAATCCTCGTCCGATTGTTTTAAGTTAAATTCGGATGCATCAAACTTTACAACCGATTCTTTGAAAAAAGTCTTATTGTATTCATAACGGCTTTCTTTATCAAATTGCATTTTAGATTCTTCAAAAACCGAACCATCTGACAATTTGAGGAACAAAAAATTATTATCGGCGCTAAAAAATATTTCCCCCGTTTTCGCTCTTATTGTTTTCATTGGCAATCCAGTGTATATTAAAACACCCTGCAGCTGCCCCGTTTCTGGATCTTTACTGTCAACCTTTAACGACAAGCCAGGTATGTCGTTATAAAATGTTCCTTCTGGAATATAAAAAGTGGTTTTTTTCTGCTGCAAATCATAGATTAATGCCCTTTGCTTTAAATTAGCAATAGGTAAAATATAATTTGAAAAATAGAAAGTACCTACTGCAAGAATTGAGACAAACATTACCATTGGTCGCATGACTTTAAAAAGAGATATTCCTGCAGACTTCATTGCAGTTAACTCATTACTTTCGGCCAAATTCCCCATGGTCATGATTGAGGAAAATAGGATAGCAATTGGCAAGGCCATGGGAATAACATTAGCTGAGGTTAAAAACAGAAGCTTTAAAATAATTAAAAACTCAACATCTTTACCCATGATATCATCCACATACTTCCAGACAAATTGCATGATTAGGAACAGCATGGAAATGATGAACGTAATGATGAATGGCCCAATAAAGGACTTAATAATAAACAGATAAATTCTTTTCAAGAAAATGTGTTTTTTAACTTCGAACTTGCTAAAAATTGGACTGACATTTCAGAATGTGAAATACTGGTATTTCTGACAAAGCTTCATTTTTTGTTCGTAGTTTTTCTGCTACGAATTAAAAAGTAACTGAAGTTCAGAGAAACCAAAAGGTTGCATTCGGTTTTTCAGTTCTACTTTAAATTAGTTCCAAAACAAAGGTAAGAATTTATGAGCCTATCACCATTTTTAATTCAGCGATTTGATTTTCCCAAAGCAATTTGGCTTCGTCAATCTCATCTTCCTCCGCATAATCCGTTACAATTAGGGCCACGTCATTTGTCAATTCGTCGATTCTAATTTTGATTTGAAAAAAGGATTTAATGCCCTCTTCAATATCATCAACCCATTGAAATTTGACAAAATCGCCTTTCTTTTTACTCAATAATTGTGCACTTTCCTCGCTACCATCCCAAATGAAAGTAAAGACGTCTTTTTTTATGTTAACATTATCAGCAAACCATTCACTCATTCCGCTTGGTGTACTAATCATGTTAAACAGCACGTTAATCGACGATTTCACTTCAAACTCCATCTGGAACTCTACTTTTTCTGACATTTCTTTTCAGTTCAAAAATTTAAGCGCGTAAGATAGGTATTTTATAGTTACTACAGAGTTTTAAAAAAAAATTTATAACCTTTTTAAAAAACATCACGTAACAATATGGACGAAACTAAAAGAATCAAAAAAATACAAGTCGCATGAAGAAATGTTTTAAATCCCTCGCCAAAGAAAAATTAAGCCAACATCAAACTAATGGTCTTCAATCTAGATTATCAGTAATTGAAGTGGCACAATTATTTGACATTATTACCGGCAGAACAGAACAAAGCATGATTGAAAACAAGCTAATTATCCAAGACATTAGCCTGAACTAAGCCCATATATTAAATCACTATATCACCAGCATCTGGGTCATCTGACTCAGGTGCTTTTTTTTGGGAAAAATTTTTAAAGTAAACTTGAGTTGTGGCTATTGTTAGCATATGCGGTACCAAACTGATGGTGATAAGAAACAAAATTAAAAAACCCGTTTCTTCAGGAATATAAATGGCCACACTGAAAATTAATCCGGCTACTAAGCTTAGTATTTTGTTCTGCTGACCCCACTTCCAACTTTCTTTCGATTTTTTGAAGTCGAGTTCAAGTGCAAAATCAAAGAACGAAAAGCCAATAAAAAAAGAAGATACTGTAAACGAAATAATGGTATAAAACCAATCACCAAAGGCAAAAGACAAAATCCACAATAACACTATTAAGCTAATTTCTACAGCAAACGCTACAGCAAAAATCTGAATACTGCGCCACAAACTTCCAACAAATTGCCCCCATCCAAACTCAACCTTTACCCCAGTTAAATCTTCTTTTACTTTTTCAGCAAAATAAGAATTGATAGGTGTTAATAATACAAGAATTGTAATTTCAAAAAACAGAAACGAAACAGCTTTAATGCCACTTATTAGCCATTTAACAAGCCATCCAATGACCCACCAGTTTTCCATAAAACTTAATTTACCTGAAATACTCGCTCCACTTTTCATTCCCAAATAAAATAGAATTGCCAAAACAATAGCGGGTAAAAAGAATAAATACAATTTATATTTTACCACAAATTTTAAACTTCCCAAAAAAGCTGTCAAAACCTGATTAATTTGATTTAAGATGGACATTTAAAACTTGTTAATAATTCAACCTCTAAAATACAGATTAAATTTAATTTTGGTTGTAATTTTAATGCTTTCTAATTGGTCAATGGTTTAAAATAAAAAGTAAGGTTAGTTTATTTTTACAATCAACTTTACAGTGCTGCACCTAAACAACTAATTAACAAATAAACTAAACAACTGTTTAACTTACCATGTATATAATATTTGACACCGAAACTACTGGTTTACCTAAAAACTGGAATGCGCCAATTACCGATACGGACAATTGGCCAAGGTGTATTCAAATTGCTTGGCAAGTGCACGACAAATGGGGTGAATTAATTGAAAGCAAAGACTTTTTAATTCAACCAGATGGATTTAATATTCCGTTCGACGCCGAGCAGATTCACGGAATTTCTACTGAATTAGCAGCAGAAAAAGGTGTACCATTATCGGAGGCTTTATCAGCTTTTAATGAAGCTTTAGCAAAATCAAAATTTGTTGTTGGGCAAAATGTAACGTTCGATTTAAACATTATGGGATGCGAATTCCACCGAATGGAAACTGAAAGCCCAATGCTTGATTTACCATTATTGGATACATGTACTGAACGGACAGCCACATTATGTCAACTACCAGGTGGCCGTGGTGGTAAATTTAAGCTTCCTACTTTATCGGAATTGCACCAACATCTATTTGGGATTGGTTTTGGTGAAGCGCATAATGCCACTGCAGATGTTGAAGCCACTACCCGTTGCTTTTTTGAATTAGTTAGAATTCAGAATTACACAGATTCTGATTTTGATTTGGGTGATAATTACATCAGAGAATTTCAAATCAAAAATCCAACTGCTTTTAAATTAATTGGCTTACAGCATTTAAATTTGAAAGAAGAAAGTGCAAAAATAAAAGCAAGGTCAACGGCTGAAAAAGGTCCTTCAAAAGCTGAAATTAAGGCAAATTTAGCGGCTCTTGAAGGGGTTCAATTTTCGCACTTACATAACCATTCTCAATTTTCAATATTACAATCTACTACAAGCATTACCGATCTGGTCAAAAAAGCTGTAGCAGAAAAAAGTGATGGAGTTGCTTTAACAGATTCAGGAAATATGATGGCGGCCTTTCATTTTGTTCGTGCGGCGTTAAACCATAATAAGGCAGTTGCAGAAAAAACTAAAGAAGCGGAAGAAAAAGGCGAAACTTACACTGAAAAGCCAATTACTCCAATTGTTGGTTGTGAATTTAATGTTTGTAAAGACCATTTAGATAAAAAAAATAAAGACAATGGCTACCAAGTGGTGCTGTTAGCTAAAAATAAAAAGGGCTATTTAAATTTAGCCAAAATGTCTTCGATAGCCTTTACAAAAGGCTTTTATTATATCCCTAGAATTGACAGGTCGGTAATTGAACAATACAAAGAAGACATTATTGTTTTGACTGGCGGAACCAATGGTGAAGTACCCAACCTAATATTAAATGTTGGTGAAAATCAAGCTGAAGAAGCCTTATTATGGTGGAAGGAGCAATTCAAAGATGACCTATATATCGAATTAATCCGACATGGATTGGAGGCTGAAAACATCATTAATGAAACACTTGTTAAATTAGCAGAGAAGCACAGTATTCAATTGGTGGCCACCAATAATACTTTTTACCTCGATAAAAAAAATGCGGATGCGCATGATGTATTACTTTGCATAAAAGACGGTGAACTACGATCGACACCGAAAGGGCGCGGGAGAGGTTTTAGATTTGGGCTAGAAAATGAGGAATACTATTTTAAATCGACAGAAGAAATGGCAAAATTATTTGCTGATTTTCCCGAAGCCATTTCAAATACTAAAAAAATTGTAGACAAATGTGAGCCCTACCCACTCGCTTCAGATATTTTACTACCAAACTTCCATATTCCTGAAGAATTTAGAGACCCGAAAGATGAAGAAGATGGCGGAACGCGGGGCGAAAACAACTATTTACGCCACTTAACCTACGAAGGTGCTAAAAAACGTTGGGGAGAAGAAGGGATTACAGATGATGTTAAAGAGCGATTAGATTTTGAATTACAGACCATAGCCAACTCTGGATACCCTGGCTATTTTTTAATTTGTCAAGATTTTTGCCATGCAGCCAGAGACATGGGCGTTTCAGTTGGACCTGGAAGGGGTTCTGCAGCTGGCTCAGCGGTTGCTTACTGCGTAGAAATCACCAATATTGACCCCATTAAATACGATTTATTATTTGAGCGTTTCTTGAATCCTGAACGTATTTCAATGCCCGATATTGATATTGATTTTGATGATGAAGGCCGACAAAGGGTAATTGATTGGGTAATTGACAAGTACGGCGAAAACCAAGTGGCCCAAATTATCACCTATGGTACCATGGCCGCAAAATCGTCGATTAGAGATACAGCTAGGGTAATGGATTTGCCATTGCACGAAGCGGACAGACTAGCTAAGTTGGTTCCAGATATTAAGCTTGCCAAATTATTTGGTTTAGATGAAGTTGAGTTAGCAGAAAAGCTCGGTAATAATCAAGATGACATTGCAAGAGCCAACCAATTAAAAGAAATTGCAGCAGGAAAAGACTTAAATGCCGAAGTAGTGAACCAAGCCAGACTATTAGAAGGTTCAATGCGGAATACAGGGATTCATGCCTGCGGGGTTATTATTACGCCTTCGGACATCACCAACTTTGTACCGGTTGCACTTGCCAAAGATTCAGGTATGTTCTGTACGCAGTTTGACAACTCTGTTGCCGAAGATGCAGGGCTACTGAAAATGGATTTCTTAGGACTGAAAACGTTGACGCTTATCAAAGATGCAGTTCAAGTTATAAAAGAAAGACATGGCATAGAACTTATTCCAGATGATTTTCCGTTAGATGATGAAAAGACTTACGAGCTTTTTCAAAAAGGTGAAACGGTAGGTGTTTTCCAATATGAATCTGCCGGAATGCAGAAGTATTTAAGAGAATTAAAACCGTCAGTATTTGCCGATTTAATTGCCATGAACGCACTCTACCGACCTGGTCCGTTAGAATACATCCCTTCTTTTATTAGGAGAAAACATGGCACTGAGGATATTGTTTATGACCTCGAAGCCAATAAAGAATATTTAGAAGAAACCTACGGCATTGTAGTTTACCAAGAGCAAGTGATGTTGCTTTCTCAAAAGTTGGCTAACTTTTCGAAAGGTGAAGCCGATACTTTGCGGAAAGCAATGGGTAAAAAGAATTTGGCACTCTTAGCCAAAATGAAACCTAAATTTTTAGAGCAAGGTGCAAGTAATGGACACGATAAAAAAGCATTAGAAAAAATGTGGGTCGATTGGGAGGCATTTGCATCCTACGCGTTCAACAAATCTCACTCTACTTGTTATGCATATATTGCTTATCAAACTGCGTATTTAAAAGCCCACTATCCTGCCGAATACATGGCTTCTGTTTTGAGCAATAATATGAACGACATTAAAACGGTTACTTTCTTTATGGAGGAATGTAAACGTGCTGGCATTCCTGTTTTAGGCCCAGATGTAAATGAATCGCAATATAAATTTACAGTAAACCAAGAAGGAGCAATTCGTTTCGGACTTGGGGCCATAAAAGGTGTAGGTAGTAAGCCGGTTGACTCTATTGTGAATGAAAGAAAAGAAAACGGAATTTATACGTCTGTTTTTGACATGGCCACTCGTGTAGATTTAAGGTTGTGTAATAAGAGAGTTTTTGAGAACTTAGTTTTGGCTGGCGGATTTGATTCTTTTGGAACCATTAAGCGCTCTCAATTTTTTACTGAAGACAATAACAATCGCCCATTTATTGAAATTGTAACCAAATATGGTTCACGTTTTCAGGAAAATAAAGATTCATCACAGGTTTCAATGTTTGGAGGCGATTCTGCTATTGATATTCCCGTACCCCAACCTCCCTTTGCCGAAGAATGGCCAACGTTAACGCAATTGAGCAAAGAAAAAGAAGTAGTTGGGGTTTACATTTCAGGCCATCCGTTAGACGATTATAAACTAGAGATTGATAGTTTTTGTAACGGTTGTACAGTAGCAAATCTTAATGCTTTGGAGGAAAATAAAGGGAAAGATTTATCGATTGCAGGAATCATTACTTCAGCAGAACATAGAACCACTAAAAATGGTAAACCATTTGGCACATTTGAAATTGAAGATTATACCGAATCAAGCAAACAATTTGTATTTGGCGAAAACTACTTGCGCTTCAAACACCTGTTTACCATGGGGACTTTTGTTTTTCTGAACGGAAAAGTTGGCCCAAGAAAATGGGGAGATGGGTTAGAATTTGGCATGAGTAGCATGGAATTATTGGCTGATGTGAAGGAAAAACGGACTAAAACGTTGGTTTTATCTGTGGAACAATCAGACTTAACAGACATGATAATTGATGACTTATACACTGTTGTTTCTGACCATGCAGGAAGTTGTGCCTTAAAGTTCATTTTACGAGATCATAAAAGCAAGACAAGCTTAAAGATGCCTTCGAGAAATATGAAGGTAGATATTAACAAAAAGTTAATTGATAGTTTGGACAGATTAGAGATTTTTGATTGTAAGTTGGAGTGATGAAATAAATTAAAGATTATTACGTTAAAAAATAATTACTTAACAAAAAACCGGATGAAAATATTAGTTTTATTTCTTACTTTACTTTCTACAGCTGTGTATGGTCAAAAACAGCTAGTCAGTGTTACTTGGAATGATTTTATTTTCATTAGTGGCATAGCTCGTCAAACTGACTCTACGGCATATCTATACAACGATACATTGCTTGGTGGCATGATGGAGTTCGCACCAACCCTTGAACATACTGGCAACTATTTCCAGTATTCAATTCCAACAGACAGATTGGGCTATATTGTACATTGTTCTGAAAGCAAAAATTACAGCGGTGTCTCATACGCCACCTCATCCCCATTAACCCAATGGAAGCATACTACAAACACAATTTCGAATGGTAAAATAGTTGAAACTAATACAACGAATAATATTCCTAGAAAATTGTACACCTACAATTCTGACGGAGACTTGATACTGGAATTAAAGCAATCCTACGACAGCATTAGCACAAATTGGATCACATACGATAGTACAATTTTAAAATATGACAACCTGAGAAATATTATTTCAACGGAAGGATACTTTATAGGATCTGATTTTGATGCTAACGGTGTCAATTCTATGTTTTATGAAACAGGAACCTCTAAATTAATTAAAATAACAAGCCACTCTGTTCATAATGCACTTACTGATCTCACTACTACTAATATCTTAACTGAAATCAGCTACAACGGAGATAAGATAGATTATATTGATTTCTTCCTTGGGAAAGGGTCAGATGATCTGGTGTGGAATCAAAGAGCGAAGTACAGATATGACCAATCAAAACTAACTGAGCTTAACGTTTATAAAGTATCAGGTAACATTCTAAAAAACCATCCATACTCTCATACTCAATAGAAATATAATGCAGAGAACTTACTATCAGAACAACAATCAATACGCCAGTACGAAGACACAATATACCATACCTACGAGTACGATTCCGATAATTTTTTAATAAACGAAACTTCTTACCAACGTCGCACATACAACAATGAACTCTATAAAGTGGTTGAAAAAAATTTTACATTTACGGGAGCAATACCAAGTGAACCAGATCAGCAACAGTCAGTTAATGTTGGCATTTATCCAAATCCAGCTAGCAATATATTATATCTAGAAGCGCCAGAAACAGCTACGGACATCTTAATCATTAATATGGCTGGGCAAATTGTTTTACAGCAAAAAGCTGGAGAAATTTCAATAGAGCACCTAATACCTGGGCATTATATTATATCAGGTCAAACTGAACAAGGGAAATTTGTTGAGCAATTTATTAAGCAATAATTTTATTAGGTAAGTAAGTTAGAGCACTAAAATTGGATTGATAGAGCGAAGATAGGCTCTACACTAGTTCAGAAAACATTCTTTAAAACAACAACAATGCGAGGATACCTAATTGGCATTAGTATTTTCATTCTAGTATTGAGTTCGTGCTTAGCACTGAATGTACCTAAGCAATACATACTAGACGAAAAAAATTTAAAAGATATTCTTAAAAATAAGGAGCCTAGCTTGGTCTTGTATAGGACAGACTGGTGTCCTGCTTCAGGAGATAGAATTGAGAAACTTTATAAACCGCTACAAAAAAGATTAAAGAAGATAGTTTAGATATTCAATTATTTTTTTTGGCATCAGATGCTAACGTAACCGTTGAGGAGATTGAAAAATTAAGAACGACCGGTATTTCAACTTATTACATCAACAAACCTGGGAGCTTCGCCTCTGCCAATAGACTTGCCATTAAAAAATTTATTAACAGTACTTTCCCTGACAACGACATTGTAAAAATGCAAAGAATTGAGTATGGCATACCAGTTGAACTATTAATTACCAAAAACCTTGAAATTGTGAATGAGAAAGAAACCATAAAAAGTTATGAATTTATCACCAAACCCATAGGAACTCCGCAATAGGCGCTGGTTTCGACAGCTTCGTTCAAGAGCTTTTACCTTTGCCACCAAACACTTATCAAATTAACATTGTAATCACTTACATTACTGCTTAGACTTGAGAAAGCCTAAACAACCTCCTAGGTATAATCAAGCTTTGGATTATCTAATTTCTATTTTTTTCGCATTTTATAAGCCAACCAAATGATGCCTAATAAAATATGCGCCAAAACAATGCCAAATATAATAGTAGCTGTACTGCTGTCCATACTATAGATTTTTCTGTAAAAATACCGAAATCCAAAGTCATGAAAAGTAATATAGGTTACCTTACCAGTTGATTTATGTCAGGTTGGTGGATTTGCCAAAAATCACCCCCTCAACCACCGTAGCAGTTCGGGCCCAAGAAAACTGTTGGCTTTGGATGAGGCCTTTTGCAATCAGTTCCGCTCGTAAATTTTCATCTGAATCTAATACTCTAATACCATTTGCAATGGCTTCAATATTTAGCGGATCAACTAAAATACCGGCCTTTCCTACCACTTCGGGCAATGCCGTTAAATTCCCAGCTAAAACAGGCACCCCACTTTGCATGGCCTCTACCAAAGGAATTCCAAAACCTTCAAAATATGAAACAAGGCAAAGTGCTCGAGCTGATCCTACAATTTCTGCTAATTTTTCAAATTGGACATGACCAGTATAAACCACATCATCATTATTTCCTTTAGCAATAACATTTTCCCACATGGCATCTCCCACAATAAGCAATTTTGTTTTAGACTTAGTTTGACTTTTGTACAATTTAAAAGCCTTGATTAGACGTTGAATGTTTTTTCGAGCATGAATAGCACCAACATATACAAAATAAGATTCACCATTGGTAAAGTTAGCTTTGATATTAGCTTTTACAGAATCCGACTGAGGCTTAAATATTGCATTAGCACTATTATATGCAACAGTTACTTTGGCAGGATCTATATGATATAAATTAACTATATCTTGTTTCGAAAACTCTGAAACTGTGAGTAAATGTTCTGCTTTTTTCGCAAAAAGCGGAAAATGTTTTTTGAGATATTTCAAAGGCCGTTTCGGTAAATCTTCCGGAAAATGTTCAAAATTTAAATCGTGAATTACCCCAACCTGCGGAACATTTGTTCTCAGAGAAAGGTATCCATCAGGCGAAAAAAACAAATCAATTTTATACTTTTTTATGGCATTTGTTACCGACCAATTGAACCATATTTTAAATAATAAGGGGTGCCGAGCTTGAGGGCTCAAAACAACAGGTACAACATTATCCGTAAAAATAAATTTGGTGTCAAATGCTCTATCAAAAAAGAAATAAAAAGTGTGTTCCGGATTATTCTCCACCAGCCGTTTTGTTACTTCAAAAGTAAATCTTCCAAAGCCTTCCATTTTATGTGGCAATAAAAACCTGGTGTTGATGGCAATTCGCACAGCGCTAAATTAAAATAAATTATGTCAATTAAACGTTTATGTATTTATAATTCGACAATACAGAGAATACTTCTAATTAGAATAAAAGTTTACTTTTGCCTACAACTTCTATGAAAAATGGCATAAAATTGATTCTTCAAAAACTACTGGGCTATCGCACCTACCTCTTTGTTTTTGCCAAGTTCAAAATAAGAACCTTAAAAAACGATAAAAAGGAAGGGGACTTTTTTCAGTTTATGTCAAGCATTTCAAAAGAAGGTCACATTTTGGATGTTGGAGCAAATATTGGCATTATGACCTACCATTTAGCTAAAAAATTTCCTGAAATATCTGTTTATGCTATTGAACCAATGCCGGATAATTTAAGCGTTTTGCGTCGAATTATTTCAAAGTACAAATTGTCAAATGTAAAAGTAAAGGAAGTTGCGGTAGGTAATGAAAACACCGTTTTAGAGATGGTACTGCCAGTTAATGGTAAGGTAAAAATGCAAGGACTTGCACACATTGTGCATGATTCAATTGATGAGTGGAATGAAGGAGAAAAATTTAAAGTAGAATCTGTAAAGCTTGATGACTTGCTTAAAGACATTCCAATAGCAGGAATTAAAATGGACATTGAAAACTTTGAATATTTTGCTCTGGCAGGAGGAAAGCAGTTAATTGAAAAAAACTCACCCATTATCTATTTAGAATTATGGGCTAACGAAAATAGAGATAAATGTTTTGATTTTTTAGAATCATTAAATTATAAAGCTCTTGTAGTTGAAAATGAAAAATTAGTGGATTACGATCCAAACTTTCACAAAAAGCAAAATTTTATTTTTAAAGCAAAAGTATAGTCAGATGCAAAGGACATTCGTATTAAATTTAGCGCTTATTATTTTGCTTAATTTAATTATTAAGCCATTGTATATTTTTGGAATCGACGCAGAAGTTCAAAACAGGGTTGGAACCGAAATTTATGGACTGTACTTTTCATTACTAAATCTCACTTTTCTTTTTAATATTATTCTAGATTTTGGTATTGCAAATTACACCTCCAAAACAATAGCACAAAACCCAAAATTGGTTAGTAGTTATTTTTCAAAACTCCTATCCATTAAATTTTTGTTATTTGCATTCTACATTTTAACAATCCTATTAACTGCCTTCATTTTAGGGTACGAAAACTTGAGTTTAAAAATATTAAGTCTACTAATCATCAATCAATTTTTAGTAGCTACAATTCAGTTTATTAGAGCCAACTTAACGGGCTTACACTGCTTTAAAGCCGAAGCCTTTATCTCAGTTCTTGATCGCTCGCTTCTTATCATTATTTGTAGTACTTTACTCTTTACTCCATTACTGTCTTATCGATTCACCATTTTCAATTTTATTCTTGCGCAAATGGCTGCTTACGGACTTACTGGAATCGTAAGCTTAATTATTCTTTCTAAATACATTAAACCCATCAAATTAAAATTCAATAAACAATATACACGCACATTATTAAAGGAAAGTGCGCCTTACGCGATCTTAATTTTTTTAATGTTTATTTACAATAGAATTGACGCCATAATGATTGAACGTCTGCTGCCTGATGGAAAATTACAAGCGGGAATATATGCTCAAGGATTTAGGTATTTGGATGCAGTAAATATGATTGCACTGCTATTTGCTGGATTACTTCTGCCAATTTTTGCAAGACTGATAAAAGAAAAAAAAAACATATATGAAATGGTGCTAACACCATTTAAATTATTGATTCCAGGGGCAATTTTAGTAAGTATTTTAGGATTTTTCTTCGCCAATAGCATTATGAATTGGCGATACGTGGCAGACACTTCAGCATCAGTACTTCCATTTTCAATATTGATTATTTCATTTATTCCCATCTCTCTCACCTATATCTTTGGTACATTGTTAACTGCCAACGGAAATTTAAAAGCATTGAATTACATGGCTTTATTCGGTGTTATCTTAAATTTAACCCTCAATTTTATTCTCATTCCTAATTACAAATCGGAAGGAGCAGCAGTGGCCACATTAATTACGCAATCATTAACAGCAATTATTCAAATCGCTTTGGTTTTTAAAGTATTCCGTTTCGCTATAAACTGGACTCTGCTTTTTAAAACCCTTATTTTTGCTGGAATTATGATTAGCATAAATCTAGAACCATTTAAGCAAATAATTGGTTTTGGAAACCTGTCTGAAAACCTTCAGCTGCTAGTCTATTTTTGTATTGGCACCATACTTTTGATTATGTTTGGTTTCATCAGATTAGCTGGATTTTATTCTATGCTAAAACAATCTAAAAGTAAATAAAGAAATAATGTGTAGCATTTAAAGTTAATTAATAAAAACTTGGTGCTCAATATGACATAAATCCATAAATTTGGTTTAACAATATTTGAAATGAATAAGAAAAGACTGACTACAGAAGAAAAAGCACTATCCATTAATCTAGATCAAAGTATTTATGGTTCGTTTGCAGAAATTGGAGCTGGTCAAGAGGTAGCGGCTACTTTTTTTAGAATAGGTGGTTCTTCAGGAACAATTGCATATACTCATTCAGCTTATGACATGAAAGTCAGTGACAATATGTATGGTGAATGCAGCAGATACGTCTGTGAAGACAGGCTAAAACAAATGTTAGATAAGGAGTTTGAAAACTTAAAAACAACTATTCCTGAACGGGCTAAGCAGTCGCGCTTTTTTTCATTTGCAAATACGGTAGAATCATTGAACTACCACAAAACTAACCAAGGTCAAGGATGGGTTGGAATAAAGTATCAGCTAACAAAAGGTGGCCCTGCCAATGAAATTATTTTGCATGTAAAGATGCACGATAAAAGCCATCAAGAGCAGCAAAAAGCACTAGGAATATTAGGTGTCAATTTAATTCATGCAGCATACTCAAAGTATGAAAAAATTACAGAGTTTTTAGATGACATCTCGTATAGATTGCCCAAAGATAAACTAGAAATTGACATGTGCTCTGTAAAAGGAGCTGACTATGAATATGTAGACAATAGGCTTATAGCTTTACTGCTTGTAAAAAAGGGACTGACTAATGCCACAATATTCGATCAAACAGGAAGCGTTATCCAACCATCTGATGCTTTATATAAAAAAAACATATTTTTAATGCGAGGCCGATTTCGTCCTGCCACTAAAGTTCATGTTGACATGGTATCCACAGGTTTAGATTTATTTTTAGAAGAAAAAGAAGTAGATCCCGAAAGAGTACAAGTGCTATTAGAATTGACCTTAAAAGATCTAACTGCTGATGGAAAAATTTCAATAAAAGATTTTTTAGATAGAGCTGACCTGCTAAATAGCATGGGATATACAGTGATGATCAGTAATTACCTGAAACACTACAAAATGATCGAGTATCTGTCAGATTTCTCAAGAGGAAGAAAACTTGGTGTCGTATTGGGCGTTTATAATTTACAAACCATATTTGACGAAAAATATTACGAAAATCTAAGCGGCGGCTTACTTGAAGCCTTTGGAAGGGGATTTGGTAGAAATATAAAAATGTATGTTTACCCAGCAATTAATGTTGATTCTGGAGAAATGTACGAGCTAGATAATTTTGATTTACAATCACACTTAAGAGGGCTCCTCGATTATATGAGAGCCACAGATAAAGTTGCGCCAATAACTGACTATAATGACAAATTGTTAAAAATATTTTCAGATGATGTACTTGCTAAAATTAAAGCAGGAGTGGCAGACTGGGAAATTGATGTGCCCGAAGAAGTAATGAAAGCCATCAAATTCTATAAGCTTTTTGGCTATCAAGACGATACTATTCAAGCCTAAAGTTCTTTTTTCGGGTAAATAATATTCATTAGGCTATCCTTGTCATACATTTCAGTGTATAATATTGATCCACTTTTACTATAATACTTTGTATAACCATCACGCAATCCGTTTTTGTAGTTAATTTCCATGTATGGCTGCTCAGTTTCAGGAAAATTGCTGAAGCATGTCCCTTCAAAAACCTGTCCTTTAAAATATATTTTTTTACTTTCTTTTTTCCTTTTTAAATCTAGGCAATCACATTTTATATCTTCAGATTTTAAGTCAACCTGGAAGTTACCTTGCTCAAATTTTTCTTCGTACAATACTTCACCCGATCGACTAAAATAAGTAATTGTTCCATTTAGCTCTCCGTCTAATATTTGTTTTTCAATATACTTTATTTCCGTATCAGGATAATTTGTGTAACAAATTCCAGTATACGGTTTTCCGTCTTTCATCAGAATTTTGTACGCATTTTCTCTAATACTATCACAGGGGCAATTGGTTACCGTACCCAAGCTCTTATTTTTACCGAAACTCTCTGGTTTGCTGCTTTTTTTAGTTTCAGTACAAGAAACTACAATTAAAAAAATTGAAAAAAATATGAGTTTATTCATTGATTACACTTACAACTGACAAAAATCGTTTTACATAACCACTGTCATTAAAACGAGTAACTGTTACGCCATAGTTTCTTTTT
Organism: Crocinitomicaceae bacterium; assembly: GCA_045110285.1. Classification (GTDB taxonomy): domain Bacteria; phylum Bacteroidota; class Bacteroidia; order Flavobacteriales_D; family Crocinitomicaceae; genus Putridiphycobacter. The sequence continues at coordinate 45,946 of JBGCGA010000016.1, read as the reverse complement.
GAGGAAGATGAGTGAATAAAATCTACAACCCCATTATTGTTACTAATCACGATTCCAAGATGTCCTGGTTTTCTTATACTTGAATTTGTTCCCGTAAAAACTATGATATCGCCTGGTTGGCAATTATTAATGTCGGTTTTGCTACCATAATTTGCATAAGACTTACTTGTACGAGGAACAGATTTATTGAAATGCTTAAAGACATAGTAAACAAAGCCCGAACAGTCGAATCCATTTTCTGAGGTACCTCCGTAACTATAAGTGATGCCCGAAAGAGTTTGCGCGTATGCTGCTAAGCTATCTCTAAACGACAAAGAATCTGATTGCGAGAAAGCAGTTTGAGATATACTCACCAACAATAATATGGTTATTAAATTTTTCATCAGATTATGCAAAGTTAATATGTTTTTATAGCTTTATATTATAAAAAAGTTTCAAAAATGTCGCAAATAAAAAACGCACAATTACGCTATAGAATTATTGACAGAGCACTTCGCAATCAATACAAGCCATATCCTAGTAAGCAAGACTTACGCCAGGCTTGTGAGGAAGCGCTGTATGGCGAAGGACTAGGTGCTAATATTTGTGATTCAACTATTGAAAAGGATTTATTTGCTATGCGAATGGACCATGATGCGCCTATTAAGTATAGTAAAGCTGAAAAAGGTTATTTTTATGAAGATGAAAACTATTCTATAGATAATATTCCGTTATCGGAAAGTGATATTGAAGCGATAAAATTTGCAACAAAAACACTGATGCAATTCAAAGACGTGAGCATGTTCAAGCAATTTGGCTTTGCAATTGATAAAATATTTGATAGAGTCCATATATCAAATAACCCAAGTGAAAAAACTGTTGATGATTACGTTCAATTTGAAACCGTACCAGAAACAATTGGAACAGAGTTTTTAGCTGACATCCTAAAAGCGATAAAAGACCGTGAAATAATTACATTTGACTATACCAGCTTTGCAACCGAAAAAACCAAAAATAGAACAGTACTTCCTTTACTCTTAAAGGAATATAGAAATAGATGGTACCTGATTTCTTATAACATTACCAAAAACAGAATTATTACTTTTGGCTTGGATAGGATGAAGAATTTACTGCTGACTGAAGATTATTTCCAAAAAAATATTGACTTTAATCCTGACCTATACTTCAAACACTCAATTGGCATCACATCATACGACACTGATCCTGAAACGATAGAATTTAAGATTGATAAACTTGGATCAAAATACATTATGAGCCAACCTTTACATAGCTCGCAAACGTTAGTAAAAGAAGGAAAGAATAGAAATACTTTTAAACTAAAAGTATTAATTTCTGAAGAATTAAAAAGATTAATTTTAAGTTACGGAAGTCAAATAGAAATTATTAAACCAGTAACTTTTAGAAATCAAATTATTAACGAAGTAATTAGTTTGCATGAAAGATACAGTTAACTAATATTGGCGCCATTATTGAATGATGTATCCATAACAAACCTATCTTTGCGACAACCTTATTGAAATATGAAAAAAGTACTTATACTTATTACAGCTCTTGTGTCCTTATTATCAAATGCACAAGTGAGCAAAGGCGGACTGCCGACTAGTTTTAAATACAAAAAACAAAACATTCAACTAGCGGATGATTATATCGTAAAAAGTATTTCTGCACCAGATTTAACAGCTTTAAAAACTGAAGATTCAGAATCAGAAAAAAAAGGAAAGGCTTATAGAGCAGCAGCAAATTTAAATGCATCCTATAAGATATCAACTGACGGAACATGGACTAATTTGCCTGATGGCTCAAAAATTTGGAGACTGGGAATTAAAGTAGAGGATGCAAAAGCACTTGGTATTTATTTTTCTGCCCCACTAAAAATTCCAATTGGTGGAAAGTTGCATGCTTATAATGCAAGTCACAGTCATTTCATAGGTGCATATACGGACCAAACAGACGGATTTACGGCCATGGAAATGATTCAAGGTGATGAAATTACATTAGAATATTTTATGCCTGTGGGGCAACTAACACTTCCAACGATAAGTATTGGCCAAATAGCATATTTTTACAGAGGTGTGGGCGACAGAATTCAGCGAATTGAAGCTAGTAGACCTGTGGATTCTGATCGTGCAGATGCTTGCCAAGTTGATGTAGCTTGTTCAGAAATTACAGGCTGGGAGCCACAACGAGATGCTGTAGTTAAATATACTTTTATGCTGGGACAAGGCACTTTTTTATGTTCGGGAGCAATTATGAACAATACCGGAGCAGATTGTAGGCCATATGTGCTAACAGCAAATCATTGCGGAGAACCAACTAGTTCAACAGATATTGCAGATCATGTTTGGTATTTTAATTATCAAAGACCAATGTGTGAGCCTGGAGAAACTTCTCCATATAATGGAGCACAATCGCAAACCATGTCTGGCGGTTTTTTCAGAGCATCATCAGAGCTGGGAACACATTTGGCTATAAACAATAATCAAGTTTCAGGATCAGACTTTGCATTGTTAGAATTAACTAATACAATCCCTGCAGCTTATAACCCTTATTATGCAGGCTGGTCAAAAACAACAGCGGCATCAGCTTCGGGGGTCGGTATCCATCATCCAAGTGGCCACGAAAAGAAAATTTCAACGTATACAAGCAGTTTATCATCCGACACATACAATGGAGGTTGGACTGGTGCCCATTGGGAAGTGTTTTGGGCTGGAACAACAAATGGACATGGCGTTACTGAAGGCGGATCATCAGGGTCGCCCATTTTTAACACGAGTGGAAAAATAGTAGGTCACTTAAGTGGTGGAGCTTCTTTCTGCACTGCTACAAATCAGTCAGATTTGTACGGAAAATTTAATAAAGCATGGTCGCAAGATGGCAATAATTCAAATTCTCAACTCAAGTCTTGGCTCGACCCTTCAAATTCGGGAGTGCTAGATTTAGAAGGATCTTATTCGCCATGCGCAGGCAATGTCAATCCATATTGTGACGCTTCTTCAGTAGATTGTGATGAATACATTGCAAATGTGTCGTTAGGAGGCGTGGCTAACCCAACTGCATGCAACAACTATTCACTATACTGGGAAAATAACCCTCTAGAAATATCAATAGGTTCATCTTATATTTTATCAATTACATCTGCCATCATTGGTGATCCAAACATAGGCTATACCGGCGACCAAATTAGCGCTTGGATAGATTGGAATGCGGATGGAGATTTTGTAGATGCTGGAGAGCAAATTTATTCCCATGTAATTGATTCTAGCTCTACTACACCAATGCAAAGCCTCATTACTGTACCAACTTCTGCTGAAGAAGGAGCTGAAGTTAGAATGCGTGTTAGAATAACATATGATGTGACAACTGACGGTATGATCAGTCCATGCGGCATTTCAAATTATGGCGAAGTTGAAGATTATGTAGTTAAAATAAAACCATCAGAATTATCAATTAACGAAAACGGAATAATAGACTTATTTGTGTATCCAAATCCTACAACTGGACTGTTAACAATCAGTTTAGGGAATCAATCCATTGTTGCAGAATCGATAGAGGTTTTTGATATGCTTGGCAAAAGGGTATTGACAGAATCAGGATCCGACACCAATACACAGCTCGACTTAACAGACTTAAGAAAAGGAATCTATCTAATTTCTGTGAAAACAGAAAAGACAAATTATACACAAAAAATAATCATTGAATAACGACTTTAGTTAGTTCTAAATGCAATTGAACTCACTCGTTTTGTTTTAATACCTGCAATGTTTTCCTTGCGAATCATAGCTTTCGCTGCAGTGCTCTCAAAAACTTGTTTTATATTTTTTATTTCGGCCACTGGCACAAAGTTTTGATGACAGAACTTTAAAATGTCACTCAGGTTTTGACAGCTAATTGATTTTGAGAGAATAATAGATAGCTCCGCTCTATTTCTGACTCTACTACTATTTTCATTAAATCTAGGATCTACGTAAAGTTCAGACAATTTAAAAAAACTAAGCAATTTTTTGAATTGTTTTTGACTTCCAATAGCAAATGTAATAATCCGCTCATCTGCAGTTCTAAATATTTCTCCGTAAGGTGCAATATTTGGATGCAAACTACCCAAAGGTTCAGCAATATGACCTGACATTAAATAATTACTGGCTTGATTAACTAGTGAAGAAACGGCTGCATCAAATAATGAAACCGTAACCTTAGCTCCTCCATTTTTTTCACGATTCAAAAGGGCCAATAATATCCCTTCCTTTAATTGGTGCCCAGCAAGAACATCAATTAAAGCGACAGGCATTTTAATTGGTGCGGAATCTTTCGTGCCATTCATTGACATGAAACCGCTTTCCGCCTGAAGGATAAGATCGTAAGCAACCCTATCGCTGTCTTCACCAAATCCATTTATTGCTCCATAAATCAAATTTGGATTCATTTTTTTCAGGGATTTATAATCCAATTTAAACTTTAGATCATCTCCCTTTTTAAAATTAGTTATTAAAATATCTGCCGTTGCAATAGTTCTGATGGTATCTTTTAATTCCTGTTCAACATTAAAATCAACTAAACGGTATTCCTTTTTGTAATTAACTGAAGAAAAATAGGCAGATATTGAAGAGCTTCGATCTTCGGCAGGTAGTTTCCATTTTCTGGTCACATCACCCCCAACAGGCTTTGGCTCAATTTTAATGACCCTTGATCCAAGTTCAGCAAAAAACATTCCCACAGAAGGCCCTGCCAAAACACTTGCTATTTCAACAATAATAAGGTCTTCAATATCCTTCACCATATCAATATACTGGCATTTTAATAATTACCTTAGTTCCCAAAGATTTTCCTTCTTTATTGATCTGAAATGGCCCAATAATAATTAATTTATCTCCATTAATTCTTCGTAATAAATCAATTCGGTTAGCCGTAATTTCCATTCCTTGAGATTTATGATCACCTGCAAAATTATCTTTTTGACTAAGGCTTGAGTCTATTCCTACTCCGTCATCAGTTACTTCAAAAATTATAAAGTCGTTTTCTTCCTTGATAGAAATTACAATATAGCCTTTTTCTGATTTAGGTAAAACACCGTGAATTATACTATTTTCAACAAAAGGCTGCAATATCATTGACGGAACCTGTATCATTTCTGAATCAATACCGGGCTCAACATTAAGTTCATATTCAAACTTTTCATCAAACCTCATTTTTTCTAAAGTGAGGTAAAGTCCTATTCTTTCAATCTCATCATTCAACGACACTAAAAAATTATGCTGTGTGGAACTATCCAAGTTTTTTCTAATTAATTGAGCAAAGCTGGACAAATATTTATTGGCAGATTTTTTATCAGAACTATTGATAAAGTATTGAATCGAATTCAAGGAATTAAAAATAAAATGTCTGTTCATACTGGCATTCAGCGATTGTTGCTCTAGATTTCTCAATTTATTTTCAGAAATCAGACGTTCGTTATCCTTCTTTTGCTTGATAACAGTTATTCTTGCTCTCAATAAATAGTACGCAAAGGCTATAATAGCGAATGAAACCAATATAATAAACCACCACCTTTTCCAATAAGGAGCTGTAATCGAGATTTTGATGCTTATTGGTTCGGTCCACTCTAAATTTTTATTGGCAGACTTTACTTGGAATTCATACTCACCCGGGCTAATAAATGAATAACTAGCATAGTTTTCTTTTGTTAACGGCGACCATTTATCTTCCGCACCAAGTAAGCGATAAGTATAATATACCTTTTCCGGATTCTTGTTATTAACCCCTATAAAATCAAATGTAAGATGGTTTTTCGTATGCGGCAAAACAATTGACGAAGGCACTCCAGAGACTAATAGATCATCAATTTCATAGTCAGAATAATTAAATGCTTCCTTAAATAATCGTATTCCAGTAATTGACAGGTTTGGCAAATTATAGCTGAATAATACAGGGTTCAAAACAGGATTAATTCGGACCAAGGCACTTGAAGTTCCCATCCATATTTTCCCACTTTTATCCTGAAACAAAGCATTTAAATTTGATTCCATATCAATTAAGCCCTCAGATAATGTGTATTGATTAATCACCGCAAATCCTCCACCTGGGCCATTATTTATGGCCATATAAAGGCCGTGGGTAGTACTAACCCACATTCTATTTTGCCTATCTTTTATGATTCCTGAAATATTTTTTGATTTATAATTATTCTTATCTAATTCAAAAACAGAATAATACTGATTGTTTGACACAATATACAAGCCATTAACTGTGCCTACCCAAATATTTTCGAATTTATCGATTGCAATGGTGTTTATACTTTCTTGTGGTAGATCTATTTTTATAAATGGACTACCTAATTCGGTTAACTTTTGGAAAAACAAACCTTCATTTGTCGCTAAATATATCATCTCATCAGAAATCGCGACTTTATAAATATTGAAATCTATCGTACTTGAAACTCTTCGTAAACTATCATTTCTGATCATCCACAGACCTGAGTTTCCAGCAAAAAACATCATATTTTTGCGAGTTGCAATACTTCTAATTTTGCGTTGAATTTGATCAGTAATATTTTTTTTTACAAACAATCCATTTTGAACACACTGCAGCCCTTTAGTCGTACCAATCCAGCACAAATCATTAGAATCTACAAATGTTGTCCAAACCGAATTATGCTTGAGTCCAGTCCCATTATTTATTACCTCAACATTTTTGTCTGAATGAAGAATACTAAGCCCTTTATCATAAGTTCCAAAAGCAAAATCACCATTCGAAAATTGACTAATTGACATGACAATATCAGAACTCAACCCGTCAGCTGAAGAATAGCTGGTAATCCCATTTCCAGTGAACTTTAATAAACCTTTCCCATAAGTTGCAATCCATAGATTGCTTTCCATATCCTTAAACACGGTTTTAATAGAATTAATACTTAAACCGTTTTCTTCAGTGTAGTAATTAACTTGTCCATTTCTTATTTCAATCACTCCAAAATTAGAAGCAGCCCATATACTAACTGCATCAACGAATAAACTCCTAATAGGAATACCCTGCACCGTATATTCAGTAAACAAATCTGACTTTAAATTATATTCTATAATTCCGGCATTAAAAGAGGCTAACACAAGTTGGTGGCCACGCATTTTAATATCACTGAGATTCAACCCCTTTAAACCTACCAACGGAAATTTATCAAACCCGTCGTTAGTGTATTGATAGACGCCGTCGTTTGTGGCACACAGCAGAACACTTTCATTTAGCAATTCAAGTGCATTAATTTTCAAATTTGGATCTTCTGATTTGTAGATGACAGTAAAACTGTTGTCTTTATATTTTATTAGGGTTTGATTAGTGGCCAACAAGAGGTTGTTTTCGAAATAAATAACATCTTTAATTTTTTGCTTTTCATCAAAATAATAAGTTTCAAACTCCCCATGGTTGTATTTAGAAATTCCACTGGGTGTTATTGCCCAAAAGTCACCTGAATCCGAAACAATAACTTTGGATATAATATTGTCCGCCAATCCATCATCCATAGAAAAATTGACAAAATTTTTGCTGTCAAAACGGCTTAATCCAGACTGAGTACCAATCCATAAATTTCCTAATTGATCTTGACAAATGTCTGAAATCTGTGACTGAGCAATACCGTCACTAACACCATAGGGTATAAAATTATAGTGCTGACTAAAGGATAAATTCATCCACAAGCCAACAAAAAGAAAAACTATCTTATTCAAACTATAGTTTTTTTAGTGTTTTCACAAAGCTTGACACTCTATTTCTGGCAACTGGTAAAACTTTCCCATTTTTAAGAATGGCCATATGTCCATCTTCATTTAAATATTCTTTTAGGCCGTCTAAATTAATAATATGAGACTTATGAATACGATAAAATTCTTCAGGGTTTAAAATCCCTTCATAAACCTTTAAAGTTCTCGTATCTAAATATCTTTTGCCATCTGCAAAATGAAGCATTGTGCAATTTCCTGCGGCCTCCAGGTATACTATATTTTTTGTTTCAATTAGTTTTATTCCTTTTGTATGCGAAATGGCAATTTTTTTACCGTAACCTTTATTCTCTAAATCAGCAGAAAGATTTTTTAAAGAATCAAAATAAGTAATGTAATTTTCAGGAAGTTCTTTAAAAACAGACTTTGCTTCTAAAATTTTTGTGGTGGCATTTATCAATTCGTCAACATCAATGGGCTTTAATACATAATGAATCGCATTGGCATTAAATGCTTTCATTGCATAATCCTTAAATGCGGTGACAAAAACTACAAAAAAATCTCTTTTTTCAATTGAATCTAATAGTTCAAAGCCTTCAGAACCACGCGGCATTCTAATATCCAAAAAGATGACATCAGGGTGCTTTGATTCAATCAAAATTTTTGCATCAATAATATTTGAAGCCTCTCCGATCAAATTAACTTCAGGACAATTATCATTCAGCATCATAGCTAAATTTTTCCTTGCTAAATCCTCGTCATCTATAATTATGGCTGATAAAACTTTACTATCATCTTTCATATTATAAATATACAATAATAGATGGTTTTAGTCGCTACCAATAAATTTCGATTTGATACATTTTAATAAATAAGCCACTCTAAACAAAATTAATGCACTTGAACCAATAGCAATGTGTGATACCTTTAAAGAAATTAAACTTTACATTATGAAAAAACAAATACGCACTATTAAAATTTGGATCTTTAATGATTCTGGTAATTAATTTTAAACAAAAGAAAGGCTGGTAAAATTACCAGCCTTTCTTTTTAGTTTCTTTTTTGCGGAGACGACCCTCCTCCGGACCTTTTGTTGCTAGTACCAGTGTATGTAATAACATATTCTATTTGAGAATTTCCACAAGCATTCGAACCCTTTATTTTTATTCTGTTAATACCTGAGCTCATATTAGCAACCGCTACAGTAATTTTTCCAGTTGTACTATTAAAAGAGAACGGAATAGTAGCCCCATTATTTGTCACTTTAATATCTGACTGACTAACATTTATACCTATTGCAATTAATGAAAACGTAGTATTTGCAGTAGTAATACTTGTATTGGTTGGATACCCAACTTTTATTTCAGGCGTTTTACAGGTAGTTGCTGTAATAGTATGCGACTTTGTTGAATTTCCGCAATTATTATTAGATGTCAACAACACTGTGTTTTTACCTTCAACTAAACTTAAAGTTGCTGAAACACGACCTGTTTTTGTATTATAAGTGAAGGGCACTGCTTTACTATTTACTTTTAAGCTAATACTAGCTTTGCTAGGCACACCAGTTACGGTGGCTAAATAAGGAAATGTTAAAACAGTTACTTTCGTTGCATTACTAAGTTGCTTTATAACTGGCTTTGCACAAGTTTTTCTTGTAATTCTGTAAGTAACAGAAGACGTTCCACATCTGTTTGTTACTGAAACCACAACCGTATTCAACCCAATTTTAAGATTAGTAGCAGAAACTGAAATCTTACCTCTGTTCAGTGATTTCTTGATGTTTACTCCATTTAATTTTACAGTAACCTCATTAACACTATTCACTCCAACGGCTGCTACTGTTAACAGCTGGCTACTTTTATCAGTTGTTGTCGTAATTCTTGGAGTAATTGCTGTAAGCTTGGGTGTAACACATGTATTAGCATTAACTGTAATTGCTTTAGAGGCATTACCACAAGTGTTTGCAGCTGAAAGTACAATAGTGTTTGTTCCCTCTTTCAATGTCAATTGAGCGCTCAATTTTCCAGTATTTACCGAATAATTAAACGATACTGAACGACCATTAAGCTTTAAAGTAATGCCAGTTTTGCTAGTCATTCCTGAAACAATTGCAGAATAACTATAATTTAACGACTTTACTGTTGTGATTTTTTGTGAACCACTTGCCAGAACATTAACTGTAGGAGGCACACAAGTATTTGCAGTAATTTTGTAGTTTAAAACATCTTTTCCACAAGTTCCGTTTGCTGTAATTAAAACTGAATTAATACCGTTTACTAAGCCTGAAGCATTCACAGTTATTGTATTGAGAGTTGTATTGAAATTAAATGGAATACTATTTCCATTTAATTTCACTGAAGTTCCCTGTTTTTGAAGATCTCCACTAAACTTAGCAACAATTTGATAAGTACTGGTTTTAGTGGAAACCGAAGAACTTGAAGGCTTCACCATACTCAATTTAACTGGCTGACAAGGGCTATAATTTACAGTAGCCGACTTGGAATCCTTTCCGCATAGGTTCTGAACAGAAACCACAATTGCGTTATTGCCAATCTTAAGATTTAGATTAGCAGTCAGTTTATTGGCTACCAAACTAAATGGCACTGAAATGCCATTAAGTTTTACTGTAACTTGATTTTTGTTAGTGGTATTGGTAACATTAGCTGATAACAAATATGTACTTGAACTCACAGTACTTGCACCGCTTGTCATTTTCACCAATGGTTTCAAGCAAGGTGTATAATTAACAACTATAGTTTTAGCATCATTTCCACAAGCATTGGTTCCAGTTACAACAATATTATTTATTCCACTCTTAAGAATTAAATTAGCAGAAATATTGCCATTTGTTAAGTTCACAGGCTTTGCCACACCATTAAGCAATAGTTTTACTTGGTTTGTAGAAGTTATGTTAGAAACTGTTCCTGACAAATTATACGAACTAGAAGAAACTGTTCCGGCTACACTTTTTAAAGTCACCACTGGAGCATTGCATGGCGTAGTGTTTTTGTAATACAAAATAAAAGTTGATTTGTTCGTTCCACAACTATTTGAAACCGTCACCTCTAAAGTGTTTGTCCCTTGATTCAAGGTAACTGATTTTTTAGCAATTTGCGTTATTGAATTGAAAGCCATACTTCCGACACTTGCTCCGTTCAGTTTTAAATTAACTACAGTTCCTGCAATATGATTGTTAACTTGAGCCTCAATTACTTGTGCTGCTGTACTAACTGTTGAGTTAGGCGCTGGGGCTACATAACCAATTGTAGGCTTAGTGCATGGCACCACAACTTTTTTGTAAATAATCGAAGTAGTCTTGCTATCCGTTCCAGCTGTATTAGTAACAGAAACTTCAAAAATATTATTTCCAGTTACCAGGGCACTTGCAAAACTAATGGTTGACCCACTAAAGCTATAAGAGTTTCCATTCACTACTGTCCCATTTTGCTTGAGAACAATCTGACTTTTACTGCTAATATTAGTTGTAGCAGCTGTTACAATATAGTTTGAAGTTGATACTGTTACAGGTGAAGTATTTGGGTTAACAAAGTTAACTGTAGGTGGATTCAAAGTCACTACCTTCTTATAAAGTATTGTTTTTTGGTCACTATCTGTACCGTCATTATTTGCTGCAAAAACTGACAGTATATTTGCACCACTATTTAAATTTAATGGTACTGTTACTAGATTTGAATTGGCATTAAAACTGAAATTATTGGTGCTAATTCCATTTACTTTTACAGTAATATTTGATTTATTACTCACGTTTAGAACAGTCGCTTTAGCAGTAATTGCCGAAACAGAATATGTTTTATTATTTACAGATGGATCAATAATATTTACAACTGGAGGCGTTTTGATTATGGGTTTATTGTAGACCACATTGATTTGAGCCTGATCTTGTCCATCACCATTAGTTCCGATAATCTGAATTGAATTATTTCCATTAATCAATGGAGCATTAAAGACCACCAATTTTGAACCTGTATTAAAACTAAAGTTGTTTGTTGACTGGCCATTAATCAAAACAGTCACATTACTTTGGCTATCAACATGTAATGCAGATCCCTGAATACTAGCTATTGGTACAGAATAAACACTCATGTTCGCCGGACTAGTAATTGCTACAACAGGCAATTGAACATTTTGGACTGGCTGATAAATGATTAATGTTGATGCCGCATCTTGACCAAACTGATTGACTGCTTTTACCTCAACAACATTATTACCTTGAATTAAGTTGGTCACAAAATTGATTTGACCAGAATTTATATTGAAATTAAAGTTGTTGGTGCTAGCGCCATTAATCAAAACTGAAATATTATTTTTATTCGAAACGTTGCTTATTGTTGCCTCTACATTTGCCGAATTTAAAGTAGTTTGAAATGGATTTGCGCTTGGAGTGAGAATTGTAACTATTGGAGGCGGACCTGCAGTTATAGGTTTTCTGTAAATAATCTCAGCGGTTTCCGAATCAGTTCCAACTGAATTCGTTCCAGTAATGGTAACAACGTTTTTACCTTGTATAAGATTTATTGCAAGAGTCACTGCATTATTTATTGTATTGTAAGAAAAATTTGCTTGATTATTTCCATTAACAAAAACTGAAATATTTTGTTTGCCATCAACATTTAAAACAGTTGATGCGAAGTTATAAATGCTATTTTGTACCGTCACTGCATTCGAATTAGGATTGGTTATAGTAACGATAGGCGGATTAACAGTATTTACTTGAGGATTGTAAATGATTATAGTTTGGTCTTGTGCCTGTCCAAAATTATTGACAGCCGTAATATTAAATGTATTTTGACCTGGAACTAATTGCGAATTAAAGTTTAGCTTATCAGTGTTGGCATTATAACTATAATTGTTAACCGCCTGACCATTTTGTGTCAAAGTAATATTTTGCTTTCCTGCAACATTTTGCACCAAAGCAACCACACCATATGAACTAAAAGATACGGTTATTGGTGAACTGTTTGGCGTTGTGAAACGTGCTACCGGCATTCTCCCTTGCACAGGAGGATTCGGGTTAGGGCGAACTATTGGGTCGTCATCTTCATTTACATAGTTATTAGTTCTGCCACGTAAATAAACTTTTATACCTGCTGATGCATAGTGGTATCTATCATTCGAGTTTGAAGCTTGACCAGAAAATGAATTAGCAAGTCCGTCAAAATCATTATTTCGAGTCCAAGTCATTCTTCCCATTAACTGAAAAGCAGCATTTGGCGTAATTTGGCGTTCAATACCAGCGCCTAAACTTGGCATCCAATCCCGTTTCTTTACTATTGGAGTTTCGTATGAAATAATTGATTGCTTTGTCTCGAACAAGTCATCTTCTAATTTCACTTGTCCAGCGGATGTATTATCGTAAAAATCGATTCGTGTACCATACTTTGTTGTGCCTACTCCACCCAACACAAAAAAGTTCCATCCTGTTCTTTCGCGTAATCGATTCGTGTTTAATTTTAATTCTAAACTCCAATCATTCACCCAGGTATGAAAATTAGGCACATAGTATCCATATGCATTTTCATAATCTAAAACTGGCTGTAAAGCTGGCTCATTTAAATTAAGAATATCATTTGTATTAGAATTTAACGTATACTTAGAATCTGACGCTCCTCTATATGCAGCTAACAAATATCTAGCCTGCAAGTCTACACTTAATAAATTTCCTGGCTTCATCCCAAAAGAATACCCAAATGTAAATCCTGCTCCCCCTCGGTATAATCTATTTACATCAACTTCAGTATTACTATGGTATGTTCCACCAAAATTAAATCCTAAATAAAATTTTGATCTGGTTTGATAATCCACCTTTCCTTGCCCAAATGAATTGAGTCCAGTTAAAAGGATAAAAGCTAATAATGTGTATAAATTTTTCATAAGCTGGAAATTTAAAGTATAAATACCTTAAATGCATTTTTCGTACCAAAGATAGAAATTCCATTAAAACTAGGGGCTAGAAAACAATTAATTGGAAATTGTTTTAGAGCAAATCATTGGCAAGGTTTGCCAATTCAGAACGTTCTCCTTTTTCAAGTTTGACGTGCGCAAACAGCTCGTTACCTTTTAGTCTGTCAATTAAATACGACAAACCATTACTGTTTTCATCTAAATACGGAGTATCGATTTGATGCACATCACCAGTAAAAACAATTTTTGTGCCTTCTCCTGCTCTAGTAATAATTGTTTTCACCTCATGTGGAGTCAAATTTTGGGCTTCGTCCACAATAAAAAAAACATTCGACAAACTTCTGCCTCTGATAAACGCTAAAGGCATAATAACCATTCTATTATCTGTTTGCAAATCTTCAATCTGCTTATACTTTTTTTCGCCACTTCGATATTGATTTTTTATGTAGGTTAAATTATCAAAAAGTGGCTGCATGTAGGGGTTGATTTTTTCGTTGGCATCACCTGGTAAAAACCCAATATCTCTATTACTCAATGGCACAATGGGTCTAGCCAATATAATTTGACTAAAACTATTTCTCTGTTCAATTGCACTGGCTAGTGCCAATAAGGTTTTACCTGTTCCGGCCACACCTTGCAAGGTAATCAGTTTTATATCTTTATTCATTAGCGCATTAACTGCAAATGTTTGCTCGGCATTTTTTGGTTTGATACCGTATACGTACGTTTTATCCACTTTTTCTAGCCTATTAACATGTCCATTGTAAAAAGCTAGGCTTGTAGATTTGCCATTTTGTAAAATGTGATATTGGTTTTTTATTGGCGCGTCACCAAGCACCGAGATATCTTCAGTAAAACCTGTTTTGTATATTTCGTGAATTAAATCTGACTCTACCTCTTTTATAATATCAGCTCCTTTTAACACCTTGCTAACATCATTTATTTTGCCAGCCTGGTAATCTTGAGCCACTACGGATAGGGCTTTGGCTTTTAGTCGCAGGTTAATATCTTTTGTTACTAATATTACCTGATGATCTGGCATGGACTCCTTTAAATTTAATGCAGCATTCAGAATTTGATGATCAGCTTTATTGTCATTATATAGAACAGTCGCATCCTGACCTTTAACATCAGAATGCAAAACAATTTTTATTCTTCCTTTATTTTTACCTTCTAAGGGTATCCAATTCTCTAATGTCGATTCATTCGACAATTTATCTAAAAATCGGATAAACTCCCTAGCTTCAAAATTTTTAGTATCGTTGCCTTTTTTAAAATTATCTAATTCTTCTAAAACCGGAATTGGAATGGCTACATCATGCTCTTCAAAGTTATGAATTGCATTGTGATCATGTAAAATAACTGATGTATCAAAGACGAAAACTTTTTTGGATTTTTTAGATTTAGTCATAGGTAGGAAATGATTAGTTAATGATTCTGAAATTACAGATATTATCTTCACTTCTGGCACTTGTTTAAAAGCGTTTTGTCACATCATTTTTTTGATAACTTTTTTAAAAGCCGATCCAATGATTTTTTCATATTTTTGCAATAAAAAATGAAACCCATTCTCTATTTGCTTGCCTGTCTCAGTTTTTTTGCGTGTAAAAACCAACAGGAAAATTCAAATGATAAAGAAGAACTTGCTTCAACTCAGCAGCTGATTCCAGAGCACAATGCCAGCACCAAAATTTCGATTACGGGTATGACTTGCGAAATTGGCTGTGTTAGAACTGTAAAAAGCCACTTATCTAAAATGGATGGTGTGATAGAAATTGAAATGGATTTTGATACTGCTCGAACTATAAACTATTCTGTAATTCAGTATGATAAAAATATAGTTTCAGAAAATGAAATGAGAACTGAAATTGAGTCCATAGCCAACGGCATTTACCAGGTTAGCGATATTGTTCAACAAAACTTTTAATATTGCTAAAGGCGGAAAACATAATCAATTCGAAAATTTTAATTTCTGCTTTAGATTGGGGGTTTGGGCACACTACTAGGACATCAGTTTTAATCAAACAATTATTAAATCAAAATAATGAACTTGTTTTCGCTGGCAATTCAGAACAAACTCGATTCATAAAAAAGCAATTCTCCGAAGTCAGCACATTGCCACTTGAAGGTTACAATGTTGTTTTAAGTAGTTCAAAAAATACTTATTTGCAAGTTTTAAAGCAAACCCCAAAAATCCTAAATGCGATTAAAAACGAGAGGTTTTGGCTTCAAAAACAATTAAAAGAAACCCCATTTGATTTCGTTATTTCCGATAACCGTTATGGTCTGAATCATCAATCTATTCCTTGTATTATTTTAACACACCAAACCGAGCTACAGATCCCTTTTGGCAAAAAAGTGATAAACTATTTTTTGAGAAAACAGCTCAACCATTTTTCAACTTGTTGGATTCCTGATTATCCTAATCAAAGCTTATCAGGCGATCTAAGTTCTGGCAGCTTAAAAATCCCAACGGTATTTATTGGGCCTTTGTCGCGTTTTAAAATCATTCAAAACAACGAAGAACATTACGACTACCTATTTTTAATAAGTGGTCCTTTTCCGGAAAGGGAAGTTTTTTTAGAAAAGTCTCAACAGTTTATTGCAAAGCACAACTTAAATGCAGGCATTGCTGTTCCATTCGAACCTAAATTACAAAGCTCTAAGCAAACAAATATTCATTTGCGACCGGATACAAATGAACTAGAAAAACTCATTAACAGAAGTCGTATTGTAGTTTCAAAATCTGGTTACACAACCATCATGGATTTAATTCCATTTCAAAAAAAAGTGATATTACTTCCCACAAAAAGGCAATTTGAACAAGAATACTTAAGTACTTTGCATAGCTTAAGTAATTTCAAATTATCTAATACGGAATTACAATTGCAAAAGCTTACACAGTAACACTCAAGGTCCATGGCAATCGCAGCCTGCGCTGAATTCAATTTTAACCCAAGGAAGCAGCCCTGAAATTTGCTTTTTTTTTGAACTACTAAAATTAATACCCCTTAAATCCATCACCTCTAAACTTTTCAGGTGCTGAATATTATTTGGTAAGTCTGAAATAGGATTGTCCCAAATATCAAACGATTTAAGACTCAGCAATTGTCCTATGCACTGAGGAATAAGTCCAATATTATTTCTCCCTAAATTCAAAATCTCAAGCCCTCCAAGGGCACAGATACCAACAGGGAAATAAACCAGATTATTTTTTTCGAGATTTATGCTTTTTAATTGAGTCAACTCATTGATTTCTTGAGGTATTACTGTTAGTTTATTTTTTGATAAATTCAGTGATTTTAGATGGATAAAATTTAGTATTTCCTCCGGAAATTCGGTCAGTTTTTGCTTGCTCAAATCTAAATAAACAACAGAATCAATTGGAGCAGACATGGCATCTTCCAATGAAGTATACACTTTTGTTTGACCCAACAGTATTGAACTAAACGAAAGGCAGCAAAACACTGCGGCAATTCTTTTCATCTTCCTTAATTTGTTCTATCAGCGACTCCCTGCTATCAAAATTCACTTCTGATCGAATGTATTCAACAATACTCAACTTTATTTCTTCACCGTAAATATTACCTGAAAAATCCAATATATGAACCTCAATCCTTGACTCTCCGTTACTGGAAACTGTAGGTCTGTTTCCAATATTTAACATCCCAATATAATCTTGCTTTTCCACAGTAACTCTAACAGCATAAACTCCATTTGGAGGGATAATTTTATAGTGAGCATTCACCACAATATTAGCTGTTGGATAACCTAATTCAGTTCCAATTTTATCGCCGGCAACAACAGTGCCTGACAGTTGAAAAGGAGACCCAAGAAACTCAGTAACTTTCGAAAAATCTTTACTTTTTACTGCCGCTCTAATTTTGGTTGAGCTAATGTTAACCTCTTCTTTATTTAACGCATCTATTTCGAATATTTTAAAACCATATAGCGGCGCCAAATCTTCCAAATTAGCCATTGACCCCTCCCTATTTCTACCAAAATGATGATCATAACCCACAATAAGAAATTTTAGACCCAGTTTGTTCACTAAAATATCCCTTACAAATTCAAGTGCAGATAAACGACTAAATTCTTTTGAAAAAGGATAAATAATGAGGTGATTTATTTTAGCTTTTGCTAAACTTTCTTTCCGTTCTTCAATGGTTTGAAGCATTTCTAAATGATGGTCATCAGGATACAAAACCATTCGGGGATGTGGATGAAATGTAAAGACAACAGACTCACCTTTAACTTCCTTAGCTTTAGAGTTCAAGTAAGAAATCACCTTCTGATGCCCAAGATGCACGCCATCAAACGTTCCAATAGTGATGACAGGGTTAGTTATGTTAGGTACATCCTCAAGATTGGTGTATATGTTCACTACTATTGATAATTTGTTGACAAAGTTATAGAAAAAATGAGGAAGTATATTGTGTAAAACAATAAAAAGAACTATTTTTGCACCCAAATTTAGAAACACATTAAAACGATAATAATGTCTGATGTAAATGGTAAAATCTCTCAAGTAATCGGCCCTGTAGTTGATGTTAACTTTGAGAAGGGAGCAAAACTTCCAAACATTTTGGATGCCTTAACAGTAAGTAAGGCTGACGGTACAATAGTTGTACTTGAGGTGCAAAAACACGTTGGTGACGATACAGTAAGAGCAATCGCAATGGATTCCTCAGATGGATTCACTAGAGGAATGGTTGTAACAGCAACTGGATCTCCAATTAAAATGCCAATTGGTGATACGATTAAAGGGAGACTTTTTAACGTGACAGGTAATGCAATTGATGGTTTAGGTGACTTAGACAACAGCACAGGTTTGTCAATTCACAGAGATGCACCAAAGTTTGAGGAATTATCAACATCTACTGAAGTATTATTTACAGGTATAAAAGTGATTGATTTAATTGAGCCATACGCAAAAGGTGGTAAAATTGGTTTATTTGGTGGTGCCGGAGTAGGTAAAACTGTATTAATCCAAGAATTAATTAACAATATTGCAAAAGCATATTCAGGTTTATCTGTATTTGCAGGAGTTGGAGAAAGAACAAGAGAAGGAAATGACCTTTTACGTGAAATGTTAGAATCTGGAATTATTACTTATGGTGATGAATTCATGGAAGACATGGAAAAAGGCGGATGGGATTTATCAAAAATTGACAAAGAAGCATTAAAAGAGTCAAAAGCAACATTTGTTTTCGGACAAATGAATGAGCCTCCAGGAGCACGAGCAAGAGTTGCACTTTCAGGATTAACATTGGCAGAATACTACAGAGATGGAGAAGGTGACGGTAAAGGTTCTGATATCTTATTCTTCGTTGATAACATCTTTAGATTTACACAAGCAGGATCTGAAGTATCAGCACTATTAGGACGTATGCCATCAGCAGTAGGTTACCAGCCAACATTAGCATCTGAAATGGGTGCCATGCAGGAACGTATTACATCTACTAAAAATGGATCTATTACATCTGTACAGGCAGTATATGTACCTGCAGATGATTTAACGGATCCAGCACCAGCAACAACTTTTGCCCATTTAGATGCCACTACAGTACTATCACGTAAAATTGCTGAGCTAGGTATTTACCCAGCAGTAGATCCGTTAGATTCTACTTCAAGAATTTTAACAGCCGAAATAGTTGGTGATGAACACTATGACTGCGCACAAAAAGTAAAATTGACTTTACAACGTTATAAAGAATTGCAAGACATTATCGCAATTCTTGGTATGGATGAATTATCGGAAGAGGATAAATTAATCGTTCACCGTGCAAGACGTGTACAACGTTTCTTGTCTCAACCTTTCCATGTAGCTGAACAATTTACAGGTTTAGCAGGTGTGTTAGTTGACATTAAAGATACTATCAAAGGATTCAACATGATTATGGATGGTGAAATGGATCAATACCCAGAAGCAGCATTTAACTTGAAAGGAAATATTCAAGATGTAATTGAAGCTGGTGAAAAAATGATTGCTAACGCTTAATATTTAGTTAAATGACTTTAGAAGTTTTAACACCAGACGAAGTATTATTTACCGGAACAATCTCACAGGTAATTTTACCAGGATTAGATGGGTCTTTTGGAATTTTAGATAATCACTCTCCTTTAATTTCAGCTTTATCTGAAGGGAATGTGAAAGTAGACCAAGATACAGAAGCAAACAAATCTTTTAAGGGCCGTTTAAATAGTGAATTCAGTGCTGACGCTCAATTCTCTTTCCCTATTAAAGGTGGAGTTGTTGAGGTTAGTGAAAACAAAGTTTTAGTATTAGCTGAATAATATATTCATGCTAACAACTTCTTTTAAAAGGGGATTGTATTTTGTACAAGCCCCTTTTTAGGTCTTTATTATACCGCTATGCTAAATAAACAATTAATAGGAAAAATTAACGTTTTAACACTGTTTTAACCAAAAAAAAAGTTCAAATTTGCCCTTGTCTCTGACATGAATTACTTAGAAAAATTACATAAAACCAACATTCCTTTACACGTTGCCATAATAATGGATGGAAATGGAAGATGGGCAAAATCAAAGGGTCAAACAAGGCTTTTTGGTCATGCAATGGGCGTAGAATCTGTGAGAAGAGTGCTAACAGCTGCAACAGAAGCAGGTGTGAAATATTTAACCTTGTATGCTTTTTCAACTGAAAACTGGAACCGTCCCAAAGATGAAGTTGATGGTTTGATGGATCTTTTAGTCAATACTGTCACTAAAGAAATTGAAGAACTGCATAAAAACAATGTAATTGTTCAAACAATCGGAGATATTCATGCCTTACCTGGAGATTGTGGTCTTAGGTTATCTGCAGCTACACAACAAACACAAAACAATACTGGAACTACATTAATTCTTGCGTTAAACTATAGTGCCAAACAAGAAATAAAAGAGGCAGTAAAAGCCATAGCAAAAGCCCATAAAGCTGGCGTTTTGGATGTGGATTCAATCACAGACGAAACCATAGATCAACACTTAGAAACAAAAAACATTCCTCATCCAGAACTGCTGATTAGAACCAGTGGCGAAATTCGATTGAGTAATTTTTTACTGTGGCAAATTGCTTACAGTGAATTGTACTTCTCTGAAAAGTATTGGCCAGATTTTCAAGAAGAGGACTTTTACCAAGCCATACACGATTATCAAAATAGAGAGCGCCGATTTGGTAAAGTAAGTGAACAAATAAATAAAGCATGAAGTTAAAACTTATATATCTAGCATTACTTATTTGCTCAACATTAAGTATCAATGGACAAATTAATAATTCGTCTGTTAATTTTTTAACACCAAAAACTTACACTATTGCCTCAATCGAGGTACAGGGTGTAGATAATTATGACCATGATGCCATTAGAGTAATTTCTGGATTAACTATCGGCACAGAAGTACAAGTGCCTGGTGATGATTTTGGTAAAGCCATCAAAAATTTATGGGATCAGAATTTATTTAGCAATGTTGAAGTTGGATATACTGATATTGATGAACTAAATGAAGAAATATTTCTATACATTAAACTCGCTGGAAGAGCAAAACTTTCGAGAGTGAGATACGACCAGAATTTGAGAAAAGGTGAAGTTGATAAAATTAGAGAAATTGTCGATTTAAAATCAGGTGATGTTATTACTGAGTCTTTGATTAAAAACACAGAAAAATTAGTGCGTGGTTTCTTTCGAGAAAAAGGGTATTTAAGAGCTACTGCGACAGTAACTGAAGAGAATGATACGCTAATTACAAACTCCAAAATTTTAGATATTAAAGTTAGTAAGGGAGAACGCATAAAAATAGAACACATTAACATAATCGGAAATGAATCTGTTGACATTAGCCATTACGAATCACCAATAAAAAAGAGGTTAGTAAAATTTGGTGTGTCTGACAACGGCATTAGAAAGTCAATGAAAGACACCAAACAAAAAGGCATATTTAGAATTTTCTCAAGATCGAAATTTAACAGAACTGCTTACGAACGCGACAAAAGGGCAATTATAGATAAATTCAACGGTATAGGTCTCAGAGATGCCAGTATTTTAAAGGACAGTGTTTATGATATTGACGAAAAACATATCGGTATAGACATCTTTATAGACCAAGGCAGCAAATTCTACTTCGGTGATATTACTTGGGTTGGAAATACAAAATATAGATCAGGAGTATTAGATACAATTTTGGGAATAAAGAATGGCGACATCTATGACAGATCAAGACTTGAGCAAAGATTGTATCAAAGTGCCGACAATAGTGACATTACCTCTATTTACATGGATAAAGGGTATTTATTTTTCACTATTACACCAGTAGAATTAAACATTTCAGAAGGCAACAAAATTAATTATGAATTAAGAATTAGCGAGGGCAAAGAGGCCAGATATGGGGAAATTAGAATTATGGGAAACACCAAAACTAACGACCATGTAATTAGACGAGAACTCAGAACAAAACCAGGAGATTTGTTTAGTAGAGCTGATATTATTAGAACTCAGCGAGAGCTTTCTCAACTTGGTTATTTCGACAATGAGCAATTTCAAATTAACCCAATTCCTAATCCTGCCGACGGAACAGTAGACGTAGAATATACAGTCGTTGAAAAATCATCTGATCAAATTGAATTATCAGGAGGATTTGGAGCAGGCAGACTGATTGGTACATTAGGTTTAACATTTACCAACTTCTCAACAAAAAACATATTCAAAAAAGAAGCATGGTCGCCACTACCATCAGGTGATGGTCAGAGGTTATCAATAAGAGGCCAATCATTCGGAAGAGGGTTTCAATCCTATAACTTTTCATTTACAGAACCATGGCTAGGTGGAAAAAAACCTATTTCTTTTACTACTTTTATGACGCACTCAAACATTAGCCAAGGAACAGCAGGGTCTGACAGTGAATTAAAAATTGGGGTAACATCTGTAGGTGTTGGACTAGGTTCTAGGCTGAAGTGGCCAGATGATTTCTTTTCAGTCTATACAGAATTAAATTATTCATATTACGATTTACTAAATGCGGAATCTAGGTTTATTTTTGGGTCTGGTTATTCAAATGATATCTCTCTGAATTTTACTATTTCTCGAAATTCAATTGATAGCCCTATCTATCCTCGAGGTGGATCCAATTTTAAATTGCTAACAAAATCAACACTACCGTATTCAAGATTTGATGGTGTTAGCGATTATTCTAATTTTTCAGACCAAGAAAAGTTTAAGTATGCTGAATATTTTAAAATAAAATTTACTGGAGAATGGTACCTACCGCTTTCAAAAGATAAAAAATTAGTTTTAGTTCCTAAGTTCGGTTACGGGTTTATGGGTGGTTATTCTAAATCTAAAGGAAATACGCCATTCCAAAGATTCTACCTAGGAGGGAACGGGCTACAAGGTAATGTTAACTTTGATGGCCGTGAACTAATTACATTGAGGGGATACGAAACTCAAAATGGATTGAGTACACAACAAGGTGATCCATTAATTGCAAAATACAGTATGGAATTGCGTTACCCATTATCATTAAACCCAAGTGCAACAATTTATGGCTTAGCATTTGTAGAAGCAGGAAATACATATACAAGTTTTAAAACGTTTAACCCTTTTAATGTGAAACGTTCAGTTGGAGTTGGAGCTAGGGTATTTTTACCAATGTTTGGAATGCTTGGTGTAGATATAGGTTGGGGCTTTGACCAGCTCAGTTCGGATAGAGTTGGAGCTACCAGTGAAAACCCTAGTATAAAGGCAAATGGTTACACTTTTGGAATATTCCCTGTCATTGGCGTAACACTTGGAGATTTATAAAAATAATGACTATGAAAAAAATATTGCTAATTGGAATTATCATTTTTTCTGTTGCCAATCTTTCAATGGCCCAGAAATATGCTTATGTAGACACTCAGTACATTTTAGATAACATTCCGGCCTATGCCGAAGCGCAAACAAAATTAGATGACTATGCCGTAAAATGGCAACAGGAAATTGAATCGAAATACAATTTAATTTCAAAAAAAAGAATAGCACTTCAGGCCGAAGAGATTCTATTACCTGAGGAGATAAAAAACGAAAAACAAGCCAACATTTTAAAGCTTGAAACTGAAGCCAAAGAGTTGCAGAAAAAGTACTTTGGAATTGACGGTATGCTATTCGAAAAGCGCAGTGAGCTAATTAAACCTATTCAAGACAAAATTTTCGAAGCAATTCAGGAAATTTCTGATGAGAAAAAGTTTGCATTTGTTTTTGATAAGGCCAACCAATCGACACTTTTATTTGCTGACCCTAAATACAATATCAGCGATTTAGTTCTAAGAAAAATGGACATTGTAGTAAAAGATAATTAATTTAGGCACGCAATTTGCCTACTAGTATATAAATAAAGATAAATCCACTTAAAGTTCTGCTCTCAGTATCATAAATTAATTACTTTTGGCAATCTTTAATTAAAACAGAAAGAAAATGAAAAAGATATTATTAGCCCTAATCATCACCTTTAGCATTAGCAATATTATAGCACAAACCAATGTAAAAATGGGTCATGTAGACTATTCTAAGGTAACAGATAGTATACCGTCAAAATTAGCTGCGGATAAAGAAATGAAGCAATTTATTGATGACGGACAAAAAACCATTCAAGAATTACAAACCATGTTGCAAAGAGATTACGAAATCTATATTGCTAAAAGAGACTCTCTATCTCCATTAATGAGAGAGATTAAAGAGAAAAACTTAAATGAGCAACAGGCAATATTGGAGCAAAAGCAACAAACATTGCAAAAAGATTTAGAAATCTATAATTCTAGGTTGTATGAGCCAATTGAAAAAAACTTCAAAAAAGCAGTAAAAACTATTTCAATGAAGTACAAATTAAACTATGTTTTTGATGTTAGCTCAATGCTTTTCAATGAAGGAGGATTAGATATTACCAAAGAAGTGAAAGCAGAATTAATTAGACTTGAAGCCATTAGAATGGCTAAATAATAATTACAGTAAGTAAGATTTTGAAAGGTGTCAACATAATTTGTTGACACCTTTTTTTATATCTTTATTGCAATGAATAAGCCCATTGGTATATTTGATTCTGGAATTGGTGGATTAACTGTTGCTCATGCAGTATCTAAATTATTACCAAATGAAACCATTGTTTATTTTGGCGATACTGCCCATCTACCATACGGAGATAAATCGCCGAATCTCATTCACTCATTCGTCAAAAATATTACACAGTTTCTGATTGAAGAAAAGCAATGCAAGTCAGTTGTTATTGCTTGCAATACAGCTTCGGCCACCTCTTACGAATATTTAAGAGACCAATTCAAAGGTCAAATCCCAATTATTAATGTAATTGACCCTATTATAGAAGCGATAGTTAGTAGTCAAACCCACAAAAAAATTGGACTCATTGCTACAAAAACAACCATAGAATCTGGCGTTTATCAAGAAAAAATGAATAGGCGAAATCCTGACATTAAAATGGAAGTGCTACCTACTCCCCTTTTGGCACCAATGATTGAAGAAGGATTTAGTCAGGATAAAATTAGTAGTACAGTAATTGAAAACTATTTGAGCAACCCCAAGTTTGATAATATTGATGCCCTTATTCTAGGCTGCACACATTATGTATTAATCAAAGATGAAATTAACGAGTATTTTAATGGACGTGTGAAACTATATGATTCAACAGATATTCTGGCCCTTAAAATGATTGAAATATTTGAAAAGGAAGGCTTAATGAATACAACATCTAAAGCTTCAAATTCATTTTTTGTTTCTGACTATACTCAAAGTTTCCAGGACTCGGCAACTAGGTTTTATGGTGAAGATATTGAACTGAAAGCTAAATTGCTTTAAATTTAAAAATACAACCTATACAACCCAATAGGTAGTCTGCCGGTCTGATAAGTTGTCGCAATACCTTGCGTAGTTTCATTATACTGTTGAAAAAATATATTTGCTTGATTGGTGATATTTTGCATGTCGATTGCCCATTCCTGTGTTATTTTTTTTCCTATCACTTTAAAACCAAGCCGAATATCAGCTCTAAAATAATCAGGGAATTGCTGACTAAATGCATTATCAAAATCTCTTATTTCTCTGCCAGCAAGAATCGATTCCTCCAACAAAATTGGAGTGTAACGCCCGCCTCCGTTTCGTGTAAACTTAAAATCTAAAGTAAGGATTTTCTTACTTTTATCAGCCTTTTTAAATTCGTATGCATAGCCTGCCAAGGCATTAAAAGTATAGCCACCATTAAATGCTGTTGAATATTCATTACCGTCGCTCGGCGTGTACAAAGAATTGTAAATTGAACTGGTGACTAAAAAATAAAATCCTTTGTCTAAAAATTTCTCTACCGTTATGTCTAATCCGTAGTTTCTGCCAGTTCCATTATTAACGGCACTATTCGGATAATCTTCTACAAATGCTGACCCATAGTTTGCCATTGAAAATACAGTCGTTTCCTTTTCAACAACAATATCATAAAGGGCTTGATAATAAGCTTCCACTTTTGCTTGGATACCCCATTTAAAAAAACGTTGATAGCCTGCAACAAAGTGATGACTTTTAGAAAAATCTAAATTTTTATTGGGCAATGTTGCTTGTCCGTTTACAATATTTTCCAAATAGTACAACTCTATCGGCTGCATTTGGCTGTGCAGTCCGTACCCAAACGAAAGTCGATCATTTTCTGTCACATTAAATGAGCCGCCTATTCTTGGTTCCAAAATTTGACGGTTATTTAAAGTAAGCAATTGATAATGCAATCCTGAATTTATTCGAAACCTTTTTGACAATCGCCATTGATGTTGAACATATGGTTGAACTAAAAAAGTTTCGCCTTTAAAATTACGCAATGTTAAGTAATCTGCAATTAGATTATAATAAACGGAATCCGATAAGTTAAGGAGGTACAAATCGGACTGGATGCCTGCTTTTAAAACATGCTTTGTATTCACTTTAAAATTATAGTAAAGCGTATTTGTCCATTTACTTATTGTAGTATTGGTACCATAAGTTGTAAACGGATTATTAAAATCGACATCAACTGTATCGTTCAATATATTATTTATTCCGGTTTGCAGAGCACTTGAAAAATTAAAAAATGCCTTCTTCCTTACTCGTTGCTTATGCGTTAAGCCAATAATTCCAACATTAGATTGATAGTAGGTATTGCTATTATCCAAGGCATACACATCACCCGGATCAGCTTCTGATGCTAAAATATCAATATGGCTAAGCCCACCAATACCAAACAAACTAGTCACCCCCTTTTTATGGGGGAAATTTAATTTGAAAGTAAGATCTTGATAGGTCGGTACGGCATTAGTTCCAATACTTAATCCTATTCTATTAAAGAAAGTCAAGTCATTAAAGCGGTAACTAACTAAATAGGAAGCTCTCGATTTTTTATTTAAAGGGCCTTCTGCCAATAATTCTGCACCGTTAAATCCAATTTGAAACATAAATTCATGCTTTCCAGTATTTCCGTTTCTCAATTTCAAATCAAAAACTCCTGCAGTTGCATTCCCGTATTCAGCAGGAAAGGCACCAGTTAAAAAATCAGAATTTGAAAGTACATTGTTATTTAGCATACTAATTGGGCCACCTGTAGTGCCAAAACGTGCAAAATGATTAGGATTAGGAATATCTACACCTTCCATTCTATACAATACGCCGGTTGGTGAATTTCCTCTAATAATCACATCATTTCTTGTATCATTCCCTCCCCTTGCTCCCGCAAAGTTTTGTGCCATTCGCGAGACATCATTTAAACTTCCAGCATATCTCTTTGATTCATCAATTGAAAAAGATCTTGCACTAACTGACACCATTTTATTGACAGTCTCACCCTTCTTTTTGCCAACCACCTCAACTGCTTCTAAAGACTCAACCTTTTCTATCAAATCAACTTCTAAAACCACTTCCTTACTACTCACGTCAATATTGCTGTATTTTCGGGTTTCATAGCCAATAAACGAAACATACACATTCTGCTTTCCAACAGGAATTTCTGCGAATTTGAAAAGACCATCAACATTGGTGATCGCTGTGTAATCTTGTAATTCTGTAAACACCTCTATTTTAGCGCCAATAATGGGTTGAAAAGTTTCTTTATCTCTAACAATTCCTTTGATTACACCAGTAACAGTTTGCCCGAAAATCAGCTGACCATGCAAGGCTATAAATAGAACTATTATTAAATTTTTCAACTTTGACATTTCTTATAAAACTGCTTTCTAAAAATGTTTGCACAAAATTAAAACAAAAATAGCGGTTGCGCATCTCCCAGAGGTTAAAAAGCACTTGATTTTTCTCTTAAAGAATTGGGTATTCTGATAAATTGTTACATTTGCGGAAGAGGATTATGCAGATTCGAGAAAAGAAAATTGTAGTAGTTGGCGGAGGAAGTTGGGCAACCGCTTTAGTTAAAATATTAACAACCAAACCAGGTGATACAGTTAATTGGTGGATGCATAATGAAGCATCTGTCGCTCATATTGTCAAATACAGACATAATCCGAAATATCTTCAATCAGTTGAGTTTGATTTAGAAAGAATTAATGTTGGAAGTAATTTAAAAGAATTAATCCAACCAGCAGATATTGTTATAATTGCCACACCCTCCGCTTATTTATTTGAAGTGTTCGAACACTTTCCAAAACACTTATTAAAAGACAAATATATTTTCTCTGCGGTAAAAGGTATCATTCCAGAAATAAATGAAATACCTGGCCAGTACTTTCAAAAATATATGGAAGTAGATGAAGACAATATTGGTATCATTTGTGGCCCGTGTCATGCTGAAGAGGTGGCACTTGAAAGACTGTCGTATTTAACAGTAGCTTGCCAAGACGAAGATATGGCAGAATATTTAGCTGAACGGTTAGCCAATCGTTTTATTAAAACCACTGTTTCGGATGATATTTTTGGAACAGAGTACTCTGCGGTATTAAAAAACGTTTATGCAATTGCTGCTGGAATCTGCTCTGGACTTGGACATGGCGATAATTTTCAAGCTGTTTTAATATCTAATGCCATTCAAGAAATTGAAAATTTTATTGACGAAGTAAACCCAATTCACAGAGATGTCAATTCATCAGCTTATTTAGGTGACTTACTTGTAACCGCCTATTCTAAGTTTTCTAGAAATAGAACGTTTGGATACATGGTAGGTAAAGGATACTCAGTTAAAATAGCTCAATTAGAAATGGATATGATTGCTGAAGGATATTTTGCAACCAAATGCCTAGTTGAAATCAATAAAGAGTATGGCGTTGATATGCCAATTTTAGAGGCTGTTAACAACATTGTTTACGAAAGAATTTCGCCATTTATTGAAATTAAAATTTTGGCAGATAAATTGTCATAATTAGTCACAAAGCAAATTACTAATTATTTCTTGTTGTTTTAAATAATCTGTTATACCTTTGTACCAGTTCATTTTTTTATAAACTTATAAAGAAAGGTGGAGGGACCGGCCCTGTGATACCTTGGCAACCCTTGCTATAGTGCATGAAGGTGCCAATTCCTGATATGTCAATACCATATCACTATAAGATCAATAACTCCAATCACAACTTACCGGTCTCACTGCAATTCTAATGTAGAATATGCAAACAATTAAAAACATTTTAAAGGAAAGAATTCTTTTGCTTGATGGAGCCATGGGTACAATGATTCAGCGGTATACTTTAACCGAAGATGATTTCAGAAAAGGGTGGTTCGAAAATCATGGCAAGCCCTTGAAAGGAAATAATGATTTATTGTCACTCACACGGCCAGATATTATTACCGCAATTCATGAAGAATACTTAGAAGCAGGCGCTGACATTATTGAAACAAATACTTTCAGTGGTACCGCTATTGCGCAAGCCGATTATGGATTAGAAAAATATGCTTTTGACATTAATTTGCATAGTGCAAAAATAGCCAAAGCTAGCGCAGAAAAATACACAGCACTTACACCCGATAAACCGCGATTTGTGGCAGGGTCAATTGGCCCTACAAACAGAACCTTATCCATTTCGCCAGATGTAAATGATCCGGGATTTAGGAATATAGAATTTGATGAATTAGTAATAGCCTACAAAGAACAAATTAACGGATTAATTGAAGGAGGAGTAGATATTTTACTAGTAGAAACAGTTTTTGATACACTAAATGCCAAGGCTGCATTATTTGCAATAAATGAAGTAAAAAAAGCTACTGGTGTAGATCTTCCTGTGATGGTTTCAGGTACAATAACTGATGCTAGTGGAAGAACATTATCGGGGCAAACGGCAGAAGCATTCTTAATTTCAGTTGAACATGCTAACTTATTAAGTATCGGTTTTAATTGCGCTTTGGGTGCCAATGCCATGAAACCCTATCTTAAAACTTTAAAACAAAAATCAAACCTATTTGTGAGTGCCCATCCAAATGCCGGGCTTCCAAACGAAATGGGTGAATATGATGAGTCCGCTGAACAAATGGGCGATCAAATTAAAACTTTTTTAGACGAAGGTTTAGTGAATATTGTAGGTGGGTGCTGTGGCACAAATCCCGACCACATTAGAAAAATGAATGAATTAATACAAAATAATAAAAATTAAAAAATGGCAAAATTATATCAAGAAATAGATAGTACAATTTTAAAAGCAATTCCTAACCCAAGCAAGGAAGCTTATGAAATTAAAATAAAAATTCCGGAATTCACATTTTTGGGAGTGAAAGAACAGCCAGATTTTGCAACGGTATTTTTAACCATGTATCCAAGCAACAAAATAATTGAGCTAAAATCACTTAAGCAGTACTCTTTTCATTTGCGTGATATTGTAGTCTCTTACGAAAGACTAATCAATATTTTTTATGATCACTTAATGGAGGTTTATGAGCCAGAAAGACTAAGAATTTCAATGATTTGTAATCCAAGAGGTGGAATTTCAGCCAAATTAGCAATTGACTCAGACTGGGCCGCAAGAGGAGGAAAAGAACAATTTAAAGACTGGGTCGGCAGATCTGGAAATGATGATTGGAGTGTGTTGATGTGATGCGCAAAGCGCATAGATGCAAGACCGCTGCGCTGTTAGACAAAAGACCGCTGCGCTCAAAGACTAGTTTTTCTTGTTTTTTCAGTGAAAAGGCTTGAAAAAGTATCTGCGAAAAAGTCTAGCATCTAGCAGCAAAACGGTCTAGCATTCAATATAAGATTCTAATATCTAACAGTGAAACGATCTAGAATCTATTATCTAAATAAAAAAAGTCTAGCATCTAGAAGTGAAACAGTCTAGAAATCTAGCATCAAAATAATGAGTTTACATCCAGATTATACAGGAGATTATATTTTCAAATGGAAAAATTTATCACCACTAAAATTAAGTGGTCTTGAACCATTAATTGTTACGCCTGAAGCAAATTTTATCAATGTAGGTGAACGCACCAATGTTGCAGGGTCCAAAAAATTTCTGCGTTTAATCAAAGATGATTTATTTGACGAAGCATTATCGGTTGCTCGAGAACAAGTTGAAAATGGCGCTCAAATCATTGACATCAATATGGACGACGGTTTAATTGATGGAAAAGAGGCCATGGTAAAGTTTTTAAAACTAATTGCAGCTGAGCCAGACATTGCGAGAGTTCCAATAATGATTGACAGCTCCAAATGGAATATTATTGAAGCGGGACTACGGTGCGTTCAAGGAAAATCAGTGGTGAACTCGATTAGTTTAAAAGAAGGAAAGGATGAATTTATTCATCAAGCCAAAATAATAAAATCGTACGGAGCCGCAGTAATTGTAATGGCTTTTGATGAGATTGGGCAAGCAGACTCATATGAAAGAAGAGTGGAGATTTGCAAGAAATCATACGATATATTGGTGAATGAAGTAAACTTCCCACCTCAAGATATCATTTTTGATCCCAATATTTTCCCTGTTGCCACTGGAATGGAAGAGCATAGAAATAATGCCATGGACTTTTTTAGGGCAACTCGCTGGATCCGTGAAAACCTTCCAGGAGCGCATGTTAGTGGAGGAGTGAGTAATGTATCGTTTTCATTTAGAGGAAACAATGCCATTCGTGAAGCTATGCATTCAGCGTTTTTGTACCATGCCATTAAAGAAGGTATGGACATGGGGATAGTGAATCCAAGCATGTTGGAGGTGTATGACGAAATTCCAAAAGATGCGCTAAAATATGTTGAAGATGTTTTATTAAATAGATCAGAGGATGCCACTGAAAAACTGCTTGATTTTGCTGAAAATGTAGTGCAATCAAGTAAAGAAGAAAAAGGAGTTGCCGAATGGCGATTGCTGCCGCTTCAGGAAAGAATAACGCACGCTTTAGTGAAAGGAATAGCTGATTTTACAGATGAAGACATGGAGGAAGCGCGCCAATTAGTTGATATGCCAATAGAGGTAATTGAAGGCTATTTAATGAACGGTATGAATGTAGTTGGTGATTTATTTGGAGCTGGAAAGATGTTTTTGCCACAGGTTGTAAAATCAGCTCGAGTGATGAAAAAATCAGTTGCCTACCTCCTACCATACATTGAAGCGACAAAAGCAGAAGGACAAACAAATGGTAAGATTTTACTCGCTACAGTAAAAGGTGATGTCCACGATATTGGTAAAAATATTGTCGGCGTCGTATTAGCGTGTAACAATTATGAAATTGTCGATTTGGGTGTCATGGTTCCTACTGAAAAAATATTGAGTGAGGCAAAAAGATTAAATGTTGACATTATTGGATTAAGTGGATTAATTACACCATCCTTAGATGAAATGGTCAGTGTGGCTGAAGAAATGCAGAAAGAGGGTATGACCATTCCACTATTAATTGGTGGAGCTACTACTTCTAAAGTGCATACAGCTGTTAAAATTCAGGAACAATACAGCAATGGCGACACTGTTCATGTGCTTGATGCCAGTAGATCGGTAACAGTAGCCAGCGAATTATTAGGTTCAAATAAAAGTAAGTATACCAATAATATTAAAACTGAGTACGATACAATTCGTGCCAACTATGCCAAGAAAAAAGGCTTTAAAACTTACTTAACCATTGCTGAAGCAAGAAAAAACAAGCAAAAAATTGATTGGAAAAAAGCTTTTATCAAAAAGCCAAACTACACTGGTATAAAACATTACTCCGATTTTGACATCAATGAATTGATCCCATACATTGATTGGACGCCATTTTTCTACACGTGGGAAATGCGCAAAAAATACCCAGAAATATTAACAGATCCTGAAAAAGGATTGGAAGCCAGTAAATTATTTAAAGATGCACAAAAGATGTTGAAAGACATTGTTAATCACAAATGGTTAACAGCCAGTGCCAGTGTTGGTATTTGGCCAGCCAATACAGTTGATGATGATGTCATTGAATTTTATTCAGATGATAGCAGATCTTCTATCATTTACAAGCAATACGCATTAAGGCAACAATTAAAAAAAGCGGAGTCGGCTGCAAACCATTCTTTAGCTGACTTTATTGCACCAAAAAGCAGTGGTATTCAAGATTATATTGGTGGTTTTGTAGTAACTGCAGGGAAAGGGATTGACATTAAAATAAAAGAATTTGAAGCAGATCATGACGACTACCATTCAATTCTTTTAAAGGCATTGGCTGATAGATTAGCGGAGGCATTTGCTGAAAAGCTTCACGAAATAGTGAGACAAGAATTATGGGCGTATGAAAAAAACGAACTCACTAAAGAGGAATTAATAAAAGAAAAATACATAGGAATAAGACCAGCTCCGGGCTACCCTGCTAATCCAGACCATACTGAAAAAATAGGGCTTTTTGAATTATTAGATGCCTCCAAGCATACTGACGTTTCTTTGACTGAAAGTTTAGCAATGCTTCCTACAGCATCTGTGAGTGGATGGTATTTTTCGAACCCAGAAGCGCATTATTTTGGGGTTGGAAAAATAAAGGACGACCAAATTGAAGACATAGCCAATAGAAAAGGTATGCCCTTTAAGGTTTATAAAAAATGGTTATCTTCCAACCTGGCAGATTAACAATTAAAAAATTTAGAATATGGCTAACAGAATTGCTTCATACATTTTTATTGTCGTTAGCATTATTGCGATTTTAGCTATAGGTAAATCATTGATAATACCATTTATTTTAGGGCTATTGGTGTGGTTTTTAATTGTTGAATTTAGAAACCTGCTAGTTAAAATTCCGCTCATAGGTCATAAAACACCTATATGGGTTTGGTCTATATTGGCATCCGTTATATTATTTTCGCTTCTCGGAATTGCAATTAATGTACTTGTCGATAATATTGCATTGCTAGGAAAACAGATTCCCGTGTACGAAGAAAACTTGAAGGCTGTAAACGAGTCTGTACTGGATTCTTTTGACATCAATATTTTTGATCGAATAAAAAACTATGCTGGTGACTTTAAATTAACAAAAATCCTTTCGCCACTGCTAAACTCTCTGTCCGATATTTTTGCAAATGGTTTTATGGTTATTTTGTATGTTCTATTTCTGTTTTTAGAAGAAACCGTTTTCAGACAAAAACTAAAAAAGGTATTTAGTTCGGAAAAACAATTTGGTGAAGTGAGTGAAATTCTTGCGAAAATAAATGAATCTACAAGTAGTTATATTACTTTAAAAACCATCATTAGTGTTATAACAGGAGTAGCAAGTTATATTGCGCTAGCGATAATTGGTGTTGATACTCCTATTTTTTGGGCATTCTTAATTTTCTTGATGAATTACATTCCAACAATTGGTTCTCTGATCGGCACACTGTTTCCCGCATTTATTGCATTATTACAATTTGGTGATATTTTCTATTTTGGTATTGTCTTATTAGTTGTAGGGGCTATTCAAGTAATAGTTGGCAATTTTGTTGAGCCAAAAGTAATGGGAAACACATTAAACCTAAGTCCTCTTGTTGTTATTTTAGCTTTGAGTTTTTGGGGAACCATTTGGGGAATAACAGGAATGGTGCTTTCCGTGCCAATTACTGTTATTCTTGTCATTCTACTCTCGCAATTTAAAACAACAAAACCAATTGCCACACTGCTATCGGAAAAAGGCATTGTATAAAATATACCAATTGGTATTTTTTATATATTTGTCAAATGCCAAAAAAAGCTGAACTAACATCTGCTTATATTATTCAAAAAGTTGCTCCTGTTTTTAATAAAAAAGGGTATTCAGCAACCTCAATGGCTGATATAACATTGGCTACAGGTTTAACTAAAGGAGCTATTTACGGTAATTTCCTAAATAAAAACGAATTAGCAATAAAATCTTTTAGTTACAATATAAACCTAATAACCAATGCTATTGCAATTGAAATTGAAAAGGAAAAATCGGCAATTAATAAACTGTTAGCAATTACAAAATTTTACAGTAAATACTATCAGTTTACTCTTGATTTTGGAGGCTGCCCAGTTTTGAATATTGGTGTTGATGCCAATCATCAAGACCCTGTTCTGATGCAAAAAGTACAAAAGGCAATTGGCAACGTTCAAAAATTTATTGAATCTGTAATAGAATCAGGAATTGCAAATAATGAAATTAAGCAAAGTATTGATTCAAAGTATTATGCTAGGCAAATTTTTGCAAGAATTGAAGGTGCCGTATTTATGACCATGACCACCAAAAAAGAAATTTATATGAAAGACATGGTTAAAGGTCTCAATCATATGATTGAAAAAGATATCGCACTCTAAAAACTTTTCTTTGTGCTGAGCGACAGCCAAAGTACTTAATTAAAATATACCAATCAGTATAATATGCTTAAATTAATAAAACTTTATTTCGGAACCATTTCAATTCTAAGTCCGCGGTTAGCGACAAACCAAGCTTTTGAATTGTTTAAGAAAGTTAGAAAAAAGGACATTCGAGATCGCGAAAAACCATTTTATAGTTCGGCAAAAAGACAGGATATTCCCTTTGGTTCTGAACCAATACATACCTATACTTTTGGTGATTCAAAACATGATATTGTTTTGCTGATACACGGATGGGATTCTAACGCTGGTTCTCTTTCAAAATTTGTTGAACCACTTATTAAAAAAGATAAGTATGTCATCAGCCTAAATCTACCCGCTCATGCACACTATCAATCAGAAAAAACAACCATCATTGAATGTAAGAACGCAGTTAAAGTATTAATCAATTCACTTTCAACCAATAAAAATATAAGTATTATTTCACATTCGTTTGGCTCGGCTGTTACCGGATACGCACTTTCAGAATTGCCAGCAATTAAAGTTGATAAACTATTTTTTCTAACCAGTCCAAACAAAATGGACGTCATCTTCAAGGAATTTAAAGACATCATTAATTTGGGCGATAAAGCCTACACAAAATTAGTTGACAAAGCATCCAAAATATTGTGTGAAGATTTAGAGCAAATGTACATTCATAATAAATTGCTTCAATCGAACTTTGAGCACTTGTATATTTTTCACGATCAGGAAGACAAAATTATTTCTATAAAAAATTCAGAATTAATGCATGAAAAAGTGCCGAATAGCGACCTAATTACTTACAATAAAATTGGACACTATAGAATGCTATGGAATGATAGTTTGGTGAATGATGTGATAAAAAAACTATAGTTTATAATTGACCCACAACTTTTTT
Organism: Crocinitomicaceae bacterium; assembly: GCA_045110285.1. Taxonomy (GTDB): domain Bacteria; phylum Bacteroidota; class Bacteroidia; order Flavobacteriales_D; family Crocinitomicaceae; genus Putridiphycobacter. Next base: position 9,735 of record JBGCGA010000016.1, on the reverse strand, counting down.
TGTTGCTCCTTTTTGAGATTGCATAAAACTCAAAATTTCAGAGGAAATTTCAGGAATTAACAAGCTTTTGTGCTTTTTATTTAATTCAGAATAAGACGAAACCTCAAAACCAATTCCATTTTCTATAAACAGCTTAGCTTCTGGAAATTTTTCATGTTTTGGTCCGAAAATAACAGGCACTCCAAAACTTGCAGGCTCCAAAATATTATGCAAACCTGTTTTAAAGCCACCACCAACGTAAGCCACATTTGCATATTGGTATAGGTGCATTAACATGCCAATATTATCAATAATTAATACTTCTGCGGATTTTTCTCCTGTAAATTCTGAATAACGAACAAAAGTTCGGTCAAGTGAGTTTTCAATTTGAGCAAGCCTTGACTTTTTAATTTCATGAGGCGCAATGATTACTTTACTTTGAATTGAATTTACTAACGGCATTAATATTTGATCGTCTTCTAACCATGACGAACCAACAACCAATACTTTTTCACCACCACAAAACTGCTCAACCAATTCAATCCTTTTTGAAGACTTGCTATTATCCATTACTCTGTCGTAACGCGTATCTCCAGTAATAACAGAACTGACATTAATTGTTTTTAAAAGATTTTGTGAAGCTTTGTCTTGAACAAAAATGATTGTAAAATGGCTTAGAATATTTCTAAAAAATTCACCGTACCATTTAAAAAATGACTGCTTTTTTCTGAATATACCTGAAACTAAATAAACAGGAATTGATTTCAATTTTAATTCGGAAATCAGATTCGCCCAAAATTCATATTTAACAATAAAAACTTTTGTTGGTTTTATAGTTTCAACCAATTTTCTTGCATTCGATTTTGTATCAAGAGGAAGGTAAAAAACCATGTCAGCTTTGTCATAATTCTTACGAATTTCATAACCTGAAGGTGAAAAAAAAGACACAATTATTTGGCAATCTTCTTTGTCCTTTAAGGCTTCAATAATTGGCTTCCCTTGCTCAAACTCACCTAAACTGGCACAATGAAACCAGTAAATATTTGCACTAGTTCGTTCAAAATTTTCAAGTCGTTTTTCCCAGTCTTTTCTGCCATCAATCCATTTTTTAGCTTTTGAATTGAATAACGAAGCCACTTTTATAATTACGCCATAAACATGAATCCCTATGCTATACAAAAACCACATTAATCGTAATAGAATTCTTGAACTTGACGTTTATAAATTGGAATCATCCACCCTACTTTTATGCCATAAAACAAATCAAGTCTTAATTCTGGCTCCGGACCTTCAGTATCAAAATTATATGTTCTTACATTTCGATTAAACCCTTGCGCAAATTCAAAACCGGCATAAAAATTAAAATATTGCTTGCTGCCTTGTTGCAAGTATCCAATAAACTGTTTTGAAACCAATCCCATGCTCAACTTATCGTAGCCTTTTTTGTATGGATCTTTAAATTGAGGGATTTCATCAAACGAGTGTTCAATTCTAATTTTATGAAATTGATAGCCTAAGCCAGCATTCAACCACAATCCAGCATTTGGTCCTTTTCCTACATTAGTAAAAACATATCCAAGCTGCCCCGTAAAATTCCCCCCTCTTAAAAGCAGAAGCACCTCACTTTGAATCCCTGCCATGCTGGTAATATTGCCAGCTTCATTTAATAAATTGTCAAAAATTTCAAACTCCTTAAATGTGTTTCCAAACAGAAATTGAGATTCAAGACCAAACGTTAAGTTATTTTTCAATTTAAAATTAATTTCTGCTCCAATTGCATTTGAGAATCCCCATCTATCGGCAAAATCGCCTCCCGGAAGAGAGGCTTTGTATGTTAATCCATAAATTGGAGTAAATATTGATTCGGATTTTAGGTCTCTTTGACCAGCAGAAAAAAACGGTAGAAAAATAAGAGAAAATAATACAACTAACCCCTTCTCCCTTACTCTTAAATTCCAACTGTTTTTTTGCATCTTTTCTTCCTGTTTTTTAATGTAATTGCCTTTGAATATTGCAATAAAATTACAGTATATTTAGTTATATTCGCAAACTTAATGGTATTTAACACTAATTATTGATTCAAGTGAAAAAAATTCAAATGGTGGACTTGGTTTCTCAGTACGAAAAAATCAAGCCAGAAATCCTTTCCTCAATAGAAAAAATAATGGATTCTGCAGCCTTCATAAACGGCCCAGCAGTCAAATCATTTCAGTCAGATTTAGAACAATATTTAAAGGTAAAACATGTCATTCCCTGTGCAAATGGAACAGACGCTTTGCAAATTGCATTGATGGCTTTAGAATTACAGCCAGGTGACGAAGTGATTACTTCTGATTTTACATTTGCTGCAACGGTTGAAGTTGTCAAACTTTTGCAGTTAAAACCTGTTTTAGTTGATGTAGACAAAGATAATTTTAACATTTCGCTTGATGCCATAAAAAAAGCAACAACTGCGAAAACTAAGGTAATTATTCCAGTTCACTTATTTGGGCAGAGTGCCAATATGGAACCTTTGCTGGAATTTGCCAAAGAAAAAGGAATTCATATAATCGAAGATACAGCTCAAGGCATAGGGTCAAAATATACATTCTCAAACGGCGAATCGCATTTTGCTGGCACTATGGGAGCGATTGGCACAACTTCATTTTTTCCATCAAAAAACCTCGGTGGCTTTGGTGACGGAGGTGCTATTTTTACTAATAGTGATGAATTAGCTGCTGTAATGAGATCGATAGTAAACCATGGCATGGGAGTCAGATACTATTACGACCGTGTTGGTGTTAATTCAAGGTTAGATTCTATCCAAGCTGCTATTCTAGGAATTAAACTCAAACATTTAGACACATACATTGCATCAAGACAAAAAGCTGCGGCATACTACAGTGAATTTTTCAGTGATATTGAAGGTGTACAACCTCCAAAAATTGAGGATTATTCTACGCATGTATTCCATCAGTATACATTAAAAATAGATGGCATTAATCAGTTTGAAGCGCAAAAATTTTTAAATGAAAAAGGAATTCCGGCTATGATATATTATCCGGTTCCGTTGCACAGTCAAAAAGCTTATGATTCTGATACATATTTGGATGTCGATTTTGAAAACACCAATAAGCTGTGTAAATCTGTGCTGTCGTTGCCAATGCACACAGAATTAGAAGAAGAACAATTAAAATACATCTGCGAAGCAGTAAAAGAATATTTAAATAAATGAAAAAAATTGCAGTAGTAGGAACAGGCTATGTTGGGCTAGTTACCGGTACTTGTTTTGCCGAAACAGGAAATCAAGTGATTTGTGTAGACATTGATAAAAACAAAGTCGACCGCATGAGAAATGGTGAAGTGCCAATTTACGAACCCCATTTAGACGTGCTGTTTGAGAGAAATATCAAAGAAGGCAGACTTAGTTTTACAACAGATTTAAAAATGGCCATTGCTGATGCAGAGATAATTTTCTTAGCATTACCGACACCTCCTGGAGAAGATGGTTCAGCTGACTTATCATACGTTTTAGGAGTTGGTGAGGAGTTAGGTAAAATAATGACTGACTACAAAGTGATTGTTGATAAATCCACAGTTCCGGTTGGTACTTCAGAAAAAGTAGAAGCTGCTATAAAAAAACACGCGTCAGTTGAATTTGATGTGGTATCAAATCCTGAATTTTTAAGAGAAGGATTTGCTGTAGACGACTTTTTAAAACCAGATAGAGTGGTGATTGGATGCAGTTCTGAACGGGCTCAAAAAATTATGGGAGAATTATACGTTCCCTTTGTAAGGCAAGGAAACCCTATTCTATTTATGGATGAAAAATCCGCAGAACTTACAAAATATGCAGCCAATTCTTTTTTAGCTACAAAAATTACATTTATGAACGAAATAGCCAACTTTTGTGAAATTGTCGGAGCAAATGTTGATGATGTGAGAATGGGAATTGGATCTGATGATAGAATTGGCAAAAGATTTTTATTTCCGGGAATTGGGTTCGGAGGTAGCTGTTTCCCAAAAGATGTACAAGCACTGGTGCGGTCGGGAAAAGAATATGATTTTAACTTTAAAATTATAGATGCCGTTCTAGAAGTAAATAACCATCAAAGACTAAAATTAATTGATAAGGTTTTAAATCATTACGGCAATGTGAAAGGTAAAACCTTTGCACTTTGGGGCCTAGCTTTTAAGCCAGACACGGATGACATTAGAGAAGCACCAGCTTTATATATGATAGAAAAACTACTTGCTGCTGGAGCGAAAATACGAGCTTATGATCCAGAAGCAAATGAAAATGTTAAACAACAGTATAATTTTGACATTGAATATTTTACAAATCAATATGATGCAATTGAAAATGCAGATGCCTTGTTGATAGCTACTGAATGGGCAGCTTTTAGAAATCCTGATTTTAATTTAATAAAAGATAAACTTTCTGCTCCTAAAATATTTGACGGAAGAAATCTATTTGATTTAGCCTTAATGAAAGATCGTGGATTTTATTATGAAAGCATAGGAAGAGAAACAATAGTAGGATGAATAAAGAAAGAAAAAAAATACTGATTACGGGCGCAGCTGGTTTTTTAGGGTCTCATTTATGCGACCGTTTCATTAAAGAAGACTTTCACGTCATTGCAATGGACAATTTAATCACGGGAAGATTAAAGAACATTGAACACTTATTTCCACTTGAAAATTTTGAATTTTACAACCATGATGTTAGTAAATTCATTCACATACCGGGCCAGCTAGATTATATTTTGCATTTTGCATCTCCAGCCAGTCCGATTGACTATTTAAAAATTCCCATTCAAACACTTAAAGTTGGATCTCTGGGCATTCATAACTGCTTAGGGTTAGCCAAAGCAAAAAGTGCTACTTTAATGATCGCTTCAACCTCTGAGGTATATGGTGATCCGGAAGTGCATCCTCAAACTGAAGAATACTGGGGTCATGTAAACCCAATTGGGCCAAGAGGAGTGTATGATGAAGCCAAAAGATTTCAAGAGGCCATGACTATGGCCTATCATACATTTCATAAGGTGGACACTAAAATTGTCAGAATATTCAATACATACGGACCTAGAATGCGCCTAAATGATGGCAGAGTTCTACCAGCTTTTATTGGTCAAGCTCTAAGAGGGGAAGACTTAACAATTTTTGGTGACGGTTCACAAACACGCTCTTTTTGCTATGTTGATGATTTAGTTGAAGGTATTTTTAGGCTACTTCATTCAAATTACAATTTACCAGTGAACATTGGTAACCCAGATGAGATTTCGATAAAAGATTTTGCAGAAGAAGTGATTAACCTAACTGGCACTGATCAAAAAGTTATATACAAAGACCTACCAGTCAACGATCCTAAACAGAGGCGGCCAGACATCTCAAAAGCCATAGATTTATTAGATTGGACTCCCAAAATAGACCGTGCAGAAGGCCTAAAAATAACTTATGAATTTTTTAAGAATTTGCCTGAAGCTGAACTGAAAGAAACTGATCACTATAATTTCGATTCCTACATAATTAAATAACAAATGAAGACGCTCACCACCATTCTTTTCGCCTTGTGCTTTAATCAACTTAATGCACAATTACCTTACAAGGTAATGATGGAGGATAATTCCTATAATTTTTATGAAGTTGTTGAAGCGGCTGAAAAATACTTTGCTGAGCGTCCAAAAGGGAAAGGATCAGGCTGGAAAGGATACCAACGTTGGAAATGGGCCAATGAATATAAATACTACCCAAGTGGTGTTAGAAGTGAAACAGTTCCTGATTTTTCAGAAAAACAATTCCAAAACTTTATAAATGCTAATCCTCAACCAGAAGCATTTTATAATGCAGGCTGGAGAGACCTTGGGCCATATCATGTTGATAGCATAACAGGTCATTATTCGGCAGGTTTGGGCAGAGTTGAAGATTTTTATGTGAATCCAAATAATACCAATACCATATACCTAGGCTCACGTTCTGGAGGGTTTTGGAGAACAATTGACGGTGGAATTAACTGGCAAAATACCACTGATTTTTTAGTTGCAGCTGGTGTGGATGCCATTAGTGTTTCACCAACAAACCCCGATTCAGTTTTAATAAACGTTAGAAATTCGAGAAACGGGAATACTCGTGGAATTTATCGCTCAACTGACGGGGGACTATCGTGGACAATTACAAATTTTAACCCAACGAGTTTAGCATGGGGTGGACCAGGAAATAATGATAAAATTTATAAGATAGCATACCACCCTACCATACCAAATCGCATTTATATTGGAACTTCAAAAGGTATTTACAGGTCTGATGATAATTTAGCAACATGGACTCAGGCATTGCCTAGCGCTGATATTGTTGACATTGATTTTCACCCTACGAATCCTTCAATCATTTATTTATACGACACTTATTATTGGGGTTCAAACCAAAATGTCGTCCTTTATTCAACAAACGGGGGGACTTCATATTCGCAATCGAGTGTACTTTCAGGAAATAATGATGCAGGAGGTTATATTTCAGTGAGTGCTGATTGTGCAAACTGCGTTTATTTTGCTTCGTCAAACGGAATATGGAAATCAACAAATAGTGGCGTTAGTTTTAACTTCGTAAGTAATCCAGCAAGTAGTAGCGACGGATTTGCAGTTAACGACTTAGATACTTCAAAAATGATATACGGGTATTTAGATTTATTTGGCTCTGTAGATGGAGGGCAAAACTTTAATCAAATTGCATATTGGTCGCAAGGAACAAATGCTAGTTTTAACAACGGGCAATATGTTCATGCTGACTTGAGGGCAGCACAGTGCATTAATGGTGTTTACTATGTGGCCACTGATGGTTTTTTAAGTAAATCAATAAACGACGGGGCAACATGGGAGATTCTAAGTCAGGGCACTGGAATAAGAGAAAATTATTCCTTAGGGGTAAGCCAATCCAACTATTTTAGGAGTATTGCTGGTTCGCAAGATAATGGCACCAGTATTAAACATGAAAGCACTTGGATTGAATTTTATGGCGCGGATGGCATGGAAGGAATTATTCATCCTTTAAATGATGATTGGATGATGGGTAGTATTCAAAATGGTGCACGAAGAAGAACTTTAAATGGTGGACAAACTCAAGGCGGAGTAACACCTTCTGGTCAAACAGGTAGCTGGATAGCTCCTTTGATATATGACCCTAATGACCATATGACCGTTTATTCTTTTGGCGACACCATTTATAAAAGTGAAAATTTTGGCTCTAGCTGGACACAAATTGGAACACCGAGCTTTACTGGAACAATAGCTGAAGCGGCCATAGCTCAAAACAATTCAGATATTATAATTGTAAGCAAAGGATCTTCTATAGAAAAATCGACTGACGGCGGCCTTACGTTTAGTGACATTAGTAATAATCTTCCTTCACTTACCATTACCGATATAGCATTTTCACCAGATGATGACGATTTGATTTTAGTCACTTTTGCAAACCACCAAAACAACGGACAAAAGATTTATAAATCTATAACTGGTGGCACAGCATGGATAAATATTACTGCAAATTTAGGTGACATGCCATTAAGAAAAGTTGTGATCGATCATACCCCAGATCATAACATATATGTAGGGGCCGAAATTGGTGTTTTCACTAAGCCATTAAATGGAGGCTCGTGGACTTTGTACAATACAGACTTACCAAATATGGCAATTGAAGATTTAGAAGTGATGTGGGGAACAAATACAATTCGTGCGGCTACATGGGGACGAGGATTATGGGAATATAGCCTAGTAGGTAGAACAGATTTTCCTGCAATTATTTCAACTAAAACAACAGATCCACCAACGGATGCGCTTCCATCTGCATTTTCTCCACAAGATGTAACCAGCATCATTTCATACGACTATAACATATCGAGTGCTTTTGTAAAGTGGTCTGAAAATAATCAGACATTTAATAATACAATTGCCATGTCAAACACAATAGACAGCACGTGGGTGACCGTAAGTCCAATTCCGGGAGTTGCTGTAAATTCAACTATTTACTTTAAAGTATATGCTGTGGGTATAAATGGTGACACTACAGAAACATATAAATTCATGTATACAATACAACCAGCTTGTGCGTCAGCTGGCAACATGCAATGGCAAACTTCAGTTACTTTAGTTAGCCTTAACAATATCAATAACCCATCTGGAAAATTACAACCATACACCAATTATTCATCTACTGATTCAACTGATTTGATATTAAATGAAACATACAATTTAACCGTTAATTTAAACACTGATGGGAATTATAATATTTTTTCAAAAGCATGGATAGATTGGAACCAAAATGGAAACTTTTTAGACAGTGGTGAGGAATATAATTTAGGCAGTGTACAAAATACGGCTGATGGTCCTACCAGTAATTCACCATTATCATTTAGTGTTCCAAGCAATGCATTATTGGGCCCAACCACAATGCGTGTTTCAGCAAGATATAACGCATCACCAAATCCGTGTGATGTAAATTTTGACGGGGAAGTTGAAGACTATAAAATAAATGTTCAAGGGCCGAACTTAAGTTATACAAATACTGGCAATGCCACATGTGTAGGAGATGTTAGTATTTTTAATTATACAGGTACACCTTTAGATTCTATTTATTGGGAATTATCAAATGGAACAGCATTTAGCACGGCAACAGGTTCAACTGGGGCGCTTATGGTACTGAACGATACAGGCACTTTTGATTTATCAATTATTGGCTACTTAAATGGTCAACCCTACACAATAGATAGCTCAGCATTTTTTATCATTAATAGTATTGATTCTTTAAGCATTTCGGAAACAATATGTTTAGGTGAAACTTATATTTTAGGTAGCCAATCCATAACAAGCCCTGGTACTTATATCGAAAATTTCAACACTTCAACTTGCGATTCAGTTGTTACCCTAACGCTAACAGTTAATGAAGTTAATGTGGACGTTAGTCAAAGCGATCAAGAATTGGCAGCAGATATAAACGGGGCAACATACCAATGGGTTGATTGCGATAATAATTGGCAGCCTATGGTAGGCGAAAACTCTAAAACTTTTGTAGCAACAGATAACGGTAGTTATGCCGTAATTATTTCATACCAAGGCTGCACAGACACATCAAGTTGCTATTTAGTTTCAGGCCTAGAAATTGAAAACAATTCACTTTATGGGGTTAAACTATATCCTAATCCAGCGTCCGACAAAATAAACATTCAGTTTGACGATAATTATTCATCAATTGAGATGATAATTTATAATGAACTTGGCCAGGTTGTTAAAGAACTTTCAATGAAGATGGAATCGGAAACTACTTTGAAACTTGATGATTTAGCGCCAGGAGTTTATCACATCAACATTGTAGCAGATGAAAAAACTGGAAACTTTGAGATTATAAAATTATAAGTATGAACCAGAAATATTTTTCACACGAAACAGCAGTAATTGATGAAAACTGTGAAATAGGTAACGGCACCAAAATATGGCATTTTTCACATATCATGTCTAACAGTATTATTGGGAAAGGATGTAACATTGGTCAAAACGTTGTTGTGTCTCCTCAAGTGAAACTTGGCAATAATGTTAAGGTGCAAAATAATGTGTCTATTTATACAGGAGTTGAATGTGAAGATGATGTATTTCTTGGACCTTCAATGGTTTTCACAAATGTTATCAATCCACGTAGTGCTATTATTAGACGCGAAGAATATGCAAAAACATTAGTTAAAAAGGGTGCATCAATTGGAGCAAATGCTACTATTGTTTGTGGCCGCGA
>JBGCGA010000015.1:0-5058 GCA_045110285.1 Crocinitomicaceae bacterium | reverse complement strand
TCAGCAAAATTGACATCTAAAGCAAAAAACTTACTTAAGTTAAATCCAATTCTGCCGCCATATTGAGTTGCCTGAACTTGAGATGAAAAGTCATAATTACGCAACTGCGGATAGGTAGTAATAATTTCTTCACGTCCTACTGTGCCTTTCAATCCCATAGTTCCAGTTTCATAAAATCCATCCACCATTAGGTACCAAAATCTGAAACCAGCATTAACTCCAGCCATACTTGTAGAGGCTTGCCGATTTTTTTGTGCGGCAAAAGAATAAGAGGGACCTACGCCCCAGAATGGTCGAACTAATGCCAATGCCCTTTCCCCTGGCTCGTAGCTCGTAATAGTAGTGGTCACTATTTCACGATAATAATTACCTCTTTTACTGTCGTATCGGATACCATTATCTTTGCGATATATTTTTTTTGAAACATTATATCCCTTCAAAGAAAAGGCTTCAGGTGCTAACAAGTCGAATGAATTTTCAAAACCGAATGTTAGTGATGTTCCTCCCAGATACCCTCTAGCAAGATTAAAGGAACGGTTACCGCCAAAAAATGAGGTATTCAAGAACAAGCCAGCGTCATAACTTGCGGAAATATGAAAGTGTGAAACATGTAATTCAATTCCTGGAGAAAAAATTAAACCAGCGGAAGCGACATCATCATTTAATATTTTATTAGGCAATTGTGCATAGCAGCCTGATATCTGAAAATATGGCTTTATGCCTATTGAGAAAAATGAAATAGAACCTAAATTCCAATTTTCAGGGCCTAGTCGGTAACCAATCTTAAATAATGATGAAGTCGGATTTCCTACCGTGCTGTCGGCTCCAATTTCCCGTTGACTACCAGTTAGATAACTAAATGTCAGGCCTTCAAAATTAGCTTCAACACCTTGCCATTGATTTACCGGTTCAAAACCTTTTGGCTTCAAATTAGGATTGTAAATTGTATACCCTAAATAACCTGCTGCCATTAAAGGACTGTCTGTTTTTTGCGAGTAAGCAACTGAATTTACCGAAAACAATAATAGTAGAAATAGATGTAGTTTCATTTTTTTTGTTTTAACAAAAGTAATAGATACATAAAGGTTTGAAAATACGTAAAATTTCGTATTTTTCAGCTGATACTAAATTTATATTTTTGTAGCGAATTAAATTCTGGTCATGAAAAAAGTATTTTGGATAATTTTTGTACTTACAATTGTTTCGTCGTGTGTGAAAGGAAATTCTTATTGCGAGCAGCCGTTTTTGGTAAATTCTATTAACGATTTAGACATTCCATATAATCCAGCTTCTGAGATTGAAATAACTGTGCAAGCCGAATTAGATTTTTCAAAAGATCAGGAGAAAACACTATTTAGTTTTAGTGTACCTAGTATTTTTGTCAACCCAAAAGGATCAAATTATCCGACAGACGTTACCCTAAGCCCCAAATATAGTTACATACTAAAAGACACAAGTAATTATCCCGATTCGGTTGAAATAGAGGTGTATACTTTTAACGATTGTGGAAAATCAGAACCAGTAAAAGGATTTATTAAATTTGAGTAAATATAATTGTGTTGAGTTTTTGTCTAAAACCATGGTGAACAGAGGTAGACCTGATACTATTTACAACCAATTTGCCAACTATTATGTTGCCACTGTAGCCAAAATTCTTGTAAGCCCTCAGGTGTTTTTAATTCTATATACTTGAATTTACGCTTGTTTTTAAATTTATCTATTGCAGCTGATTCTGCAATTTCATGGCCCCATCCGCCTCTGTGATCAAAAGCGGTTGCAGCTTCACACGAATCTGACACTGCAATAAAAGGAATGTACAGCTGATAATGCACACTGTCTCTATTATTCATCCCATCAGTTATCATTACTATGTTTTTTAAATCAACTTTTGAGTATGAACCAATTTTATAGAGCTTTTTTAGGTGATCACCCACTGCTTTTGCCATGTGATTCGAAAACTGATGAGCAACATCTGATTTTCCAATAAATTCTCGTCCGTAATAATTGCCTGTGCAGGCTTCATTAGAGCAATTAATTGAAGTGCTGCTATCATTATTGAGAATAGAACCCATATCACCACTTTGACAGCTTAAAGTGCTAATCAATACAACAGAAAATATTTTGAATAAAGTAGTCAAGTCTTGTACGCTTATTTCTTTGGTAAATAAATATCAAATGTGACACTTAATTCTCCTTTTGTATTCTCTGGTATTAAATCTAGAATTCTCATATTTGCTTTAGGCTGAGATGCCCAAGGATCTTTTGTGATATGTGGATCTCCTTTAAAATAAATTTGCGAGATTAATTCTTTATAGCCTGGTGCTGAAACTCTGTAGTGTATGTGGGACGGTCTGAATAGTTCTCCGTTTAAGTACTTGCCTGGTATAATGGTCAAAAAATCGTAGTTACCAGCCTTTGTTGTTTTTGCAACCGCTCTGTGGAGAAATAAATCGGATTCATTGTCATAATTCCCTTCAGAATCGCAATGCCAGATTTCAACCAATGCATTTTTTATTAATGTTTTACAGTCTGATTGGTATACAGCTCCTTTTAATTGGATTTTTGTTCCTTTTAAGCCGTCAAAAAGTAGGTTGTTTCGTTCAGGTGCTTTAGGTCTATAAAAAGGTCCTAAAATATCGTTAGTTGTTTCACAATCTCCCTCAAAACTACCTTCTGACGTTTTAATTGCACAGCCTATTGTTGTCAGTCCGACAGCAGTTAATGTGGAGGTGACTAAAAATTCTTTTCTGTTCATAGTTGGTTCTTATACAATAATAGCACCATAATTAGAACCCTCAATTTAAGACATTATTATTTAATTTAGTCTATTCTTTAAATTACGACTGTTTTATTTTAATATGTCCAACTATTCGTAAATGAATTAAAGAAATCTATACCAAATTTAAATTGGTAGGTTAGGGCAGAGGTGGTGTTTGCTCTTGATGTTACATATGCCCCAACTCTAAAATATTGTTTTTTAATTCTGAATTTTTTTTCCAATCCTGCAAAAACTTCAGCATGTGAATAGCTAATATCTTGAATAATTAAGGCGCTTGCACCAGCACTTAATTCTAATTTCAATTTATTAATTAGTGGAATTTTATTCATGATAAAACCATTAAAATGGTGTAAATAGAAACCTTGAAAATATGGATTTCTTGTATTAAAAGTTGAGTCTAACAATTGGTGCGACATTAGTGGGTTAGAGAAAAAGAATCTATCTGAACCTCTGAAAAACTTATGTTCGATAAATCTTAAGCTGGCATCATTTACAAAAGAACCAACCAAGGCACTCCACTTTGAATCGCCATAATTTCCTAGATTTATCTCGTCAGAGGCTTTTATTTCCAAAAAATCAAAGTTCACTTCGCTATCAAATAAATTTGGAATTCCTTTTCTGTATGTTAATTGTAATTCTGGATATTTTGTACCTATAATCTGCTTTTCATTCTTTTTAATGACATATTTCTGCTTAAAACGATATAAAAGCTGTAATTCAACCATGGCTATTTTATAGCGTTCAAAACTTGTGGGAACATTTAACTCACCAAATAATTGATCTGACCAATTTGATAATTCCAAATTCGCAATGTTTTCTCTGTCAGAATAACTTAGAGTGGCTCTTCCATATAGTCCGTTTACAATTTCTAATCTATGACTCACGTCAAAAAAACGCTTTCGAACATAATTACCTCTACTAAAAGTACCTAAAACTGAATTGTAATCTGTTATTAAATCGTAAATATCACCTGCATTTATCTCTATCTCACCAAAGCGCTTTGGTAAAAAAGTGTACTCAATTCCTCCCGATCCTTTTAAATCTTTATTTTTAAACCCATAGTCAAATTCACCTTTTAGTTTTATTCTTTGAGCATTTCCAAATTTTTTAGAATAAGAACCTCCAGTACCATATCTGAAGCCACCAACTCCAAATATTTTAGCAGAACTAAGCAGTGATTGAATGTAAATTTGCTCTTGTTTAAATCGGTTCCTAAATCCGATTCCATTTAAGGTAACATCCCAAAAAGTTACTTTATTATATTCCTTATCAATGCTGTCCAGGTAAGCTTCACTTTTTAAATAATCGTCAATACTATCTTGCTCGTAAATATATCTTAATTCTGATTCTTTTAATTGAAGCGGCCGTGTATTCGACCAATAGGTTGAATCTTTATCAAAAGCATCATCACGGTAGGATAAAACTTGGTCGTTAAACGTTTTTTTATCAAATGGCTGATTAAACTTAAAGTCTGACTGATTTACCCTTGTATTAGCTGATATAATATATCTTCCATCCTTTATTGTGTATACAAATTCGCGTCTTGTGGGCACCCAAAAAGAATCAATTTGCTCATAGTCTTGCAAGATTGTGAAATTTTCAAAAAATGGCATGGCTCCTTCATTTATACTAAGTTCAAAAGATTTAATTACCCAGAGTTTATCAAGAATAAATAACGTTCCTTCAAATAGGGCGGCTTGCTTAAATTTAGGAGTAACCTTGATAGCATAAATTTTTTGAGTTCCTTCATAAAATATTTCACCCAAATCAAAATTATAGTTTAAAAAGGCGTTAAATCCTATTGGCGAAACAATAGGGTTTTCCGATACTTTTGGAACATTAATCATGCTTTGGTAAAGGTTGAAATCCCCATCTTGCACTTTTTCGTAAAAAATATAGGGATTAGTTTCTATAAATTGCATAGGTGCTATATTGGGGCCAAAGTCAAATGAAACATTTGCCGAAACGTTGTTTTGAGATCGCTCAGCATAATCGTGATGGGCTAAAATTTCTTCTGAATAGGTGTTTGGTGCTTTAAATTTAGTGATCGAATACGATTCAATAAAATTCATTCGGGCGGGACCAGCCGATATAATGCTATCAATGGATTTGCTTTTTTCTGCAAACCTTTGGTCGATTGATTTTTCTAAGCCTGTTTTTAGGTAAGTATTTGATTCATAGTTTTCGTACTGGTTTGCAAGGTTACTTCTATTGTTTTGCATGGCTTTAATTACCATTTTTGCGACATCAATTTTCTTTGAACTTACTTCAACAGTTTC
>JBGCGA010000014.1:0-14144 GCA_045110285.1 Crocinitomicaceae bacterium | reverse complement strand
TCTGTTTTAATGGATATAAAAGGAGATTTAAGCGGCTTGGCAAAACCAGGCGAATCTAACGACCATATTGTGTGGCGACATGGAGCCATAGGTGTACCGTACGAGTCTGCTAATTTGCCAGTGGAATTAATGAGTATTTCTGAACAAAAAGGGATTCGCTTACGAGCTACTGTTTCTGAATTTGGACCCATTTTATTGGCTAAAATGTTGGAATTAAATGATACGCAAGAAGGTATATTGTCTATCTTATTTATGTATTGCGACGATAATGAATTGCCATTATTAGATTTAAAAGACTTAAGGAAAACCTTGCAATTTATAATTGGTGATGGTAAGGAGGAGATTAAAAAAGAATACGGGCAAATTTCGAGCAGTTCGGTGAGCACCATTATGCGAAAAGTATTGGCTTTGGAACAACAAGGTGGTGAATTGTTTTTTGGTGAAAAATCGTTTGATGTTCAAGATTTATTAATGGTGACCCGCAAAGGGAAGGGGCGGGTGTCAATTATAAGGTTAACAGATATTCAGCACCAGCCAAAGCTATTTTCAACCTTTATGATGAGTTTATTGGCGGAGGTTTATGAAACTTTTCCTGAGGCAGGTGATTCGGACAAACCTAAGCTTTGCATTTTTATTGATGAGGCGCATTTGATGTTTAATGAAGCATCTGATGCCCTAATCGATCAAATTGAAATTATCATTAAACTGATTAGATCAAAAGGGGTGGGGATTTATTTTGTGACACAATTACCAACCGACATTCCTGATGAAGTATTGAGTCAATTAGGTTTAAAAATACAACATGCTTTACGAGCCTTTACAGCAAAAGACAGAAAAGCCATTAAGCAAACCGCAGAAAACTATCCCTTATCCGACTATTACAAAACTGATAAAGTAATTACAGAATTAGGAACCGGAATTGCACTGGTAACTGCCTTGAATGAGAAAGGAATTCCAACACCATTGGCAACCACTTTAATGCAAGCGCCAAAAACCCGAATGGATATTTTAACAAAGGCTGAAATTAATGAGCAAATAGAATATTCGCTGTTAAACGAAAAATACAAAGAAAAGATTGACAGGCGAAGTGCCTATGAAATTTTAGAGGAACGTATTGCCAGAATGGGAGAGGAAGAATTAATTGAAAAGCGAAAAAAACAGCAAGCAAAAGAAGACAAAGCCATAGAAAAAACTCGGCGTTCTAAAACAACAAGAAGACGGCCAGGTAGATCTAGAAAATCCTCAGCTGAAAGTGCAATGGATACATTTGTAAAAACAGCAGGTAAAGAAATAATAAGGGGTATGTTTAATATTTTTGGATTAAGAAAATAATGGAATTAGGAGAATCGAAATTACCGACCGTTGAAACATCTATATTTTCTGTCATGTCTGCTTTGGCGGCTCAGGAATCTGCCATCAACTTATCACAAGGCTTTCCTGATTTCCCCATTGATGTAGAATTAAAAAAGAAAGTAATTGAAGGTCTGGCTGCGGAGCAAGTGCAATACGCCCCTATGCCTGGTCGTTTAGATTTAAGGACTGAAATTGCCAATAAAATGGGCATTCAACATGGCTTTCAATTTAATCCAGAAACAGATATCACCATTACGTCTGGTGCCACCCAAGCTATCTATTCTGCCATTACTGCATTTGTAAAAAATGGCGACGAAGTGATTTTATTTGATCCGGCTTACGATTGTTACGACCCAAGTATACGTTTAAATGGAGGAATTCCTATTCATTTGGAATTGGAGTTTCCCACATACCACATCAATTGGAAACAAGTTGAGGATTCTATTTCTGATAAAACCAGAATGATAGTCATTAACAATCCACATAATCCCACAGGATCTGTTTTAAGTGAAGAGGATATTGATAATTTGGAAAGCATTTTGCTGGAAAACCCAAATATTATTGTGTTGTCAGATGAGGTGTATGAGCACATGCAATATGGTTCTGATCATCAATCAGTACTCAAAAGAGAAAGCATTTACAATCAAACCATTGCTACTTATAGCTTTGGTAAAACTTTTCATGTGACAGGTTGGAAATTGGGATACGCTGTAGCACCCAAACATTTAACAGATGAAATAAGGAAAGTACACCAATACCAGATATTTGCTGCTAATAACACCATGCAGTATGCCATTTCAGCCTATCTAAAATCGGATGAAAGCTGGCAATCAATTTCCAGTTTTTACGAAACCAAACGCAACCTATTTTTAAATGCCAGTATTGGGTCAAAGCTAAAACCGTTAACTTGCAATGGCACTTATTTTATGTTATTCGATTATTCAGCTATTTCTGATGAAAATGATGTTGATTTTGCAAAACGGATGACCAAAGAATTTAAAGTAGCCACCATACCCGTTTCTGTTTTTTACGATCGAAAAACGGATCATAAAGTGATTCGCATTTGCTTTGCAAAAAAAGATGAAACATTGTTAGAAGCGGCAGAAATTTTAAAGAAGCTTTAAATATGGAAGATTTAAAAGTAACAATTATTCAGTTTGACATTGTTTGGGAAGATAAACAAGCAAATTTCGATCAATTAGAATCTCAATTTTTAGCAAAACTAGGAGAGGGTGATACTGATTTAATTGTTTTGCCAGAAATGTTTGCAACAGGTTTTACCATGAAGCCTGCAGACTATTTTGAAAATAGAAATGGACTCACTTTTAAATGGTTAGAAAAATGGGCATCCAAATTAAAATGTAGTATAGCTGCTGGATTAATTACAAAAAGTTCAGAAAGTCAGTACCAAAATACTTTTATACTTGTTCGGCCAACTGGCACAATTGAAACTTATCATAAGCGCCACTTGTTTAGAATGGGTGAGGAAAATAAGCATTATGTGGGTGGTATTCATCCAAAAATTATTGAACTAAAAGGATGGAAAATTAATTTGCAAATATGCTACGATTTGAGATTTCCCGCTTTTGCTAGAAATAAAATGCAGGGTGGAAAACCTTCATATGATGCCATGATTTACATTGCAAACTGGCCAGAAGTGAGAACATATGCATGGTCGAATTTACTGCAAGCAAGAGCTATCGAAAATCAGGCGTATATTATTGGTGTTAATCGTGTTGGGGGGGATGGAAATGGGATTTCGCATTCCGGAGAATCCGCAATTATTGGTCCTGCAGGATTGCCAATCATTAAACCAATTATGAATTCGGAATTAATGGTAACAGCTAGTATGAGTTTTGAACACCTTAAGAAGGCCAGAACGGTTTTCCCAGTACTTTTAGATGCAGATCGACTCAATATAACAGATTAATCAATAAATAGGGTACTTAATCCAAGTTACGCCCACAATAGTTTTGTGCTTTAACAAGTTTTGGTTAAATTTACGTCATATTAATTTTAAAAATTATTTAAATGAAAAAAATCTACTTATTCGGAGCTTTGCTTATTTCAGGATTTACTGTAATGGGTCAGAGTAACTTAAAGCCATACACATTTGGTAAATTACAAGAAAAGGTAAACACAAAACCAATTCTTAACGAGTACCGCCCATCAGCTTCTGCTGAGGATAGAGCGCTTAACATCTTATGGACTGAAGAATTTGATGGTTCAGTTGATTTAACGACTGGAAACGGTCTTTGGACGATTTCAACTGCAGCACCATTTACTGAAGGATCTTATTGGGCAATGAGTACATCAACTACGGCGCCTAATGGTTTTGCTTTATTCATGGATGGCAGACATTTATTGTGGGATTCTAGAACACCAGTAGGTTCAAATGAGCCAGGTGGATTCGCTACAACTATTGTAAATGGTTTTGTTGAATCACCGACAATTGATTTGTCTGCGACTTCAAACGCAACTTTAGAGTTTGATTTAAATGCCATGTTCTGTTGTAATGACGAGCCTTGGACAATTGCCATTTCAAATGACAACGGTGCAACATACGGAGCAGATATTCCATTAGATTTAGGCCTTGGGGCAAATGATAATTCAAACGATATTGCTGAGCCAATTAAATATTCAGTAAATATTTCTCAATACTTAGACGCTACTGCTGCTAATAATAATGATGTGAAAATTAAATTCACTTGGACTGGCACGGATGCTAACGGTGCAGGTCAAATCAGCTCACACTACTATTGGACAATTGATAATATGGTTATTTTTGAAATTCCTCCATACGAAGTGAAGCAAGAAAAATTATGGTTACAAGATCTTGAATTAGATTATGAGTATACGAATATGCCAGCTAACTTGGCATCTACTTTAACTGTGCAGGCACCATTATCAAATGATGGATTAAATCAGCCAACTAACCTTGCTTTAGAAGTAACGGTTTTTGATGCAGGAACTAATGCAGTATTATTCGGCCCTGTTTCAGGTGGTTCCTTAATTAACGGAACTTTTATGGCTGAGGCAAGAGATACAATGACATTCCCAACTACGTTTGATATGTCAGCTTTACCTATTGGAGAGTACAGAGTACAGTCAGTAGTAAAATATGATGAAACAGATGAAATTCCAGAAAATGATACGTTAACAAGAACTTTTAGAATTTCTGCAACATCTTTAGGTCATATTAATTATGATGTCAACCCAGTAACTGAAATCAACAACTTTTCAAATGATGATACTAGAAGAGGTGGTTTATTTACAGTAAGCGATTTAACAGAGTTGCACGGTGTGGATTTTTATTTAGAAACTGTTGGTGGAACAAACCAACCAACTATAGTTGATGTACCAGTTACAATTTGGATTGAAGACAGAACAAATGATGTACCAGTTGCATTTTTTGGATATGAATTAGTATCAGGTATGTTAGACGGATGGTATACATTTAACTTATACCAAAGCGACCCTGATAATACTGATGGTGACTTACCAGTAGTATTAGACCCTAGTAATGTTTATGCTGTAACAATTGAGTCTTACGGAAATATTTATAACTATAGATCTTCATTAGTTGATGCTGATTTTTCAGGAGCACTATGGTTTGGTGGTGATGGAAACTGGTATTGGAGTGGAAATGAGCCATACATCATGTTAAACTTAGATCCATCATTAACGGTTAACGAAAACGTAATTAACCCGTCAATTTCAGTAAGCCAAAATCAACCAAATCCTTTTAACGACAACACAGTTATTACATATAACTTAAATGAAACAGCAAATGTATCTGTTGAAGTAATTGATGTCACAGGAAAAGTGGTTGCAACTTACAACGAAGGAACTCAAGGTTCTGGTCAGTACAAATTAAACATTAGCGGAGATAAATTATCTAGCGGTGTTTACTTTTACAACTTTAAAGCTGGAAACTATTCAGTGACAAAAAGAATGGTTGTAAACAAATAATTAAAATCATCTAATAGATTTAATCCCGTCAGTCTTTGACCGACGGGATTTTTTTATGCTTATCAGTTTAGGATATATCGGTTTATTTATTGGAACATTTGTGTCGGCCACATTGTTTCCAACGCCATCAGAAGTGTTTGTAATAGGTGCTTATGAACTCGAATATAATGTTGTTTTAGTACTAATTGTAGCTTCAATAGGTAATTTACTGGGTGGTTTAACCAACTACTATTTAGGCTATAAAGCCACAAATTCAGATGGCCTAAAAAAGCGATTTAAGTTGAATCAGACTAAAATAGATAAATGGGAAGTAAAGCTCAAAAAGTACGGGTATTGGCTAGGTTTAATTTCTTGGCTACCTGCAATTGGCGACCCAATGGTTGGTGTTTTAGGCTTTTTTAAAGTCAAGTTTTGGCCATTAGCCATTACAATGTTTATTGGTAAAACAGCAAGGTATATTGTGCTAACCATCATTTATTTTTACTTTCAATCGCCTTAATTTACAGGTTTAGGCTACACAACTCTTGTAATTATTGGCTTCTTCCCGACTGCTGAGCGAAGTCGAAGTATGAGGGAGGAAACTGAAATAGTAGTAATCATAGATCCAGCTAAACAACATTAAGAACCACCCAAATCTTGCCATAGACTTGTTAAATTATCAGCATTTATTTACCTTAGAGTATTGCCATTATCTTTGAGGTCTCATTTTTTTTCGCTAAGTTTACTTTTATAGACCTCTCAAAATCATTTAAATGAAAAAATTAGTACTTATTCTCACAATTTTTTTAGTAGGCTCAACTCTGTATTCTCAAAACAAATTCAAACCTTATAATTTTGGACGACTTGAAGAAAAAGTCAATACTCAGCCAACGACTGTTGATTATAGACCGACACCAAAATCTGGAGACAGAGCCTTGAACATACTTTGGACAGAAAATTTTGACGGAACTATGGCTGATACTACTAGTAATGGCGTTTGGACGAAGACGGGGAATGAGGGGACTTACTGGAATATGAGTACATCAAATATTGCTCCAAATGGATATTTATTATCTATGGACGGCAGGCATTTATTGTGGGATTCTAGAACACCTTTAGGTTCTAATGAGCCAGGAGGATTTGCCACAACAGCTCTTGAGGGCTCAGCAATTTCTCCAACCATTGATCTAACTGGCTATACAGATGCTATTCTGGAATTTAACTTAAATGCTATGTTTTGCTGTTTCGAAGAGCCATGGTCATTTGCTATTTCAAACGATAATGGCGCAACTTGGGGATTAGAGATTCCACTCGATTTAGGTTTATCTGCAAACGACAATAGTAATGATATTGCTGAACCGGTAAAATTTTCTACCAATATTACCTCATTTCTTGATCCTTTAGGAGCTAATAATAGTGACGTTAAAATTCGGTTCACTTGGGTAGCTGATAGTACAAGTTCTGCAGGTCAATATAGCTCTCATTATTATTGGACCATTGACGATATTGTAATTTATGAAATTCCAGATTACGAAGTGAGCCAAAATAAATTGTGGTTGCAGGATCTATCGCAAGGTTTTGAATACACCAATATGCCTGCTAACCTTGCATCTACACTAACAGTGCAAGCACCGATTTCAAACAATGGTTTAAATACACCAACAAATTTAGCCATGGAAGTCACAGTTTTTGATGCTGGTACAAATGCCATTATTTTTGGTCCAGTGTCTGGTGGCAACTTATCAAATCCTCCATTCTTAGCTGGAAATGACGATACCATCACCTTTGCAACTGCTTTTGATATGTCCATGTTGGCAATAGGTGAATATAAAGTACGATCAGTAATTACATATGATGAAATAGATGAAATTCAAGCGAACGATTCATTAATTAGAACGTTTAGAATTTCATCTGAGTCACTTGGGCATGTGAACTATGATGCGAATCCCGTAACAAATATTAATAATTTTTCAAATGATGACACAAAAAGGGGGGCTCTCTTCACTGTAAAGCAAATATCTGATTTCTGTGGAGTAAGCTTTTATTTGGAAAATGGGTCAGGAATTCCAACGACAGTTGATGTCCCAATAGTAATTTCAATAGACGATCGAACAAACGATATTCCCGTAGCACACTATGGGTATGAATTGAAGGCAAATATGTTAGGAGGTTGGTATATGTTTAATTTCTTTTACAGTGAGCCTGCTGACAGTGATGGCCAAGTTCCGCCAGTTTTGGAACCTGGAATTGAATATGCTATTACAATTAAATCATACGGAAATCACTACTGGTATAGAGCTAATCTTGGAGATGAAGATCGTTCAAGCTTGCTTTGGTTTGGAGGAGACGGAAATTGGTATTGGGCAGGTGAAGAACCATGGATGCTTTTGAACTTTTCAGCATGCTTTGGAAGTATAGATGAAAACATCATCAACCCCTCAATAGGCATCAGCCAAAACCAACCAAACCCATTTAATGAAAACACTACAATAAGCTATCATTTAAATGATGCAGAAACTGTTTCAGTTCAAATTATTGATCTAGCAGGAAAAATTGTAGCAACTTATAATGAAGGATTAAAAGGCATAGGTCAGCACGAACTAACAATAGGAGCTGGAGAATTGTCGAATGGCGTTTATTTCTACAATTTTAAAGCGGGTAATTATTCCCAGACCAAAAAGATGGTTGTAAGGCAGTAAAAAGACTTAAAGATTGTCTTCAATCTGTGCTAAAAATTCTCTGTAGTCAACCGTATTCTCAATAATTTGAATGTCTAGGTATTGCTTTTGAAAAGCAAAATCATCTTCATATTCGCGCAGCTTATTTACTTTATACTTATCAAATGCTTTTAAAGCCGAAATTTGGTCTCCAGTTATAGGCTTATTTTCGAAATAGTAATCTCTTAAGTCATTGATTGTGATGACGTCTGTACTACTGGATGATATGACCGTGCTTCTATTCATTTTTATCTTGTCATTTCTGCAATAAATGACAGTAACTCTGGTTACTAATTTTTATTAGCTAAATTTATGCCAATGTTGAACCTATCTGCAATATAAATGTATTATAGGCTAAAACCATACGACAATGAAACTATTTTTCACCAAACATATTTTATTAATTCTATTTTTAATGACAGCCTTTTCCAACTTTAGTCAAACCAATTACATAGCTGCATGGCAAAAAATAGACGAGCTTGAAAACAAAGGGTTGTACCGCGAAGCATTGAAATCTGTTGATTTATTGTTGAATAAAGCATTTGAAGAAACCAATAGTACGCAAGTTATTAAAGCTAATTTTTATCAATTAAAGTACAATCAATATATTACTGAAGACGATTATGTGCTGGGAGTATACAGAATTGAAGAACTAATTAAAAAATCAGACATTCCTACAGCTGCTATTTTACATTCTGTTTTAGCAGAAGTTTATTATGGGTACTATTCTCGAAACAGGTGGAAATTTTCGGATAGATCTGTGGTTGAAGCTGATGTGAAATTAGATGATATTAGAACATGGGACTTAGAACGATTGGCAAAAAAAGTAATTGAGCATTACCAGGCATCCACTAACAATTCTGTGCAACTTGCTGCAATTGAACTTTCCTCACTTCCACAACTGATTAAAAATATTGATGCCTCTGAAAATTGGACTTTGTACCGCTTTTTGGCAGATAGAGCCTTTAAATTTTTTAGTACAAATTCATTTAATATTGAAGGGCCTGCTCAGACATTTGCTTTAAATGATGAAGTATATTTTAATAGTAATCTGGCATTCAGTACGTTTAAAATTGAAACAAAAGACTCCTTTAACCTTAAATACTATGCCGTTGAAGTTTTGCAGAAATTGACGGAAAAACTATTGGTGAAAAATGATTTAGAAAACCTTTTTGACATTCAATTAGCTCGTTTAAAATGGGTTAAAAATAATTCTACATTAACAAATAGTGAAGAATTGTATGAACAGGCTCTTAAAAATATGACGCTGGCATATAAGGATCATAAATTTGCTGGAGAAGCTTGGTATGAATTAGCGGAATTGTATCACCAACAAACTAACAATATAGAATACACTAAAGCAACGAAAGATGAAAAGGAAAAAAGGCTGAAATCTGCCATAATATGCAAACAAGTCATTGCAAAAAGTCCCCTTTCATATGGCGCTCAAGAGTGTGAATCGTTATTAAGCCGGATTTTTAAGAAATCAGTGTCCGTAAAAGCAGAAGAAGCATATTTACCAAATACTAGTTCTAAGTTCTTACTGACTTACAAGAATTTCAACAAAGCATATGTTAAAATAGTGGCTTGCGATTTTGATAGCAAAATGAACACAGAAGAGCTAAAAAAATATGTTTTTAAAAAAGAAGCCGTTCATGAGGCTGATTTTGATTTACCGAATGTTAAAGACTTATTTGGTCATTCAATAGAATTACTTTTACCTGAGCTTGAAACAGGGTATTATATTGTTTCTGTGAGTTCAAGTCGTGATTTGAATAATCGAAGTATAGGGTTTGCTTTTACCAAGGTTTGGGTTACTCAATTAACTTACCAGACTAAAGAAAATCTAAATGATGTTGAAGTAATGGCACTTTGCCGGAAAACTGGCCACCCACTAGAAGGGGCAGAGGTTAAAATAAAGTATTCAGAGTACAATAGTAAACTAAGACGGAATTCTGTTAAAACGGCAGGAACCTATAAAACTGATAAGAATGGCTTAGTAAATATTTCAGGATTGAAAAATTATAAATCTTATTTTGTGTCGCTTAAAAGTGGAGACGATTTCTATGAACCAAGGCAGTCTTTTTATCATTACAACCGATCCAGACCAAATAATAATCATACACAAATAAAATTGTTTACTGACAGGAAAATATACAGGCCAGGTCAAACAATTTATTTTAAAGGAATTGTCACTCATTTTGATGGAAAAAAGAATGATCTTCAAACCGGCTATCAATCACAAGTTACGTTCTATGATGTCAATCATCAGGAGATAAAAAAAATGGACGTAAAAACCAATGAATTTGGATCTTTTGAAGGCAAATTTATGGCACCTTATGGCGTATTAACCGGTCGAATGTCAATACAAACAACTTACGGTACTGCGTTTGTTCAGGTTGAAGAATATAAAAGACCAAAATTTAGCGCTCTGATCGAACCACTTGAAGGTGAGTACAAATTAAATGATTCTGTATTGGTTAAAGGTATGGCAGAAGCATTTGCAGGAAGTAAAATTACAGATGCTATCGTTAAATATAGAATTCAGCGGACAACCCGTTTTAATTATTGGTATTGGTGGTATCGCCCATCTCCGTCAAAAGAAGTGGCAAATGGAGAAACCATTACAAATGATAAGGGTGAGTTTGAATTTAATTTTAAAGCCATTCCTGATGAATCGGTAGACCCTAAAACGAGGCCAATTTTTAATTATACAATTTCGGTTGATGTGATTGATTTGAATGGAGAAACGCACTCAGCTTCTAAAACATTTAGTTTGGGGTACCATAGTTTAATGCTTTCAAATTCAATTCCGGATTTATTGAATGTGGATGGCGAAAATGGCTTTGAAATAATAGCAAATAGTTTAAATGGAGAGCCAATAAAGACGAAAGGAAGCTACGAAATTTTCAAATTAAAGGCGCCAAAGTCAGTACTGCGTAATAGACTATGGTCTGCTCCAGATCAACAAAAATGGACTGAAGATGAATACAGCAAATTATTTCCGGCAAACGAGTATAAAAACGAAAGTGATTTTAGAACATGGGAAAAAGGAGAAGTAGTTCAGACTGGAAATTTTAACACTGGGTTAAAAGATAAAATTGACATGAAAAACACAGCTAAATGGATAGCTGGTCAATATAAATTTCTTGCAAAAACAAAAGATAAGAATGGAGTTGAGGTGATAGATGAAAAATTCTTTATGGTGTATGATGTGGAATCTAAAAAATCAATCGACAATAATGTGATCAGAATTATTCCTCTATCAACCTCTGTTGCGCCTAATTCCAAAGCAAAATTTATAGTGTCTACTGCCGAAGAGCACCTAAATCTATATTATAGTGTCGATTTTAAGGGTGAAACCATTAAACAAAAATGGATTCATTTAAAAGATGAGCAAATACTAATTGATTTTGATATTAAGGAGGAACATATTGGCAATATTACCTTTGACTTTATTGTTGTGAAAAACGACAGATCCTATAAAAAAACAAGTCGCATCACTGTGCCCGAGCCTGAGCATCATTTAGACGTTTCAATGGAATCGTTTAGGGATAAATTATTACCAGGGCAAGATGAAGAATGGACCATTTTAATTAAAAATGCGAAAGACGAAAAAGCACAAGCTGAGTTATTAGCGACACTATATGATGCGTCTTTAGATGAATTATTTGCTAAGAATAGTTTTGTTTTACCTCTTCCAATGCAATCGTTCAGATCAATTTCATGGAGCAGTCCAGTAGGATTTAGCCATGTTTCAGGAAACAATGTAAATTACTATTGGAATAAATCTGTTGGTGGACCCTCAAGAACTACACCTTACTTGAATACATTTGGATACAATGCATATAGCTATGGGAATTATGGATACGGAGCTGGAGGAGATATTTTATATGATGTAGTAGAAATGGATGACGCACCTGCTCCAGCTGCAGAAAGAGAAAATAAAAATTATAAGACAAGCAAAAAGGAATCGTCAGGCACATATAACATAGCGGTAACTTCCGCAAACGCCTCAAAAATTGCCGATACTGATAATAAGAGCAATCAAAGTGGTGAGTTTAATAGTGACGTTAATAAGCCCGAGACATCAAGTCCGCAACCGCGAACAAACTTTAACGAAACAGCCTTTTTCCATCCACAATTGCACACAAACGAAGCGGGTGAAATTCGCATTAAGTTTACTATTCCAGAAAGCTTAACCAAATGGCGTTTTTTAGGTTTGGCTCATAGTAAAACTTTGGAAATAGGTACAATTGAAAAGGAGTTAGTCACTCAAAAAGATTTAATGGTTTTACCGAATATGCCACGTTTTTTCAGAGAAAGCGATAAAATGACGGTATCAACAAAAATTTCAAACATTTCTCCTGAATTAATAAACGGAACTGCGAGCATTAAATTCTTTGATCCAATTTCGGAGCAAGATATTACAAGTGAGCTAATAATTTCTGGTTCAGAGCAAAGCTTTTCAGTAAAAGAAGATGGCAATACGCAAGTGTCTTGGACAGTTAATATTCCTGATAATTGGTCGGCAGTAAAATATCAGATTATGGCCAAGTCGCCAAAACATTCAGATGGAGAGGAAAATGTGCTACCAGTATTATCAAATAGAATGTTGGTAACAGAATCAATGCCAATGCCAATTAGCAAACAAGGGAGTAAATCGTTTACCTTTAAAAAGCTAAAAGAAACAAAAAGTACTACACTTAAACACCATCAATTAACCCTTGAATTTACAAGTAATCCTGCTTGGTATGCGTTACAA
The DNA here is from genome assembly GCA_045110285.1 of Crocinitomicaceae bacterium. Lineage (GTDB taxonomy): Bacteria > Bacteroidota > Bacteroidia > Flavobacteriales_D > Crocinitomicaceae > Putridiphycobacter. The sequence goes on along the minus strand of JBGCGA010000014.1, from coordinate 1,358 downwards.
GCTATGCCATATATGATGGAATACCCGTATGAATGTGCTGAACAAACTTTTACACGTTATTACGCAAATGCCATAGCCTCACATGTTTTAAATAGCAAGCCAAAAATTAAGGCTATAATTAAAGAGTGGGAAAGAGACTCACCTGAAGCTTTTTTATCAAAATTGAATAAAAACCAAGAATTAAAGGCATTGATGTTAGAAGAAACACCATGGGTTTTAAATGCTAATAGTGAATCTGAAACCAAGCGAAACTTGGCTGTTTTGTTAGATTTAAATCGGATGAATGGTGAGCTAAGCAAAGCACTCTCTAAAACCATCAAGTCGCAGTCAAGCAGTGGTGGATGGTCGTGGTTTCCGGGTATGAGGGCTAACCGATATATCACACAGCATATTATAACAGGTCTAGGGCATTTGGATGTTTTAGGAATATCTGCAATTAAGAATGACCGTAAAGTTCGCCAAATGGTTGAAAAAGGAGTGCGGTTTTTAGATCAAGAACTTGTAAAAGACTTTGAACGCTTAAAAAAGTACCATGCCGAAACGTATCTGAAGAATCAACATATCGGCTATTCGCAAATTCAATATTTATATATGCGCTCTTATTTTACTGATATTAGTATGAACAAGGCAACGAAAGAAGCTGTTACATATTACAAAAACCAAGCAAAAAAGTATTGGTTGCAATTCAATATTTACGCTAAAGGAATGATTGGCCTGGCTGCGAATAGAATGGAAATGAATGAATTGTCATCTGATATTTACAAGTCGTTAAAAGATAATGCCATTATTACTGAAGAATTTGGGATGTACTGGAAGTCCTACACTTCTGGATTTTATTGGTACCAAGCGCCAATAGAAACCCAAGCGCTAATGATTGAGTTTTTTACTGAAATGAAGGATAATTCAGCAGTTGAAGAATTAAAAATGTGGTTGCTAAAGGAAAAGCAAACAACACATTGGAAAACGACTAAACAAACTGCTGAAGCTGTTTATGCTTTGCTATTAAATGGGATTGATTTATTGGAAACTGATCAGTTAGTGAATGTTTCTGTTGGTGGAAAAGCCATAGAGTATGTTAAAGAAGCTTCAACAGATCCATATAAAGTAAAGCCAGAAGCCGGAACCGGATACTTTAAAACAAAGTGGAACGCGACTCAAATTGAGTCAAAAATGGCTGATGTTAAAGTGTCGAAGTCAACTCCTGGTCCAGCGTGGGGTGCCATGTATTGGCAGTATTTTGAACAATTAGATAAAATTACATTTGCAAAAACGCCACTTCAACTTGACAAAGAATTGTACAAAGTTGTATTAACGGAAAGAGGTGAGAAGTTAGTGGCAATTACCGATCAGTCAGCTCT